>JAKZSX010000025.1:0-6639 GCA_047517405.1 Candidatus Poribacteria bacterium | reverse complement strand
GCTTTTGTTGCATTGCTCGGTAGAAGACATCCCCTCCTAATCCGGTTTCTTGGGCTTTCTTCAATTCTGTTTTGCTGTATTGACACGGTGGGCGAAAGAATGATGCGAACACCTTCACGCCTTGGTTGCCTAGAGCCAGAGCAGTTGCTGCACCGATGCCATGATTGGCACCTGTGATCAGAGCGACTTTTCCTTTTAACTTGGTGTTAATCACCGTGTTCCTCCACGTCATGAGAATAGAGCTACCGCAGCGACAACTATGTGTCAGCTGCCGTGATCCTAATTTTGCCTGTTCTTCAAGCGGGACAAAACGCCATATAGATTCCAGTTCAAGTTGTCCAAGGAGCCAAGTGCCTCGTCGCCCGCAACGTAAACACGTTGTCTCGGTTTCTATCAAAGGTCACAGTAAATCAAACAAGCACTTCAAGTGACGCACACCGAATATCGTCCAACTCTTGAGCGGTGAAGATACCTGCTTGGTAGAGATTTCGATACTCGTCTGAGACGCTTTGACCGAATATCATCGGATCATCTGTATTAATAGTCACCGGCACACCGTTGTCAAACAAAACGCGGATGGGATGAGACGCGAGATCCGACACGGCATCCAACATCACGTTGCTCGTTGGGCACACATTCAACTGAATCTGATTCTCGGAGAGCCAGCGCATGACTTCGATCGATTCCGATGCGCCAATGCCGTGTTGGACTTCGTCCAATTCGAGGACTTTGACAGTCCGCTTTATCTCCGCCACACCCCCAAACTCTCCAACATGTGCTTTCAGTTTCATTCCCGCAGCTTGTGCCTTTGCATACAAGGGTTTCACAGCCTCAGGAGCGCACGCCTCTTGACGATCATACAGATCAATTGACTGAAACAGATCGAATTCTATCGCTTGGTGCACCAACTTCATCAGGCTTGGATTGTCGGCACTCGTCCGGGGAAAGCCAAGTTCTGTCCGTAGATTAATCTGCGTCCGATACCGGTCAACTAACGCCTCAATAAATACCCGAACCCCGGCTAAGCCATCTGGATAGTAGGCAGCCCTCCGAATGTCAAAGCTCATCTCAAACACAACCACGCCATCCTGTATTGCATCGCTTACCGCTGACGCTGCGACGAACTCAAAACCTTCGCGATGTTTTATGTGAGGGGTTAGGACCGCATCTGCGTACTCCATCATCGCATCGAGTCCACTCATTTTGGAAGGTGCCTTCATCAGTGAGTGCCCCAACCAGTGTTCCACATTCTCTAATCGTGTGCCAAAGTACGCATGACAGTGAACGTCAGTTTTGGCGGCTTTCCTTATAGCCGCCAGATCGTCCGCGGATAGTGCTTCGACAAAATCAATATACATCATGTCAAATTATACTCCTCTATGAATCTACCTGTTCTAATTCATAGCCGAGCGATGTTTCCCCTCTTTGTATATTCTAACGCAAGTTGCCACCTGTTGCCCCGCTGGGACTTAGCGTCGTGTATAGGAACTCGGTTTTTCTATACACCTGTCGCCCCGCTGGGGCTTTGAGGGTTGGGCTAGGAAGCCCAACCTACAAATTATGGAAAAGGTTAGAGCTGTCTAGGAGACCCGCCCTGCCAAGTATCGGGGCGAAATAAGAAACTTGACCAACTAGAATACCTAGCAATTTGCGTTATTCTATGCACTTACACTCTCTATCCAAGCTTCGTCAATTTCAAGACCGAAACCGGGAGCATCTGATGGTACGAGGTAACCATCTTTGATAATTGGAGTGCCGGGCAACTTGACCATCTCTTCAAGCGGCACACCGGGGGCAGAAACGCCCTCTGACCGTTCGCCCCACGTGATAGCAGGCATGGCAAATGACAAATGTTGACCGTAGGGGTAATTCATTCCGGCGTGCGTAATTACAGAGATGCCGTTTGCTTCAGCAATATGACAGATTTTGGCTGCAGCAGTGATGCCGCCACACCACAAAACGTCTGGCTGGAAGATGTCGACCAGCCGCCGACCAGCGGCAGCGGCAAAGACGGTTGGCAGATACCAGTGTTCTCCTGTAGCGAGCGTTTGCCACGGGATGCGTTGACGCACTGTTTCGTAACCCACCAGATCATCGGCGGGGATATAATCTTCCATCCACTTCAAACGGTAAGGTTTCATAATCTCGCAGACGCGCACGGTATGCTCAACGTCAAAACCGGTCCAGGCATCCAGCATTAACTCAACTTTATCGCCAATCGCTTCTCGTGTGCTCGCTACCAACTCTTCCAGCTTGTTTAAGCCTTCTTTTCCCTGTTCCGGACCGTAAGGTGTGAATAGTTTTGTCGCTTTGAATCCAAGCTCCATATACCATTCCTGATCAAAACCAGAGGCGTAGCAGAAGATTTTCTCCTTCTGTGGTCCGCCTAGCAGCTCGTAAACAGGTCTTTTCAAAATTTTGCCTTTGAGGTCCCACAGGGCACAGTCGATCGCGCTAATCGCATAACTGGTCAAGCCGGTCGCGCCAAAGGCCGCTGACAACCGTACCATCATATCCCACAATTTCTCAGTTGCCATACAATTTTCACCAATGAGATGCGGGGCAAAGTGATCCGCGATGATTCGGGTTACGGGACCGCTATAAAGTGAGATGCCGAACCCCCAAGTGCCATCTTCCGCTGTTACGATACATGCGGGTCTTTTCCATTCTGAAGAGGATGCACCCTCTTTTTTGTTGAACTTCGAATAACGGGAAACGGGGCGATTCAGTTGATACGTTCCAGATCGGCTCGGTGTCCGTGGGGGTGTTGTCGGTTTTGGATTTAACTCAATTTCTACGGCACGAATTTCTTTAATCTTCATAGGATTTCCTTTCCGGATCAGAGAAAATTATAAATCTAGGGCGTGTTGATATTTTGCTGTCGACAATTCGGCAAACGATCGGGTAAACCTCCCAAGAACAGGTTGTCTCAAGTACATCAGGGGTAGTTTAATTGGTCAGTTATCCACAATAATCTAACACAATCTAACACAATCTAACACTTTTGGCAAAAACTGGTGTTTCCTAGACAGGGTAGCCACAAAGGTTACTCCTACATGGAGACGGTAGCCCCAACGAGGTGATATGTGTATGGCATTAGTCGTGGTCCCCGCAGTTATCCACAATGACCTAACAGAATCTAACACTTTTTGCGAAATTCATGTCGATTTTAGATAATTGACCTACAGCAGGGCAACCACAAGGGTTGCCCCTACAGAAACCGATATTGGTTCAATTTGTCAAATGTCAACAGAACCTAACAACTTTACTGATTATAGTGGTTTGACTAGCTCAAAATGTCCATAACCCTGAAAACATTCAGGTCTAATTATACCATCTTTGGAGAGATGGCAACGGGGGAATTCATGAGCGGATAAGCTTCACTACCTGTTGGTAGGTACGCTTAATTGCAAAAACGAGAAGTCCCAACTCAATTTTCGATGCAATCGCAGGATCGTCTGTTTGATAATGTTTCAGAACTGCATCAACAATCTGTTTGGCTGCGATACCGTCAGGGGATAAATCTGAATACATCTCTATAGCAAACTCGGATAAATCGACGGCGGGATCGTGCATCAGCGCATCCGCGAAATCGATAATGGCGAGCTGTCCCAGACTTCCCTGTACAAAGAGTAGGTGGTTTATTTGGAGATCGCAGTGAATCACAGCCCATTTCTGATTTAAGGATTCCGGCAGACTTTCCAGCTTTTCAGTCCATTGGGTTGTATCTACTTCTACAGTGTGTTTCTCAATAAAAGCGAGCTGTCGTCTTGCCTCGTGAAGTGTTATTTCAAAGGGGTCATCCGCGCGTGGGATGGCGTCCAAGACCTCGGTCGGAAATTTATGGTTGTGCAAAAAGGAGAGGAAGGTGCCAACAGATCTGCCAAAGGATTCCAACTCTCCGGGGGTAAATTCCTCAAGTGTTTCTATCGGAAGCGAAGCACAATCAATCCTTGAAAACATCGCATAGAATCCCTTCTCATGTGCGAGGATCGGTTTTGCTACAACGAAGGGCAGTGGCTGTGTATGCAGGTATTCTATGAGTTTAACTTCTTTGAGGAATCCTGGGCGGTAATCATTAAGGCGGGGAACCTTGAGGATACTGTCATCACGGTAGTAGAAGGTCAGGCTATCACCGCCCCGGTGACGATTGGATACAGGTTTCAGATCTGCTATGGAGATATCTGTAGCGAACCGTTTGAGAAAATCGTATACGTTCTCTGCTCCAATCTCAGTTGTTTCATCCATGGCAATACCCTTCGCCTTCGGGAAAGCGGGGATATTCCGTCTCACTCATAGTGGTTTGTCCGAGAGCATCCCTGTCACGACTGGCGTTCCTACTCTGAGTGTTTAATCGGAATTTTTCTCTAATTGGTAAGTCCAATCCACAGCGTGATAGCCACAATTGCTGTAAAAGAGAAACGCCCGGTAGTTGATCCAACTCGTGCTAATCGTCGCGTGACGATAGCCGATTTTGTGCATTTCCTGAAGTGCGTACTGAAGCAGATAACGCCCAATACCTTGCCCTTGATATGGGTCGTCGATATCGAGTCCGACAGTATGGACCCAGTCTTGTGCATCGAGGTAGCTTGAAAACTCACCACCGGAGACCGACTCACATTCTCCAATCTTTTCACCGTTGCGGTAAGCACTTACAGTGCAGTTTGGAAGTTGCCCTCGTCCCTGTTCCCAGTCGATAGAAAACGTTACCGGCACGCTTGTAGGCGTTGGTATAACGGAATAGTTCTCCCAATCTAAAAAGACCTCCCCTGAACAGCATTGATAACCGTTGAATCCAAGGAGTGCTTGAACATGGTCAAGCGCGTCCGATAAGCCAGCGTTTTCAAAATGATAGAAACGATACCGACAATCCTGTGAAAAGGCATCAATGTGGGCGACGTTACACGCTTTCAGATAGGCTTCCGCTTTTTCAAGCACGACTTGCCCGGCACGCCGGGCACCGCGCTCGTAACCCAAAAACCGAATAACGCCTACGGGAATTTCCCTGTTATCTCCAACCTGACCGATACCGACGTGAATAAACGCTTGCACAGTACGGTTCGTTATCGCAATGAAGGCTGTTTCAAAATCGAGCCCACCCTCCTGCATATCGGCTTTACCGTTAACCCCGCGCATCGCAAGGGCAAATTCTTCTTCCTTGACCGGGTAGCAATGTGGCACGTTGACGGTCAGACGGTTATAAAATTCCGTCAAAGCACTTTGCAGCTTGGGTGTATATTGAACAATTTCCATCTCTAATCCTTTTAGATTTATATTTCGCTAACCCTATAGAAAACTACTGCTCTTTTGCTGATGTGGATAGGAATGTGTCAACGGCCTTGAAATACTCCTCTGGTTGATCTATCCAAGTGATGTGTCCACACTGGTTCAGAAAGACAATTTCTGTTTGAGGAATCTTCTCCTTGATTAGGTATGCTTGTGTAATTGGCTCGTAGTCCTGATAGCCGTACACAACTAAGGTTGGTGCGATAATCCTGTTCGCATTTGCCAGTTGCATTTCATGCTTGAAGTTCGTGGGTGGCTCAGCATGTCTCAGATAGCCGCCACAGTTCAGATAGAAGTCGATAAACTGTGCGGCAGTCTCGCGCGAGTAAAACATGACGCGAGCCCATACCTGCATCAGGGCTTCGTCAATTTCACGTGGGACCCCACCCCTCTCGGTTCTTGCTTGGTCGTATGACCTCCGGATAGCTGCAAATTCTTCAGGCGAGGTCGGGTGTGCCATCCGATCTCTATTCGCGCGATAACAGTCCTCATTTCTGAATTGAGTGGTCCCGGACCCACCAAGATGAGATGTGACAAGCGGTCAGGATACTCTTTGGCATAGAGTAACCCCAATCCGCTGCCCCACGAATGGCCAAGCAGTGCCATCTGATCCAAGCCCAAATGGTCACGAAGTGCGTCAAGGTCTTGAGTGAATTTTTTGATATCCATTGCGTCCTTGCCGCTCTCAAGAAGTTTCGATTGACCAGACCCGCGTTGGTCGTAGAGGATACATCTGTATTTTTGGGCGAATAGCTCTCCCATTGGACGGTAAAGCAGATGATCCAAACTACCATGAAGGCAAACCAAGGTCGGTCCTACACCGATCTCAAACCATGCCATCTCGTGCCCGTTCACCTGCGAGGTGTGTTCTTTCCAGACGTGCATTGTTGTCAGCTCCACGTCGATAATAGTAGAGTGTGTTCAAAGAAGAAATGGGTTGCTAGTGTCACATCACCGTCAGGTTCGTTAATATATCGAAGACACCTATTCTCCGCTTGTGTGAATAGGACCTCGACCAACATTTTCATCAACTCTCCATCAGAGGTGTTTCAAGTTCTCGACAGACTTTCAGCAAAGCCTCTTGAATGTTTAGAAACTCAAGGTATCCGGGTGGCAGTGGATACCTTGTAATGTCGAACGGTTCCAATGGATCTTTGATCTTCTGTCTTGCAAAGGAATAGAGTGCTTTCTGGCTCTCTGTTGCCTCCGGCACTTGGTCAAACGGCATCCGACAATCATTTCGCCACAGCCGGGGATCAACTGCATCTACCATCGTCTGAATCGGTGAGATTCGGTTCCCAAACTTTGAGTTCAGGAACTCCGCTAGCCTCTCAGCCTGTACACGGGGTTTAC
>JAKZSX010000024.1:0-21768 GCA_047517405.1 Candidatus Poribacteria bacterium | reverse complement strand
ATCCTGTGCCATAAGTTCCTTATATTTTTACGCCTTTCCAGAGCGATCCTTTTTCACACAATCCGCCAAGATCGAAATCATTTCCGCCAAATCTGGGAACGCGTCCGAATCTTCAGGCGGGAGATCCGCAAGATGTGTCTTTCCGACCAATCGGTACATATCCGCCACTCCCGCTAAAATTTTTGGCGTCAAGCCGACATGACCGAACGTCGCCGAGATCTCTTCCATCTCACCAATCCAACGTCTGGACTTCGGTGGCATCCCCGGCAATCCCCCCTCCATCCGTTGATACAACGCCGATTGGCTCATCTGAAATTCCGCTTTGAGGGCTTCGGACACCCCCAAAAGTTCTGCGGCGGTCAACAGTTCTGTGCAAAGTGCGGTCAGTCCCTTTGTCAGCGAGGCGTAGCACATCTTAATTGCCGAAGCTAACCCAATCTGATCGCCAAGCGGACGGACATCAAGCCCAAATTGCGTCAACGCTTCAAAATTACCGACGTGGGTCCCTGAGGCGTAGAAGCGGGTCGCCCCCGGTTTTCTGGGCGGAGGACCGATAATTGACGCATCGACAAAACGTCCACCGGCTTCAGTAATGATTTCGTCGAGTTGGCGCGTAGTTTGTGGGGCTATTGCGTTACAATCGACGTAGGTGAGATTTGTGTCTGTTTCGGCAAGTGTGTCTGCAACCGCTTGAGCCGCTCCCTTGGCTTCCGCAGGCACCATAATTGACAGGATAATCTCTGCCTCATTCACAAGTGCGTGATACGTTGGCACATCTTCAATCTTTGCTTTTTCTGCGAGGGATCGGGTGCGTTCACTTCTTCCCTGAAGGCAGGTAATCACGCGCAAGCCGTGTGTAACAAGGACGTGACCCACAGTGTGTCCCATGTCGCCGGGGCTTAGAAGTCCAACAGTTTTTAATGGCATAATGTCTATCTCACTTTCAATCTACGGTCATTTTGATTGGTGTTTTCTGTGTGGTTAGTACAGCAATTCATTCCAACGGGGTGGCGTTCCTATCCTCCCATTCCGAGCGGAGGAGGCCATACAGATACATATCATAGCGTTTCCCATTCCGCTGCAAGTGTTCCCGATGTACACCTTCACGCTGGAAGCCTAACTTTTCATACAGCGCGATGGCGCGTTCATTGTAGCAAAACACCGCGAGTTGTACGCGATGCAAATTAAGTTCATCGAAGGCAAATCGGAGTACAAGTTGCATGACTTCGTATCCGTAGCCTTTTCCCCACTGTTTTGCCTCCCCGATAGCGATGCTTACGCCGCTCACCCGATGTGTCCATAGGATTCCGTCGAGTTCAAGGTAGCCAATCAGTTCATCGCTGTCAAGGGGGCGAATGGCAAAAAGAAAAGCGTCAGTTGCTTTATTCGTATCGTCTATCCACTGAGCCACCGCTGCCTCAGTTTTAGGATAAGCAGGGAGCGCGTCAAATAATCGTAAAAATTCGGGGTTCTGATGCCACTGGATAACGGTTGGGAGATCGCTTTGCGTTAACGCTGTGAGTCGGACTCGACTACCGCGCAAAAGTGTCGAAGGGGTCATGCCTTGTATTCCTAACGAATTAATCACGGCACGTTGTCAATTGCGTTTTTTTGGACAGTTCGTTGGCAGGTGAGTGTTACGCGAATTCCGTCTCATCGTCCGTCTCATCGTCCGTCTCACTGACCGTTTCTTCAGATGTATCATCGGAATCACTTGGTTGTTCTGCTTCTTGCGGTTCTACCAGTGCCGTAGGTATAAACAGCGTATCGTTGGGAGTGATTGATCGCTCCGTTTCCTGTTGCTCTTCCTCGTTATCAACTGTTTCGGAGTTATTAGCTGTCTCAGACGTATAGTCAGGGACGCTAGGCTGTGCTGCTTCCTGACTTTCTGACCTGTTCTCAACATTGTTGAGCATTGTCATGAGTCCTTCAAGTCGCTCGCGGACTTCCGCTTTCTCTTTATCTACATCAAGGCGTTCCTGTTCACGCTCGTTCCGGAGCACCAGTATCTCCGATTCGAAATGGTTGAGTTCAGCGTTCCGCTGTTCAAGGTTTTGAATCTGTACATCTCGATGGTCCAACTCGTTACGGAGTTGATTATTTTCAGATTCCAGAGTTAATTTCTCTTCCCTGAGACGTTTGATAGTCTCAATGGCACGTTCAACGCGCTCTTCCAACAGTGTAAGTACGTTTTCGCGTAAATCTTCAAGCATTTGAACCTCCTATTCGTTTTTTGTGTGATTAAAAGTTTTGGGAAAGGGTTGCCTACAACTTACTGCCAAGGGGGTCAAAATTTTCTTTTTCCGAGGCGTATTTCTATCTTTCACCCTTTAGCAGACTTTCAAGTCCAACTGTCCGGGCATAGTGGAAAAGATACTGCTGGGCGTAACCGAGATATTCGCCAAAGTAGTCTTCGGCAAACTGACGAATCTCACGAATCGAGGCTTCGCGTTTGAAGTAGAGCTGCTCTATAATCCGTTTCACCCACACATCAATGGGGAGGGCTTGAACATGCCCTAACGAAAATAGGCAGATGCAGTCGGCGACCTTCTCACCGATTCCTTTGAACCCCATCAATTCTCGTTTCGCTTCGGCATAGGGCATACTTTTCAGAGCCTCAGGATCGAATTCGCCCGCTGCAATTGCCGATGAGACCGTCCACAGATAAGGGGCGCGATATCCCAGCCCACAATCGTACAACGTTTCAACGCCGGCTTCGGCGAGGGCTTGTGGTATCGGGAAGGAATAATCGACCGAGTCATCAAGCGTAATCTTTTCGCCGAATTGTGCGGAAATTGTGCGGATAATCCCCTTAATCCGGGGCACGTTGTTATTCTGAGACAGGATAAATGACGCGAGACACTCCCACACCTCTTGGTTCAAAATTCGCATTCCCCAGAACGTTTCAATCGAGTGGTGGATGAACGGATCAATGTCGACAGCGTCTAAGATCGCCGACAGATCACGGTTCAGGTCCAGATAGTAGCGGAGGAAGGCTTCTAGTTGATCTCCCTCTTCATCAACTGAACTTTCCACGATCAGCGTCTGGTTTTCCTGGCGTATTTTCAGCTGCCTGCCCTCGACAACGCCATAATACCAGTCATTGATTGGCTGCCAGCGGAATGATTGCCCACACTCCAAGGTATGCTTCAGATCAAAATCAGTGACAGATTCGATTCGGATAGGGCAGCCTCCTTACGCAAAGATGATAGAATACCTATTCGCAGAATTGTGCGTACTATACAACGAATTTCTAATCAATACAAGAGCAGAAATTGAGACTCTATGGCTAATTTTTCGTATTAACAAAAAGAATAGAATGGAAAGATTAGACGCTGGGGAAGTTGATGTCAATAAGAGGATACATCGGTATCCGGATGTTCTTGAAAAAATCGCGCCTGATTCACGCCGAAGTCCTCTTGAAGTTGAATAGTTAGTCCACCATCCACCGCCAGTGCGTGTCCTGTGATGAAAGATGCTTCGTCTGAGCAGAGGAAGTTGATAGCGTTAGCGATGTCAATCGGGCGTCCAACACGGCGGACTGGGTATTGTGCCTCAAAGAAACGCAACAGCGACGGGTTCTGCTTCCAATGTGCTTCAATACGTTCGGTCACAATATGGCCGGGGCAGATTGCGTTGACCCGGATGCCCATCGGCCCGAAATCAATCGCCATCTGGCGGGTGACACCGATAACGGAGGATTTACCCGCTTCATATACCAGTTTCTTCGGAGCCATCAGGAGACCATGGACGGATGAGATATTGATGATACTACCTTTGCCCGATTTTTGGATCTCCGGGACGGCATACTTCGCACCCAGAAACATTGACTTGACTAGGACGTTCATTGCATAGTCCCAAGCCTCCTCCGACAAATCCACCGCGCTACCATCCGGCTCTTTGGTATTGAAAGCGTTGTTGACGAGAATATTGAGACGCCCCCATAGTTCAACCGCTTTATTGACCATCGCCTCAATATCGTCACGACGAGAGATATCGGTCTCAATGACTTCCGCGACGCCGCCTGCATTTCGAATCCGTTCCGCGTTGGATTGAGCTGTTTCAACGTCCATATCGGCGATGAGGGTTTTCGCACCTGACTCGGCAAGCCGTCTCGAAGTTGCACCGCCGATGCCCTGAGCACCGCCTGTGACAATTGCGACCTGATCCGTTAGACTTCCCATAATTTCATCTCCTTTATCAAAAAATTTAATAATCCAAGTTGCTAGAACGTCTTAAGATTTATGTGATGTATGTCCGTAATTCAAGGCACAGCATCGTTGGATGCCGATGAGTACCTAATCGTAGGGGCGAGGTTTCCTCGCCCAACGGGTTGGAAGCCCCAACTCCTATCAACCGTGTCGAGCGGCGATTGATCTGTAAATCCATAACATCACGGTAAACTCAACGCAATGAGTTCGGCAGGACGATTCGCCCCACCTATCGGAATCACGATAAACTGCTTGCCATCAGCCATGTAACTTATCGGTGTGCCCTGCGCATTGCTTGGGAGTTCTGTTCTGGAAATCAGCTGCCCGTTATCAGGATCAAATGCCCACAGAAACGGATTCTTTTTCTCGAAGGTCACTTCAATGGCATTTCCGCGGGGCGAGTTGCCGGTCCCGTCCCACTGCGCCTGTGTCGCCGCGAAAAGCAGCGATTGAGCCAGTAGGGGTGCCATCCTTGTAAGTTTCCGGATCATAAACCCAGATTGTTTCTCCTGTGACGGGGTTGATGGCAGCAACCTGATTGAGCGACGTGCTGGTGTATATCACGCCACCGATCATGAGCGGCGTGGCTTCATTCACCATTGTCCACGGGTCAGGGTTGGACTCAACGAGTGCATTATCGGGGGAGTTCCAACGCCACGCAATCCGAAGATCCTTGACATTGTCTTTGTTAATCTGATCGAGTGGAACGTATTTGGTACTGGCTTTGTCCGAGCCGTAAGCCTGCCATTCTCCAACCTCACTAGCATCTGCCATGAGAACAATCGGATCGATTGCAAAGAGGATTGAGACAATATAAAGAAATAGCAAATAGTATGTTCGGATCACGATTTGACCTCCTTTGTCAATAGCCGATATAAGAATGCCCTTATCTATGTAAACTAAGCCTCCACCATTATAGCAGATCCGAGCAGTTGAGTCAACAGAATTGGATATGCTTGCACGGCGAAAGCACGTGGATGATTTTTGGGGTTCTATTTTCAGGGGAACTATGTTATAATCTTGAGAAATTTCCAAAAAATATAATCTATTTGTAATAGGAAATCCTCTGATACATTGAGGGTTTTCTCAAAAATCCCATAGCTCATCTAAATGAGGGAGGAAATACATGATTGATTGTCACTATCTTGAACCGACTACCGTTTCGGAGGTCTGTACGCTGCTAGCCGAATACGGGGATGGTGCGAAGGTTGTTGCCGGTGGGCAGAGCATGACGATACTGTTGCGGAATGGATTAATTCAGCCATCCCATCTAATCAGTATTCAACATGTCTCCGGATTGGAAGACATAACCGCATCGGACGAAGGCGTAAAAATTGGTGCGAAGGTTACGTTGGATCGTTTGAGCGGCATAGGCGAGACGTATCCGACGCTGCGTGCCCTGAATGATGTCATCAACGAGGTGGCAGACCAACAAATTCGTAACTTCGCAACACTCGGCGGGGCGATCTGTGAGGCACATCCAGCGAGCGATATCACCGCTGTTCTGAGCGCGTTGCATGCTTCAGTAAAATTAGCAAGTACAAGCGGTGAACGGGTGGTGCCTATGTGCGATTTTGTCACTGACGCCTTTGCTACCGCTGCCCAGCCGGGCGAGTTGCTGACGGAGGTGAGTATTCCATCATTCGACCTCACATCCGCCGCAGCTACCCATCGTCGGTTTGTGCTGCGCGCAGGAGATTATCCCGTTGTCGGCGTCGGTGCTTTCGTCAGCCTTGATGGAGCGGGGGGTTGTCAGGATGCCCGTATCATAATCGGTAACTGTTCAGGTGCCCCGGCTCACGCACAAGAGGCAGAAACACGCCTGAAGGGCAACAACATCGTCGGAAACAATGGACTGCTCGCCGAAGCCGGCGAACTCGCTGCAGCCCATGTCGCACCATCTAGCGATCCGATGGCACCAAGCGAATACAAAATTGACCTTGTCAGTGTGCTGACCAAGGAAGCATTGGCGGAAGCTGTTGCACGCGCTACCGGTTAAGACAAAGCGACAGCATAAAACCCTAATCTCCGATCAGGGTTGGATTGATAACTAATTATTTGGAGGCATTTTAATGAAATACCCATTATCATTGACTGTCAATGACGAAAACTATGACATCCTCGTTGAACCCTACCATACCTTGATGGAGGCAGTTCGCGATGGGATTGGGCTAACAGGGACGAAGTGCGCTTGTGAGGATGGGCGGTGTGGGACTTGTACGGTGCTGCTTGACGGACAGCTGGTGAAATCTTGTCTGATGCTTGGGCTACAGGCGAAAGGGAAATCGGTCTTGACCATAGAGGGTATGGGCTCACCCACTGCACTCCATCCGTTGCAGGCTGCGTTTCTTGAGCATGGTGCTGTGCAGTGTGGTTACTGTACACCGGGGATGCTGCTGACGGCGAAGCAGTTGTTAGACGAAAACCCGAATCCAACTGAAGAAGACATTCGCTCTGCGTTTGTGGGAAATCTTTGCCGCTGCGGAGTGTACACGCACGCGACGCAAGCGGTTTTGAGCGTCGCAGGAGAGAAGGAGGAATAAATAACATGAGCGTCATTGGAACTTCTACTAAACGTGTTGATGGCATAGAAAAAGTAACTGGAGCAGCACGATATACAACCGACCTCGTGCTGCCGCGTATGATTCATGCCAAGCTGAAGCGCAGTCCGTATGCACATGCAAGGATTCTGGGAATTGATACTAGTAAAGCCGAACAAATGCCCGGTGTCCGCGCTGTCATTACCGCCGCGGATCTACCTGACATACGGCTGGGCATCCTAACGATGGATGAGCATCTGCTCGCCCACGACAAGACGCGCTTTGTCGGTGAGCCTGTTGCTGCGGTCGCTGCGGATACTCCGGAGATTGCACGCGCAGCCTGTGAACAGATCGAGGTCGAATACGAGGAACTCCCTCCCCTCTTTGATCCGGAGGAAGCGATCAAATTAGACCCGCCGGTCGTATTGCACGAAGAATACGAAGAATACGAAAAACTCCTAGAACTCGCTGAAATGGACGAACGTCCGCCCAACCTGTGGCAAGCCTACCGCATCCGGCACGGCGACATTGACGCCGAGTTCAAAAAAGTGGAGGACGAAGGCGGACACATCATCGAAAATCGTTATGCAACCGGTTATGTCCACACCGCATGTATGGAGCCGCATGGCGCAGTCGTACAATGGAGCTCCGACGGCGCGCTTACCCTCTGGGCAGGGGGACAATCGCCCTACATCGCCCGCGACGGTTTATCGAAGGCACTCGCTCTGCCGCCATCCAAAGTTCGCGTCATCATTCCGTTTGTCGGCGGAGCCTTCGGCGGCAAGTTGACGGTCAAAGAGGGTGCCATCGCTGCTGCTCTTGCCCGCAAAGCGGGACGTCCCGTCAAAATTATCTTGACCCGTGCCGAAGACCTCTCCGCTACCGCAGCACGCACACCCTTCATCTTCTACATGAAGGATGCTGTGACCAAGGATGGCATCCTGATCGGACGCAAAGTCACGTCGATTTTCTGGGGCGGCGGCTATAGCGGCGAAGGGATTCTCAAACCAATTTTCTCTACGCATCTCTATCCCGGCTCCTACCGCTTAGCCGCGCTTTGGGTGGACTCTTACGGCGTTTATACCAACCGTATCTCCGGTGGCGCGTTACGAGGCTACGGCTGCGCAGAATCTGCTTGGGCGGTCGAAACGCAGATGGATATCATTGCGAGAATGTACAACATTGACGCTGTTCAGCTGCGTATAAATAACCTGCTGACCGAAGGCGAGCGCACTGCCATTACCATGCCTGCCCATGCGTTCAGTGCCCACGAATGTCTGACCAAATGCGCTGATGCAATTGAGTGGAAAACCCCCTCTGAATCGTTGAAACACCCGTGGTATCGCGGTAAGGGAATCGCTCTCGGTAACAAGTATTCTTTTGCACCGACTGCTTCTAGCACGGAGTTAAAGGTCCATGAAGATGCTTCTTGCGAGCTGCGAACCAGTGCGGTCGATTTGGGGCAGGGCGCTTATACCGTTCTCACACAAATCGTCGCCGATGAGTTCGGAATCGAGATCGATCAGGTCAAACTGATCACCCCGGATACCGCGATTACTCCATTCGATCATGTCGCGGGTTCCAGTCGGCAGACCTTCCACACCGGCAATGCCACCCGCATGGCGTGTGATGATGCGAAACTCCAGATACGGGAAGTCGCCGCACCCAAGTTGGAGGTTCACCCTGACGACTTAGACGTTTCCGGTGGGAACATCTTCGTCAAGGGTTCTCCCGAGAAGTCCATCAAAGTTGAAGATCTATTCGTGGTTGAGATGCTGGCGGGCAAACGTCCGGCGGTTGATGAGATTATCGGTAAAGCGACATGGGAAGTCACTGCCAGTCCACACGACCCAAACACTGGGCAGGGCGAGCAGCCAATGGCTTACATGGGACATGGTGCCCAAGCAGCCGAAGTCGAGGTCAACGTTGAAACGGGGCAGGTACGCGTCCGGAGGTTTGTCTCTGCAATTGACGTCGGCAAGGCGATGAACCCGCAAGGCGTCGAAATGCAGAACTACGGCGGTGGGTGTATGGGTATCGGTATCGCGCTGCACGAGGACATGTGCTTCGATGCAAGTGGACAGATGACCAACGCCAGCCTGATGGATTATAAAATCCCCTCCATTGCTGAGATGCCGTTGAAAGAATACATGGAGTCGATTATCGTCGAAGTTCCGCACCAGCATGGACCCTACGGTGCCAAAGGTGCAGGTGAAATCGTCGTGGTGCCCACGTCGCCCGCAATCGGCAACGCGATTTATGACGCGATTGGTGTGCGTATCTGGGATCAGCCACTAACTCCGGAGAAGGTTGTCAAAGCGTGGAAGGAGAAGAAGGCTTCCGGCAACGGTTCTGGGTGATTTGTATGAAGATTAAACATAAAATCACGGATCTCAAACTTGTGCACCCCTTCAAGATTGCCCGGCGAGCCGTCGATGAATTCCGTCAAGTCATTTCTGTGGAAATTGATGGCGGACGTGGTGAGACGGCTCCCGCGCGCTTCTACGGTGAAACCGTCGAAACGGTTCAAGTCGCTTTTGACACCCTCGATGCAGGTCTTGATGGAAATCTTGACGCGATTGAGAGCGTCATGTCCGAACTTGAGTCGGTTCTCGGACGCAATTACGCTGCAAAATCCGCGATTGACATGGCGCTGCACGACCGGCTGGGGAAAAAGTTAGGTGTACCGCTTTATCAACTCTGGGGACTCGATCCAAAGGGAACGCCGCTGACCACCTTCACAATCGGACTTGATGAGCCGCAGATTATGCAGCAAAAGGTGCGCGAAGCGGAGGCGTATCCGCTCCTTAAGGTAAAACTTGGCACCGACCGTGACTTGGAGCTCATCCGCGCACTCCGCGAAGTTACGGATAAGCCGATCTATGTGGATGCTAACACGGCGTGGACACCCAAAGAAGCGGTTCGTAAAATCCGTGAGCTTGCCCCATACGGTGTTGAATTGATCGAGCAACCCACCAAGCCGGACGATCTGGAGGGGTTAAAATTTGTCCGCGAGCACTCGGATCTCCCGATTTTCGCCGATGAAAGTGTGAAACGTGCCGCCGATATACCTGCACTGGTCGGGTGTGTTGATGGTATCAACATCAAGTTGGTCAAATGCGGCGGCCTGCTCGAAGCGATGCGAATCATCCACATTGCACGAGCGCATGGACTGCAAGTGATGATTGGCTGCATGATTGAAAGCTCCCTCGGCATTACGGCAGCGGCGCATCTCACACCACTCGTGGATTACGCAGATCTGGACGGGCATTTACTGGTTGCGGATGATCCATATCGCGGTGTAACACTTGAGGCGGGTAAACTCATCTTACCTGATCTACCCGGAATCGGAGTTGTTTCAGTTGAAGATTAGGTCTATACAGGTATATCCACATCTGCGATCAGCTTTCAGGAGAATTGCATGAGCAAAGCCCAGCTATTGAGCGATCATAAAATCGAAAATATTAAAAATATATATTGGAACTTATCGATACCCACCCTATACGAGGAAGCTCTCAAGCGCGGTGAGGGGCAAATTGCTCAATCTGGTCCTTTTATCGTTGAAACAGGGCCTCACACGGGTAGATCGCCTAACGACAAGTTTATCGTTGAAGAACCGTTAAACCGAGACAAAATCTGGTGGGGCAAGGTCAACCGTCCCATTTCCGAAGCGCACTTTGATCGCTTGCATGATCAGATGTTGGCTTACATCCAAGGTCATGACCTCTTTGTTCAAGATTGCTATGCCGGTGCAGACCCACAGCATCGTATCAGCGTTCGTGTCATCACCGAGTATGCGTGGCACAGCCTGTTTACCCAGTGCCTCCTCATCCCAACCGCCAAGTTATCTCCAGACCGTTCACCTGACTTTACAATTATTGATTTTCCGGGCTTTCACGCTGACCCTGAACTACACGGTACTAACTCGGAGACCTTTATCCTTGTAAATTGTAAGCGGAATTTGGTGCTCATTGGCGGAACACGGTACGCTGGCGAGATAAAGAAATCGGTTTTTTCATACCTTAATTACCTGTTGCCGAGTCAGGGAGTGCTGCCGATGCACTGCTCGGCAAATCTTGGTCCCGATGGAGATGTCGCCCTGTTTTTCGGGCTGTCAGGGACGGGAAAAACAACCCTCTCCTCTGCAGCGGGAAGAAATCTCATCGGCGATGATGAGCACGGCTGGAGCGATCGTGGCGTATTTAACTTTGAGGGTGGCTGCTACGCGAAAACAATTAACTTGTCCAAAGAGGCGGAGCCGGAGATTTACGCCTGTACCCATAAGTTTGGAACGGTGCTGGAAAACGTGATTCTCGATCCAGTGACACGGCAAATCGATCTCGATGATGATACATTAACTGAGAATACGCGTGCAGGCTACCCAATCACCCACCTCGACCTTATCGTTCCGGAAGGCGTGGGCGGACATCCGAAGAACCTAATCATGCTCACATGCGATGCGTTTGGCGTGATGCCTCCTGTCGCCAAATTGACAACTGAGCAAGCGATGTATCATTTCCTTTCCGGATATACCGCGAAGGTTGCCGGCACTGAGCAGGGTCTGGGAGAAGGACCTGAGGCGACCTTTAGCTACTGCTTCGGTGACCCTTTTATGCCCCTCGATCCCGCTGTATATGCCAACATGCTTGGGGAAAAGATTAATCAACATCAGGTGGATTGCTGGTTGATTAACACCGGATGGAGTGGTGGTGCCTATGGCGAGGGCACACGAATGAAGCTCGCTTACACCCGCGCCATTGTTGACGCCGTTTTGAAGGGTAAGCTAGCGGATGTTCCAACCGAGCCGGATCCGATTTTCAGAATCCACGTCCCAACCGCCTGCGAAGGTGTGCCGTCTGAAATCCTCAAACCAAGCAACACATGGAAAGATGGTGCTGCTTACGACCTCCAAGCGCGAGAACTCGCGAAGATGTTTGCGGAAAACTTTGAGCAATTCAAGGATAGTACTGCAGAAGACGTCCGAGCGGCGGGTCCCAAAATCTGATCGCCGAACTCCGAGGTCGATAAAGGGCTAGAATCTGTATTCATTGCACGTATCGCATGAGAAAGGATTTTGAAATGGCTGAAAAGCGATTCGCTATTGTCACCGGCGGTACTGGTGCGTTGGGAACGGTCGTCACGGAAGTCCTTCTCAGAGAAGGTTACCAAGTTGCGGTCCCTTACACCTCTGAGCGCAATCTTGAACCGTTTGAGCGTCAGATAGGTGATCTCAAGGCGCAGGTAACACTGGTTCGCTCAGACCTGACGGTTGAGAGTGAAGTCCAAAATTTCATCCAAGCCACATTGGACGAATTCGGTCACATCGACGTTTTGGTGAATACGGTTGGCGGCTTTGTCGGCGGTATCCCAGTTGCCGAGATGGCTGAGGAACGCTGGAACTTCATGATGGATCTGAACCTGAAATCGATCTTTCTCTGCTGCAAAGCGGTGCTGCCGCACATGATTGAGCGGAAACATGGGAAGATTGTGAACACCTCTGCCCGTGCGGCGTTAAGTGGGGCTGCTGGATTAGGTGCCTATTCCGTTTCCAAAAATGGCGTACGGATTCTCACAGAATCAATTGCTGAGGAGGTCAAAGATCTAGGGATTAACGTCAATTCCCTGTTGGTGAGCATCATGGATACTCCTGCGAACCGTGAGGGGATGCCTGACGAAGATCACTCCCGCTGGGTTTCACCCGACGACATCGCCCAGGTCATCCTATTCCTTATTTCCGATGCTGCCGCTATCATCAATGGGGCAGCGATTCCTGTCTATGGTAGAGCGTAGTTGACGATAAGGGAGCAAAATGCAACGAAAGAAGTTTCACTTATGGTTGTCTATTTTCTGTGTGTTGAGTCTGCTAATCTATGGCTGCGATAACCAGAAAGGTGCCGACAAACAGTCGTCTGTCCAAACGGAGAGCGGTCAAAAAAAGAAACAGATATGGCTTTCCATCCTCGGTGGGGCGGTCGGTGGGACTTTTTCACCATTTGCAGGTGGAATTGGGACTGTCGTTTCAAAAGCGGAGCCCACCATCAGAATCTCCGTCGAGGCGTCCGCTGGGTCAATCGAAAATGTGCGTCGCGTGGACAGTGGTGGGGACTATATGGGCGTTGCGTTTGCATCCGATGTTTATCTCGGGTATCATGGGCAGGAGGTATTTGCCAAAGAAGGAGCGAAAGAAAACATCCGAGTGGTAACGCTGCTTTACATCGCTTACAACCAATTTGTTACCTTGGCGGGCAGCGATGTGCATCAATTTGAGGATATTGTCGGGAAGAAAGTTGCGATGGGTGCAGCGGGATCCGGCTCCGCACAGACACTGGAACGGCTCGCGAAGCTCGCTGGCATCCACGGCAAGTTCACGCCGGTTTATAAAGGGGGGACCGCAGGTGGTGATGCCCTCCGTGATAGACAGGTGGACGGCTTTCAATGGCTTGTCAATGCGCCCAATTCCGCCATCATTTATGTCTCCGAAATCAAATCTGTTCGTCTAATCGACTTCGACGCGCCCGCTAAAAAGTACGGATTTTACGAGAAATATCCCTTCTATCTGCCCGGTACGGTGCCTGAGAAGGCATACAAAAACGTCCAGCCGGTGAATACATTCATGATGCCGACAGTCCTCATCGCGCACAAAGACATCAGCGAAGAAACGGTTTACACCATTCTGCAGCGTATCTACGATCAAGCAGGACATCAAACTTTGATAACCACCACCCCCGCCGCGAAGGATATGACACCCGAAAATGCGCCAAAAGCGTTTGTGATTCCGCTACACCGTGGGGCATATCGGTTTTGGACAGAGCGGGGAGTTGAGATTCCAGCAGCGGCACAAGCTGTGGATTAACCGGTCTCACCGTTAATTCTAGGACCGCCCGCGGATACACTCCAGCAACTGCGGATGCAGGTCCCCATTCGTCGCTAAAATCCCACGATTGGTCGTCATCCGTGTCCCCTGCGAGAAATCAAGTGACCGCCCATTGATATCCGTTACTACCCCGCCCGCCTCTTCCACCACTATTAGTCCGGCGGCATGATCCCAGATGCACTCACGGTAATCCGGCGTCGCCGGGTTCGGCAAACGAATATAGACAGACGCTTCGCCCCGTGCGAGCACCCCATACTTCCCCTGACCGTCCATCCGGATCGGTGGCTCAATGATGCCAACCTGCTGTGCAATCTGTGCGTGAGCCTCAAGATCACTGTGGGTAGATTCAACGCTTTCTGCAAAACGGTGTGTTGTCCGAGAGATGCGAACCTGTTCTGAGAAGTTACCATCCAACGAAAGCATCCGCGTGCCTTTTTCTCTCTCTGCGACGAAAAGACAACCGCGTTGCGCCCGAGGGTCGCCCAATTTCTGGGGTAGATTTGGGCAACTCAGCACCCCGAGCTTTACCTCCCCATGAAGGATTAACGCCAGCGCAATGGCGTATTGATCGCCCCGCAAAAACCCTTTCGTGCCATCAATCGGGTCCAGCGTCCAGAAGCGTTCTCCCACTTCTCCACCGCCCCAATCAATCCAGTCACAAACCGTTTGGGGTGAGGGTGTCCCTTCAGCAAAGCCGGTGAGATATCCGGTCACACGCTGCATCAGTTGAGGGTTTTCCTGCAACGTCTGGGAGTCCTCTTCAGCGACAATGGCAGCTTCTGGAAACGCCTCACCAATCGCATGACAGATTAAAGCCTGTGAGCCGAAATCTGCCACGGTTACGGGACTTCGATCCGCTTTCTCCACTGCATCCTCTGCCTTCACCATGTCCGCTTGCACCTGCTGACACAGTTGTGTTGCTCTCAATACCGCGCTGATTGCAATCTGTTTCTCTAATACCATGGGGTCTGCAACCTGATCTTTGATTTTCTTAACCTCCGTATTCAAGGGTGCGGCGCAAAATGCTTCGATGCCCGAGATTGTTTTCGATGCGGTAGATGATAGTGTATGTCCCTGCCGCGGCTCGAAATTGGTTGAAATCAATAGCCGGAGCAAATCGCATAACCTCTGCGCTGTCGTTCGGGATGTCGAGGTGCTGCGTAAAGGGGCCGTAGCATCGTTCGCCTAACGGGTTGAGCACTTTCCATGTAACTTCGAGCCACGTTGGACGAGGATCGCGACGCAGGTAAACGACAAGCTCATCTGCCTCCAGTCCATTGTCATCGAAACCGAGGACACCCAGCTCAGAGAGCATCTTGGCTGTGAGCGTTGCGGGGATGTGCTCCAGATAGCCTCTGCCGGGGATTGCCCGCCAAGTGCCGCCCGTTGCCCAGGCAAGCTGCTTGATAGGAAGGAAATTCAGTCCGATGACATCAACGCGAATCCCGTTGTGCTGTAGCGTTTCGATAACCCCATCTTGGCTATATTCCGATCTGCCGTCGTAATCCGCATCGTGGAAGGTTCCATCGCTCGCAAGGACGAAAAATCGTTGGGCGTTGCCTCGAAATTTAATCTTGTGTAGCGCCGCCATTAACGCATCTAATCCCGATTCGGCGAGATCGCCGCCACCTTCAAACTTAATCTTGTAAAGCCAATTTTTGAATTTGCCGTGATCCGTCGTGACACCCTGAACCTTCGGCTTATTTTCTTTGGCGTCAGCGAATGTTACCAAGCCAAAGGCTGCATCGTGTCCTGAGCGCGTGAAATGCTCGAAGAAAAGGTCGATATAAGCGCGAATGCCACGGACATTGTCTTCCATGCTTCCAGTCTTGTCGATGATAAAAACCAGATCAACCTCTTGAAGCGTTGCCGCATCTGTCAGGTTTCGAGCAAGTTCGGTCATCATTTGAATGTAGTTGTCCTCCCCAGAGGTGCCTGAAGGAATGCTACCGCCCGAATTTCCGATAGGCATCCCCGCAAGTGCCTCACCTCGTCTCCGCCCAACACGCAATTTCGTTACACCGACCTCTGGAGAGCTTTCGGATAGATTGCCGCCGCCTTCATTCATATTGATGTCCTGGTATGCCGCTAGAGGTTCCTCCCTTTCTGATCCCTCTCTTGGCAGATCTACCGCTGTCATAGTAAGTGCTTTGGAATCTGGACGTACTTTTGAGGATAATTGTGGTTGAGCAACAGATCCAACGCTATCCGAAGCGGGAGGTGAATCAGTTTTTGACTCAATTGCCTCGCGTTGATTGGTCTTGAACGAATCAATCGTCATCCAATCGGCCGTGGAGGCAGGTTTCGGCTTAGGCTTAGGGGGAGAAACTTCCGAAACAACCTTCACCGGTTCAGGGGGCGGCGGCTCCACTGGCTTGGGTGGGCGAACTACCGGGCGTTGAAAATAGATGATGTCAACCAAAACGACGTTATCAAAGAAGGGTGATTGGCGCTGCTCAATCTGTAGATGTATCATGATGGCAGCAATAAAGAGGTGAATGATGAGCGAGCAGATTAAGGCTAAACGTGAACTTCTGCGACGTAACATAGAATCACCTACTTTTGTGAATCGAGGGACTTAGAAGCCCCATAAAGTCTCTCATCTTTAGACGGATTTATGAGCTGATTTCGCGATCCGAATCCCAACGTTATGCACCATCTCTATTGGCTCATACGCTGCACGGTTTGCACATCGCGCCGCGAATTGACCCCGCGGCACCCATGAACCACCCCGAATAACCCTGCGCCTGCCTTCGGCGGGACCCAAGGGATTTTGCGCCGGCGCGTATCGATAAGTCTCCGGGTGGAGCCAGTCTATGCACCACTCGTAAACATTCCCACCCATATTGTAGCACCCATAAGGGCTGATACCCTCCGGATAGCTGTCAACAGGCGTTGTTCGTTTGAGACGGGTCTCCGACGAGTTCGTTTTCGATGGGTCCCATTCGTTTCCCCACGGATACTCTCGTCCATCGGTGCCTCGTGCTGCTTTCTCCCACTCCGCTTCTGTTGGTAGGCGATACGATTCGCCTGTCAATTCATTGATATAACCCAGAAACGTCCATGCGTCGTGCCAACTGACGCCAACCACAGGACAGTCGGGCGCGTTGAAGCGCGAATCAGTGTGGAAACGCGGCGGATAATGCCCGGTGTCTTCTACGAATTGCATATATTGTGCATGGGTCACAGCGAACTTACCGATCTGGTAAGCGTTGAGCGTCACTGTGCGCTGCGGTTCCTCATGGTCAGTTTTTCGTAGTCCCGTCGGAAGCGTTCCCATGATGAATGGTCCTTCGGGGATATAAATCAATGGATAGTTTAGCGGATGGATCGTGATCTCTTTTTGCGTTGACATGGGATATATTCACTCATAATAGTCCGAAGGAGATGGAAGATGAAGTATGATGCGCATGGTCTAACGACATGTCAAAGTTGAAAACATTGTAACACCAGATCGTTGCTTTTTCAAGGTCAAGTGTCTTTTCAATTTAATGCTAGTGCGATGTAAACCTCTCATTTTCAACACGTCTAAATAGAATATAGAACTCTCAAATTGTGTTGACAAGGTCTGCGAAACGCGATATACTGTAAACCAATCAGATCGAATAAAAAAAAAGGCGATAATCTATCACGTCTTACCTTTCACGTGATAAGGAGGTTTACACTATGAGTATTACACCCCGTACCTCTCAAGAAACACCAGCAGGTTCTATCCACATCGAAGATCTCCCAATTGTGGAGGTTACGGATGAAATTGATCTGGTCTACCACCAACTCTGCCCCGCCGATACCTTTGAAGGCGGTGAGGGGAAGCCTTTTCACGTGGATGGCACCCACCTAGCTGCCTTTAAGTATCAGGATAAATTTTACGCGGTCGACAACCGCTGTCCGCACATGGGTTATCCGATGTCCGAAGGCAGCGTCCGAGATGGTGTGTTGATTTGCCATTGGCACCACTGGGAATTTGACCTCAAATCGGGTGGTTGCTTCCTCTCATCTGGGGATGATCTGAAAGCATTTCCTGTTACAGTGCGTGATGATGGCTATCTGTATGTCGGGCTTGCCCGTGGGGAGCGAGACGCAGCAAAACGCCGTGTCATTGACCGTGGCAAGCGCGCGCTTGAGCGAGGACTCAAGGACCGCAGTTCCTTCTTCATTGCGAAGGCGGTCACAGCACTCACCGATGCAGGGGCAACATCACAGGAGATTATTCAGCAGGGACTTCACTATGGCTCCCATAAAAGCAGCGAAGGCTGGTCCTCCGGCATAGCGATTCTTACGCTCGCAGCGAATTTGTGGGACGAGGTTGCCCCGAAAGATCACAACCTGTTTCTCGTGCATGGACTCGTGCAAATCAGTCTTCGGACGTCGGGCAGTTCGCGTCCATACCGTGCACCGTTCCCACGGACGACAGAAGAACACGACCTCACAACCCTGAAGAGATGGTTCCGTTATTTTATCGACAAACGGGACCGGGGTGCCGCAGAGCGCATTCTGCTCACACTGAATGACCGTGGATACGATAAATCGGTCATGGCGGATTTCGTGTTCACCGCTGCCACTGACTTCTACTTCACCGGCGATGGTCACGCCCTCGATTTTGCAAACAAGATGTTTGAGGCGTTGGATTACATCGGGTGGGATGAGGCACATGAGATCTTGCGTCCGATCGTGGTCGATTTGGTTAGCCGGACCCGGCATGAGGAAACATCTCGATGGGCAGACAGTGTGCCGGTGCTGGAGCCAATCTTTGATCGGTTAGACGAAATCTGGAAGGAGAACCAAGCAAACGAGGCGGAACTCGATATTTCAGAGTTCACCCAAACGATGCTTGGCGACGATTTTGTGCCGATTGTTGCGGAAATTGAGGAGAAACTTCGCGCTGGCGTGAAACCGACCGACATCTGCCGAGCCATGACCTACGCTTCGGCGATTCGGACAGCGCGTTTCCATCTCAAGAATGAAGGCGATTGGCACGATGTAGCAAACATCTACTCCTACGCGCACGCGCTCTACCGCACGTTCCGGTACGCACCAAGCAAAGACCTTTTGCGCGGAATCTTCCACGGCGCCGTGTTCCTGAACTACCTACGCTGGTTGAACATGCCGGCGGCACGTATTCCTCGCCCCGGTCAACGACTCGACGAAACCTTCGATTCCGTTGATAAGATGTTGGATCGCTTCCAGGAGTTTGCTGATTTCCAAAAGGTTTACGAGGCGGAAATCCTTGTGAACCAATATCTGGAAGAAGGACACGACGTTGACGCGCTCAAACGTGCATTGGCTCACATCCTGCTCCGTGAAGATGCAGAACTTCACATGTTCCAGGTGCTCGAAGTCGCTTTTCGGCACTATGCGTTGACTGACGATACTGAGGAGAAACGGATGCATCTCCTCGCTGCGACCCGTTACATCACCGCGCAGAAGTTGATGAAGAATATCCTCTGGTCAACCGAGAATGCGGAACGATTGGCACGTGGCGAGCTGCTCAGTGAACGTGAGGATGATAACTAGCAGGTAAAACGACAACAAAAAAGGGCGTGCCCGCGGGTACGCCCTTTTTTATTTCGCTAATATTAAGAGATCGTTCAACAGAAACGTAGGGGCGGGGTGACCCCGCCCGAACTTGACTTTTACGCGACTAGTTGTCCATGATTGTCAATCTCATCGCGCAAACATTTGCGGCAGTAGTAGATCGGATGCGCTTTGCGATAAACAAATCCCTTCGCTTGCTTACCACACTTTTCGCAGTGCTGATCTTTGATGACGTGGATCGCCTCGGTTACTTTTGATGAAGATGCCGTTTTCATCTAGGGTTCCTTTCTTTGTGTATATACATCATATTTTCACTCGGTCACAAGGGGGTTGTGTTTAACAAATCGTTAATTGTAATTTTCCTTAGTGTGAATTATACCACACAAATATGAAGTAGTCAAGTAAAATTGTCAAAACTTTCTAGAGGTTCTGATGGCTCTTGACAACGCATCAAACGTATGCTATCCTTATGTAACTTCATTCCGAAAATCTTAGATATAGGTGGTTATATTGGATACAAAGGTTATCGCTGCGATGAGCGGCGGTGTTGATAGTTCAGTGACCGCGGCATTGATGGTCGAAGCCGGCTATGATGTAATCGCAATTACCATGCGACTCGGCACGCACGACACAATCGAAATCGAGTCGGATAAGCCGAACTGCTGCTCGCTTGAGGGTGTCGAAGATGCGAGACGGGTAGCTACACAGCTCGGCATACCGTTTTACGCCGTCAATTACGAAGAGCGTTTCCGCCAGAGCATCGTTGACTACTTTGCTGATGAATACGTTTCTGGGCGGACACCGAGTCCGTGCGTCATCTGTAATCAGGACTTAAAGTTTGGGAAACTGCTTGAGCTCGCAACACAATTAGAAGTTGACTACGTGGCGACGGGACATTACGCCAGAATCGAACGCGAGCCGGAGACAGGTCGTTATCTCTTACGCAAAGGGATTGATTCTCGTAAAGATCAATCTTACTTCCTGTTCTCTCTGACACAGGCGCAGTTGAGCCGTGCGTTGATGCCGCTCGGTGGGTATGCAAAGGATGAAGTAAGAGAGGTGGCGCGAAAGTATCGGTTACGGACAGCGGAGAAGCCGGAAAGTCAAGACCTCTGCTTCATTGCGGACGATAACTACAAGCGATTTCTCACGGATCGGATTCCTGAAAAGATTCAAGCGGGCGATATCGTTGACCAAGAGGGCCATGTGCTCGGAGAGCATCAGGGAATCCCGTTTTACACGGTTGGACAGCGCAAAGGGTTGGGCATCTCTGCTAAGACGCCGCTCTATGTCACCGAATTAAAGGTTCACGACAACACCATCGTCGTTGGAAAGAACGAAAACCTCTTGGCGGATAGGATGAAGGTCGAGGAGGTAAACCTCATCACGATGGATGAGCTGACCGAGCCGATTCGAGCGGAGGTCAAGATTCGCTATAAGGATGCAGGGGCACCGGCGACAATTACTCCCTTGAGCGGCACAGAGGTGGAAGTCAAGTTTGATCAACCGCGCCGTGCCGTGACTCCGGGACAGGCAGCGGTGTTCTATGATGGTGATACCGTCGTCGGCGGCGGCTGGATTAAGTAGGTGTGTCAATCTATCCATTGTAGGTGTGTTTGTCGGGGCAGATAGAAGATGGACATCCTCGAATCACAACATCAAAAAATCATCATTGTCCTTGTTGTCGTGATACTTGCGGGCGGGGGATATTGGATGCTGAAGCATTTCCATCCCGCGCTTTTTCTCGGCGAACCCGATTTCGTTGTCGAAACGGAAACAACCCCACCTCCACCGACGCCACCCTCATCCACGGCCCAGCCAGAGATTGTTGTCCATGTGATGGGCGCGGTGAAGTCGCCGGGCGTCTACCACCTTTCTACAGATGCGCGAGTCCACGAGGCTATTGAGAAAGCGGGCGGAAAGACAGACCAAGCCGATCTTCACAGTCTCAATCTCGCCGCGAAAATGCGTGATGGGGAACAGATTTATGTCCCCGAGATTCACCAAGTCCCCGATGTGGGACAGACCATTCCCACCTCTTCGTCCTCCGCTGCACCCCCGCAGCCTTCCGTAAGGCGGTCTGCATCGTCAAATGGATCGCGTATCAACATCAATACTGCGACATTCCAAGAGCTGCAAACACTGCGCGGCATCGGACCCACAATGGCGCAACGCATCATCGAATACCGTCAAACCTCCGGCAGGTTCGCTACTGTTGATGATCTTACCAATGTCAAAGGTGTCGGGGAGAAAACACTGGAGAAGATTCGGGATAGCATCACCGCATATTGAACTCGCTCGGAGAGATTTTTTTTCGTTTGACCCTTGATCCAAGTGTGCTATAATTTTCCAGACTTTGTAACTTTTTCAACAAGGAGGAATCAGTAATGTCAACCCTCGTACATATCGGTGTCCGTGCCACCAATTTGGAAGAGACTATCCGATTTTGGCGCGATGCCCTCGGATTGAAAGTTTTCTCGACGATGGACGATTGCTACGATCTCACCGATGGCTACCACAACTTCCGTGTCTTTCAGCACAATGGACCCGAACGTCCACCGCACGTTGGTGGGATGTTGGACTATCTCCACATCGGTGTCCGTGTCCC
>JAKZSX010000023.1:0-2953 GCA_047517405.1 Candidatus Poribacteria bacterium | reverse complement strand
ATGTTCCGCACGGCATAAAACTCGCCATTAATATTGAAAATGCCGAGCGATCGTCCTTCAAGTTCGACGATTTTGCGTTCACCCGGCGGAATTTCGTCTACCGTTGCAACTACATGTTTTGCCATCAGATTCTATCGTATTGCGTGAAATGTAATATGAGGGTTCAGGGGTTCAGGTTTCACGAGACTTCTGCATTCTTGTACTCATGAACCGATGAACCGCTGAACGATTTGTTGATTTGCAGACTTCTACAATTTATACAGCTCACGTGCATTATCTGCCATAATCCGCCGTCTCACATCCGGTGCAAGATTCGTCGGAAAGGCGCGGTCGGGGGAATCGAAGTCCCAATGCGGATAATCGGTTGCGAACATCAGTTTCTCGCGTGCGTTGAGCTGCTCTAGCAACAGGTCGAAATACTCCCGTTTGGGAGGCTCCTCCACCGGCTGCGAACTGAGCCAGAAATGATCTTTCATATACTCTGATGGCAGCCGTTTCAGATCCGGGACCTCCTCTTTCAGTTTTTTCCAATTCTGATCGAGCCGCCACATCAACGGCGGGAACCAAGCAAAGCCCCCTTCAATCAAGACAAACTTGAGTGTGGGGAAGCGTTCAAAGACGCCCTCACAAACGAGGCTAATCACCTGTGTTTGGAACGCTTGGGGCATACCGCCGTGGTCTTCGATGTAGTAGGAGGGCGAACCCGCACCGGTGATTGGTCCGGCACCGACACCACCGAAGTGGATGCCGATCGGCAGATCATGGCGCGTTGCGGCTTCGTACATCTTCCAATACTTCCGCCGTCCCAAGGGTTCGTCCGTGCGTGCAATCAACAGCACCTGTGCAAAGTTCGGATCTTCACCCCGCCGATCAATCTCCTCCGCTGCCAATTCCCCATCTTCAAAAGGAACGACAATTGATGCCCGCAAACGTGGCTCGGGCTTAGTCCACTCTTCGACCTGCCAATCGTTAATTGCCCGTGCAATCGCCGCGGCGTACTCCAAATTGAGTTCGCTGCCGCCCATGAGCGGATTCAGAATCCCGTATTCCATGTCCCAGGCGTCAAGTAACTGCTCCTGCATAAAAGCAAGGTCTGCACCCGGTGCAAGCCCGGATGGAGGCCAGGCATCGTGCCGCGCTGCGTGGGGCATCCCCCGCGGATAGGCGGATCCGGCATGTCCACGCCCACCTATCATCTCCTGATGCTTACGCCAGCGTTCAGAGAGGTATGGATGCAGTGATTCTGACGATGGGAGGTTGTTGTGAATATCGGTGTCGATGACGGGTACTTTTTCCCGTGTGCCTTTCATCAAAAAACTCCTTTAGGTGTGGAAACCCAAGTAAGGAACGCAGATCTGTATTCCCTACTTGGAAAGAAACACCCGCCTTAGCATTTTTTCTTGTAACCATGCGGGTTTTGTAATATAATATGCTTGTAGCTTGATGACTAAGGAAAACGCTCGTTTTCGCTCCCCTCGGGTCGTGATAGACCCAAGGCGAGTTGTCTGAGGTTTCGCGTGGAAGTTGAGTGATTGGAATCGCCGATTCGATGAAACTTGCTTCTAAAGGTACGCAACTGACCTTCGGTGGCACGCGTGTAAAGCTACGAGCCAAGACCGATAAGCCTGTAAAGATACCAGCTAAGGGTACGGGCACCAAGCCCTACCCTTTAGGATTGAGTTGGGGTTCGCTAGCTAAACAAGTTTAGATGCGCTCACCCCAAATGGATTGGAACAGGAATTACAGGGTAATCCTGATACATTTTACAGTTGATAAAACTCTCTCGCATTTTCCGCCAAGATCTTCTTCATCAGTGATTCCGGCAATCCCATTGGCAAAGCCTCCTCCGGGGAATCAAATTGCCAGTGTGGGTAGTCGGTTGAAAACATCAGCATATCGTCTGAATCAAGTTGGCCAATCATCCGAAGGAACTGCTTGGGATCTGGTGGTGCGTCCATTGGTTGAAGCGTGAAACGGAGATGTTCGCGCATATATTCTGACGGTAAACGTTTAATCCACGGCGTATTGTGGCGCAGCCCTCGCCATTCCTTATCAATCCGCCACATGACTGACGCGAGCCACGTAAAGCCGCCTTCGATTAAGGCAACCCGCAGATCTGGAAACCGGTCGAATGCACCTTCCGTAACCAAGCTAATGACTTGGGCTTGGAAAACCTGCCCCATACCGGCGTACTCCTCCAAATAGGTCGAAAACCAACCGCTTGGACTTGGAGGGATGCCCGCAGCCCCACCGTAATGGATACCGATTACGAGATTATGGCGGACAGCAGCCTCGAAAATCGGGTCATAGTGTCGCTTCCCGTAGGGCATCAGTGAGCGCACCGGCAACAGTACCTGCACAAATCCGGGGTGGTCGCCCATGCGTTCAATTTCTTGCGCTGCTGTTAATGGGTTTTGGCTTGAAACAACCAGTGAGGCGCGCAGGCGCGGCTCTGGATCAAGCCAGTGTTCGACCTGCCAGTCATTGGTCGCAGAAGCAAGTGACGCTGCCAGATATTCATTATGGACAGTTTGCACCCAATACGCGCAGTTCAGGATGCCGTAATCCGCTTCCCAGAAATCGAGCGTCTGCTCCCTTAGCAGCTCCAAATCTGACCCCGGCGGTCCGTCTGAAGGCTTCGTATCTGGGAGTGCTGATGTCGGTGCGCCCCCTGGGTAATCCCCCATTTCAGGTCCCCCGAATCCAGAGGTGCTACAATACTCAACCCAAAAGTCCGGTAGGTATGGGTAAAGCGTTTCCAGCGATGGCACGCGATTATGAATGTCACAGTCAATCAATGGAAGGTCTGACTGAATAAAGCTCGGTTTTGTATCCCATGTCCCCATGGCTTTCTCCTTACACAATTATAGGGTCTTTTATAGGATACACCTCTAGAGCTTTTTTGTCAATAGGAAGTTTGCTGCATTAGTGGTTTGAGTTCTTTTCCAACGGT
>JAKZSX010000022.1:0-3397 GCA_047517405.1 Candidatus Poribacteria bacterium | reverse complement strand
AGGAATCTTTTCAAATACGGAGATTGGGATGCGTTCATAGTCCCAGCGAGGCAGCAACCAGCAACTCAGTTAGAATAATATATTGACTCTTGATTATCTTTTCCTTTTCATGCCACGGTGCCAATGTTCAATCAGGTTGGATGGGATTTCGCGTAGGAACATCGAGCTGCCCCGCTCATAGTTGCCCTTGCGGTCAATTGCGGATGTGAAGTAAAGGTAGTCTTGCGCGCGGGTCATACCGACATAGAATAGACGGCGTTCTTCCTCAAGTTTGGATGGTGGATCCCCTTCGCGTCGCATCGGGAATGTCCCGTCTTCCAACCCCATAATAATCACGACCGGAAACTCCGTTCCCTTTGCTGCATGAAGCGTCATCAACGTAACCTTGTCCGCTGCAGTCCCCGTTTCACCGGCACTGTTGATTAGCTTCTGATAATTGAGAAAGCCGGTGAGGTACTTATCAACGTTGTGTCTTTCAAAACGTACAATGTCGTTCATGAATTCCGCGCGTTTCTCTCCCCAATTCTTATCTTCCTGAGACTCCTCAATCTGTGTCCGAGTTAGTGTGTCAATGAACCCTTGAACCGACTGTTTCTCCGTAGATTGCAGATCCGCGTTGAGCCAATCTAGCTCTGGACGATGTGCCTGAACATAGCGCGCAGCAGCTTGGCGATAGGGCTTTATTCCGCCTTCGCTTCCTTCGTCCATTCCGAGGTCCTGTTCGCTCTGTTGTGCAGCAAGTATTCCGATTCCGACCAAGGGTAAAAGTTCGGGCAGAGATCTCACTTCACGCCGGCGCAGGTCCTCTTTAATCAGTTCATTAAATACGTCGCGGGTAACCAGCGCGTCCTCAAGCGCATTGTGAGTAACCAGCTCATCCTCAAGCTCATCGTGCGTGGGGGGGTTAATATTGAATTTGTTGGCAAGGGCTTCTAAACTACAGCTTTCGCGTGGATAGAGGCGTCGCGCCGTGACGAGTGTATCGTAATAAGGATTGGAGAGTTCTGGCTTCAGGCATTGTTTAAGATCTTTATCAAGGACGGGCTTATCAAACTCAGCGATATTATGCCCGATAAGGATTCGATTCTGGATTAAATTCAGGAACTGTGGCAGCACCTTCTCAATGTCCGGCTCATTTGCTACTTTCTCGTTATCAATTTTGTTAATCTGTGTACTCGATTTTGGGATTTTGTGCGGCGGTTTGACCAGTTGGTCATAGTTTTCAAGTTCATCGTCGATCGCGCTCACCGCACCCAGTTGAATGATTTCTGCGCTATCAGGATCGTCGCTTGTTGTTTCTAGATCATAGACGGTCATATCCGCGAGGTTTGGCTTTTCAAAGCTGCTCAAGAGTCGTTGACACAGTTTCAACGCGGTAACACTACGAGATTGGGTGAGCCGTGATTTCTCGAGTTGGAGGACGTTTGCATCTGCGTTGACTGCGGAGCCGAGCAGGATTGTTGTATCTTCACGTTCAGGCAGGGCACCGAAGTCTCCAATTAGGATATTGACTCCACTTTCGTCTATTATCGGGTTCAAAGGTGAGTCGGGAGGCAGCAGATCTGTATAAATCGAAAGGTTGAGGTATCGCTCTAGGGTACTCCTGATGATGTGGGCAGCACAGTAGGAATCAATCCCGTAGCTTACGATCAGGTGGACGGGGTCCCCGCGGTCGATCGCGCTATACAGGATATCTGTCGCAGCGCGAAGTCCGGGGATTTCTGGTTGATTTTCAATCTCGTGTATGTCTTCGGATTGGTACGGGCTACGTCTGCGCGAAAGGAGATCGAAGAGTTTGTTAGCAATCGTATGAATCTTCTCTCCTTCGATCCGCTCATGAAAATCATCAATCTGTTGGAAGAATTGACGTACATTCCAACGGGTGAGTGGACCTACATCACTCGGATAATCATCGATTTTTCTGAGCAGTTCAATCAACGTGATATTTTTCTGCTGTGCGAGCCACTTCAACCGGACCAGCGTCAAATCGTCGATTAGCTGCTGCGGGAAATTGACTGCCTTTTCAATATCGCGTGGAAGTTGCCACTGAATGAAGCTCAGATAGGAGAGAATCCCCTGTGCGTGTTCCTCTTGAAAAGAATCAATTCGCTCAAGGTGAAACCCAATGTTCTCGCGGTATAACCGACCGGCTAAGACTTTTGCTAATTGGTGGGTGCGATAGAGAACAGCGATGTGACTGTAGGAGTAGAATCGCTCTTCCACAAGTTTCTGGATCAACGTGATGATAAGATCTACCTCTGCATCAGGGGTGTCCCGAGTGTAGTGATAGAGAATATTTCCAGCACCCTTGTGCGTTTTCAGAACGCTCTTTCTCTGGCGTGGATTGCTAGCAATCACTGCCTCCGCGGCTCGCAGGATCTTCTCACTGCACCGATAATTTAGCTCTAACTCCACCACTGTTGGGTTGAAGTCTTCTTTGAATTGCTCAATATATTTGGGATTGGAGCCGCGCCAGCTATAGATGGACTGATCCCCATCCGCAACGACCATTATGTTATGTTGAGACGCGCGGGAAAGAAGTTTGAGCAAGGCATATTGGGCAGCGTTGACATCCTGAAACTCATCAACGAGGATAAAGCGGAGATCGTTGTGGTACTTCGCACGAACTGTGGGCAGACGTTCAAGCACTTCGACCGATATAGAAATCAGGTCATCAAAATCGAGGGCGTTATGAGAGGCGAGCTTTGTCTGATAGGCTTTGAGCAGGTCAGCGATGTCTTGCACTTCCGCTGGATTGTCGATAAGTGTCCCATCACCTAGCCGAATTTCATCTCGATCGGCGGTTGCATCTTCTAACTTCACCTTGTATGCGCTGATGATCGTACGCAGCTTCCACAGGGAATAAGTACGCCGATTCAGACGGAGTTCATAACGAAGTTCGTGTAGACACTCGCGTAGTACATCGTCCTGTGTTTTCTGATCGAAAATCGCGAAATGCTTATTTAAACCAATTTCCTCCGCGTGTTCACGGAGCAGGCGGACACAAAAGGCGTGAAAGGTGTAAATACGAACGTCTAGCCCTTGTGTCATGCCGAGGGGATCCTTAATTCGTTCAAACATCTCCTGTGCAGCTTTGTTTGTGAAGGTAACAGCAAAGATCTGATCGGGGGCAACCTGATGGTTGCGGATGAGATGAACTATTCGGTGGGTGATGACTCTTGTCTTGCCGGTGCCCGGGCCCGCTACAACCAGCATCGCACCGTCGGTATGGGCAGCGGCTTGCTGTTGTTTTTCATTGAGTTCTTGTAAGAGTTCCATACTCATCACCTCGTTTGGATTCGTTTGCGTTAATTATATTTAAACATATCGATATAAATAAAGCAAGTAAAATAACGCAAGTTGGCACTTATAGGACACCTTGCAAACGGGGAAAATG
>JAKZSX010000021.1:0-2913 GCA_047517405.1 Candidatus Poribacteria bacterium | reverse complement strand
CTCCAAACGTGCAGATGTGTGTCAATAATCATCCGTTCCTCCCTAAAATAGAATCCTCTCGGCCGGTTGAAATCGGCTAGTAGTCAGCGAGCAACTCACGTAGATGCTTGACCGCCAATCTGAGGCATTCGTCCGTATCGTATCTATTGCGATCGCCGCCTTCAAAGACGATGGACATATTGCCGTTAAAGCCCACCGCCTTCAGAATTTTTAGAATCCGTCTGTAATCGAGCCACTCTTCTCGTCCGTTGTCGATTTTGTAAATCTTGGCACGGACATAGGTTGCGTGTGGAGCGGTCCGCTCTAAGTAGTCTTTGTAGAGGTCTACATTCGGATCGAACTCACCGCGAGGGTGCGATCCAATGGCGTTCAACCACTGACCGGTATCCATAATAAAGGTAAAATTCTCACGGTCAGTCTCTCGCAGGATGCGCAAAACCTGATCCGCTGTCATCGCAAAACTGCCATTGTTATGGTTCTGCAGCCCCAAGACAACGCCTTTCTCCGCGGCATAGTCAGAGAGTTCTTGGTAGCGAGCAATCATCGGACCCCACAAGGCTTCTTGCTCCTCAACGGTATCTGGCCATTTGTATCTTGCAAACACCCGAATCATTTGTGCCGATAGAAAGGCTGCCAAGTCAACGTCTGCCTTCCCCCGCGCGACTGCATCGCGCATCTCATCTTCCGGTCCCACAAAACTTCCGGCTCCCAGATAACCGATGGGCAAGCCGTGCTTCATACACAAAATCTTAATCTGGCGCAGAAAATCGGGGGATCTAGGCAACCCCGATAGATGGAAATCGATGACATCCAATCCCAATTCGTGCGCGAATTGGACGTGCTTATGAAATACGGCCTCATCCGTAGCACGCGCCATCACTCCGAGTTTAATCATCCTGGCAGTTCCTTTCTTTAGGAATTACGCATCTGAGTTTGTAGTAGCGCAATTCAACCGGGTCACGACGGACGATAAATCACCCGACTACAGGTCCCGATTCCTTTGTGTTAAAGCAACGCTTAGCCAATCGAGGACCCCCGATTGGGTGTAGGGCTTGTTAATCGAGTCCTTACTGTAGTTGCCCAATTCATCGGGCGTCGTGGGTCATATTGTCCGGCGATAAATCACCGAACCACGAGGGCATGAACCTTCAACGGCGTAAGTCCTTGCCTTTGACAGCTGCTAACTTCCCGCCGACTAACCGTATTTCTTAATGTATCGCTTACCAACCCTTCCAGCTGCCATCCGCATGTCGGTATTGTCGATAGGGCAACGGCTCATACGGCAAGTCGTCCAGATCCGATTCTTTCACCGAAATTCCTAGCCCCGGTGCGTCTGAGAGGTTGACGTGTTCATCCTTTATCGTCCAATCGTGTTCGACGCAGCGATCGAATAGTGAAAGTCGGCTGCTGGTCTCTTGAATGAGAAAGTTGTTCATGACCGCATCGGCGTGGAGTGTGGCAGCAAAACAGAGGGGACCGCCGGCGTTGTGTGGTGCCATGAGCATTTGTTCCGCCGCCGCCAATTTAGCAATATCGACTAGGGTGGTAATTCCAAAGCAGTGCGTTACATCCGGCTGCAGGACAGCACACGCTCGATTGTCGATTAACGGCTTAAAGTCGCCAATTGTGAACAGTTTCTCGCCGGTCGCAATCGGCACCGGGCTTTTCCGGGTGACCTCCATCAACGCTTCAAGCGAACCCACCTTGACCGGTTCCTCCAAAAACAGCGGTTTGAACGGGGCAACGCGCCGAGCGAACTCGACACTCAACTCCGGCGTTGGGCTACCGTGTGTATCCAGCAGGATGTCAAAATCCGCTCCCACCGCCTCACGAGCCGCCGCCACACACGCCGTTGAATGGTCAATCGCTTTTCCATCCATCGACCAAGTGCGGCTTTCCAGCGGGTTACTCTTGACCCCAGCGTACCCTTGTGCCTTGACCTCTTGCGCTGCGTCCGCTGCTTCTTCTGGCGTAGAAAACAGATTTCCGCCGCAGTAGGCACGGATACGGTCCCGCCGCCTGCCACCGAGAATGGTGTGCGCCGGGACTCCCCACGCTTTACCCGCGATGTCGTAGAGGGCAGCATTGATCGCCGCGATAGCTGTGCCAAATACGGGACCACCCTTCCACGGCAGGCGGTTCGTAATATCCTCGGTCAGTGCCACGACCAACAGTGGATCCTGATCGATCAGTAGGCTCGACCATTCGTGCAGCGTCGCTTCGACCGACGGCGTCAGCCATTCACCACTACCTTCGCCCCAACCATCGACACCAGCATCAGTTTCAATCTTCAGAAATAGCCACGGTTTGGAAAGGCTGCTCAACAGTTCGCCGGTATGTGGGTCGCGAACTGGTTCGCCCATAGGTACATTGAATTTGTAAGTTTTGATGCCTCTAATCTTCATACGTTTTTAACTTACCCCTACTCAACAAGGACAGATTGTGATTTAACCGCTGTAATCCCATAATATTTCGCTTATATTTTCGACACATTTTAGCAGAAAGTCGCAGTGCGGTCAAGATCAAAGTCCGAAAATCGGCACGAAAGGCTGCATATCTCACGAGTTTAGATTTAAAAATAGACTGAAAATAGGTTATAATATTTCAAGTTGCTAGGGCGTGTTGACATTTGGCGTGTCCGTAATTCATCGATAAGTACCCAATCGTAGGGGCGAGTTTCCCTCGCCCGATGGGTTGGGAGACCCAACCCCTACGGGGTTACTGCACTGCTCCTTCTTACCTAGCTGCTCCCTGTGGATTGGCAAATCCATAGGTCTTTTACGGGTATGGCTTGGATTTGGCAATCCAAGCCGAGCAGTCATTACGCAGGTTCGGAAAACTGCGCCCATGAATGTGTCTGGCTTACGAAACCGTCGTAGGGGCGAGGTTCCCTCGCCCATTCAACCCAACCTA
>JAKZSX010000020.1:0-2867 GCA_047517405.1 Candidatus Poribacteria bacterium | reverse complement strand
TCCCCACGGAAGCCAAACGTCTGGATGCTTTCTAGGTCTTCAACGGAGCTAATTTTACTAGTCGCATGACGTTCTATCGCGATGAGCGCGTCCTCACGACTCATGCCGGCACCGTTATCTGAGACTGAGATGAGTCGCTTGCCGCCCGCCCGTATTTCGACATTGATGTTTCTGCTCTCGGCGTCGATTGCATTTTCGACCAACTCCTTAACAACAGATGCGGGGCGTTCAACGACCTCGCCGGCGGCGATTTTGTTAGAGATGTCGGGGGGTAAGATTTTGATTGGCATGGTCAACTCCTGATGGGTGAAACGTGAAACGTAGAAAGTATATTAACGCAAGTTAGCACCTGTTGCCCCGCTGGGGTTTTGATATGTGTGGGTTTGATAGTTCTTCAGCAATCAATAATCAATCCTCTTGTGATTCAATATAGGTGTGTAACACCGCGTTCATTTTTGCTAGATAGCAGTCATCTGCTTTCTCAAATCACTCCAAAACTTCCCTGTCCACAGGAATCAGGGCGTAATTTTCACCTCACCATTTGCTAACAACTCGCCAACTGTCTGCTCATCCTCCCGCAGCATCTCTCCATTGACATAGATAACCCGCCTGAAGCGGATCAATTCTGTTTCGGTTAGGGGTTGGGCCTCCGGGTCAGACTGAGCCGCTTCGTATGGGTCTTCACCCGTTATCTTGTCAACTCGCTCCCAATCCGTCTCGTGAATTTGTCCTTCGATATCGTTGAGGGTATATGAGGAGATATTTTCGTCTTTCATCTTTCGTCGCCTTTCTCAAGATGATTGGCATGATGAGATGAAACGGCGTGGCGGGAGAGGGTGGGAGTCGAACCCACCTACCCACTTGCATGGGCAAGCTGGTTTTGAAGACCAGTAGAGCCACCGGACCCTATCCCCTCCCACATAGAAATTCACATTCAAGTTTGTATCTGACTTCTTACGCTTTACGTTGCAATTTCCGCAGTCGTCGGTGATTTCCCTCGCGGATTGTCAACCCTTTTCCGTCGCAGTATTCGAGAAATGGTACGGCGTACTTCCTACTGGTTTGTGCGAGCTCTCGAAATTCAGCAACAGTTATTATATCATTTTTCTGAAGGTAATCGGTAAGCGAATTCACAATTGCTTCAAACATTTGGGTATGAATAAAGAGGTCGTCCTCAATTTTAATGAATCGTCCGAGGTTCATCAGCGCGTAAAAAGTCTGCTGAACCGACTGCGGTGGATACTCTGGCAGCTGGGCGGTCAACCCGCTCATGGCTGGGGTATTTATGCCAGCATCAAGGAAAATCTTTTCAACCTTTTCCTTGATATCTTCTTCTTCCGCTGAGAATTGGATTTGATGCGATGATAGACGCAGCAGATTCCCATCGGTGCCGATCTGTTTTTCGCGAATGAGCTGATCGACAATCTTCTCAAAACCGATTTCATCCAGTCCGAGCTTGAGCCGGAGTTGCGAGGTATTCTGACCGGGTGCGAGTGGTTGTTCTTCATGGAAACTCGCTAAGGCGTCAGTCAGATTCGCTTGTGCCTGTTTCGTCCGGGCCGTCGCGGAAACAAGCGGCGTGGTTCCACCCCAACGGACAATCTCTTGACGATTCTCAAGATCTTTTAGGAACGCTCGAAAATCTCCATCGGCATAAGGAAGATAGTAGCGGAGAAATTCTTCGGGAACGCAGAGATTAGGGCTTTGTGCCAATACAAGCCTCACAACTTCTGCATCATTGGCATCTTCCCACATCGTTAGTATTTCTAGGGTTTCTTCCGTGAATCGCTTGTGGCGTGGGGCGAATGGGTTAATCACATGCCCACCGCCGACCGTATGTTGGGCTGAGAAATCACGCACAATAAACCGATCCCCTTTGAAGGTCAAAATCGGTTTTTCAAAGCGTAACTGGAGCTGCGTCGAGTCGCCCGGCAAAACCCCGTCATCCATCAGTAGGATCGCCCGGCAGAATGTCTCGCTTGTTCCAAGATAAAACCGCAGGCGCGTCCAGTGTTCAAGCACTCTTGGGAAAGAGGATAGGAGATTAAGCGATACATTGATGTTATCTGTGACCTCTGAAAACCCGTTTGGACAGAGCACATTCCCACGTTCGATTTGGTCTTTGGTGATGCCTGACAGGTTCAACGCTGTCCGTTGTCCCGACTGTGCACTTTCTGACTGTTCGTTGTGGACCTGAACCCCACGGACGCGTGCCTCCTGTCCTTGGGGTAGCATAACTAGCCGTTGTTCGCGGTGGATTTCACCACCCATCAGCGTCCCGGTCACAACTGCGCCAAATCCCGTCATCGAAAAAACGCGATCTACATACAGGCGGGGGATGCCATTATGCCAGTCTGTTTGCGCTTCAGCGTTGACGCACGCCACAATTACGCTCTTAAGCTCATCTAAGCCTTCTCCTGTCACCGCTGAGACGTGGACCGTGGGAGAGGCTTCGAGGGTTGTGCCAACCAACATCTCTTGGGACATTTCCGCGGATTCTGCCAACTGATCCGGCGTAACCAGATCTACCTTCGTCATGACAAGGATGCCGGTCGAAATACCGAGCAGATCAAGAATCTCCAGATGTTCCAGCGTCTGCTCCTGCACACCTTCCTTTGCGTCAACGACAAGCATCACCATATCCATCCCGTACGCACCTGAGAGCATGTTTCGGATAAATCGTTCATGGCCCGGCACATCGACGATTCCGGCACGCGAACCATCCGGCAGATCGAAGTAGGCAAATCCTAACTCGATTGATAGCCCACGCTCCTTCTCCTCTTTGAGCCGATCAGTTTCGATGCCGGTGAGGGCGTGTATTAATGCAGATTTTCCGTGATCAACGTGTCCAGCGGTACCGATGATGA
>JAKZSX010000019.1:0-7384 GCA_047517405.1 Candidatus Poribacteria bacterium | reverse complement strand
CTTCTGCATATTCTTGCGGCAAAGGCTTTGAGGCAAGCCGGTCGTTCCAGAAACCTGCCGAATATAGTCATCGGGCGATTGGGACCCATCGTCCAAAGGCAGCTCGGATTCTATAAAAAGAGTAGCAGCTTTTTTACAGATCGCCAAAAGTTCTGACACAGATAAATCTTCGAGGGCGTGCTTGTTCTCCCTAGCTTGACTCAAATCCTTCGCAATCAGCCCACGATTTGCCTGACTCACAATTGCAAGCGGTTCGCCTGTTTGGATGTGTGATACGCGGACTACATTCAAACTTTTATAAGAAAGTCCAGCCCGCAAAATCGGAATGTGTATCATGGTGTATGGGTCCAATAATATAGGTTCAGGTTCGTTTTTTCTCTGCTAGAAGGATCCTAAGCCGCGCGAGCTTGAGCTGCCGCTACGGCATCCGCAAGTCGGAATTGTTCTGCGGCACGTCCACCCTCTGGCACCCCTAACGGTAGACGCACATTCAACAGAAATGGGCGATTCTCCCCTTCGACTACGTTTAATCCATGGTTAATCGCCGCAGCAAGCCGAGACTCATCTTGGACGTGCATACCGTCCACACCGAATCCCTCCGCGATCTTCACGGGGTCAATTCCGTCCAGAACGACGCCGGCATATTCCCCGGTCTCCTTCATCGCCCCATTCGCACGCCCAAAGGAGGAAGCGACAACGCCGTAGGATTGATTGTTGGAGATAATGTAGAGAACCGGTACGCTATGGTGCGCTGCGGTCCAAAGCCCCGAATCTGCATAGAACATTGAACCGTCACCGACCAACCCGACGACCGGCTTGTCAGGTACGGCGAGCTTCAAGCCGACCGCCCCGCCGATGCCGTAGCCCTCAGAACCACCGGCAGCCCGAATATACGCATTCTTGCCACCACCCTCCGACCCGCCTATGGTGTCCCAGGGGACCACGTATTGCTCAATCATCACCAATCCACCGCCACGGCGTTCTAAGGCTTTGTCGAGAGCATCCGCGACCAGCCAAGGTCGGATTTGGTTCGGTTGAGGTTCAGTCCGTTGTGCGTCTTTTAGCCGCTGCGCACGAAGCAGGGTGGCTTGTTCCTGCGCCCGAGCACGTCGTTCCGCGAAGTGTTTGGGGGTTGGATGGCTCGATGTCAATTCCGCTAACCGTTCAAAGGTCCGACCCTCATCCGCCAGAATCGCCAAATCTATATTCGGGATATTCTTAACATGTTCGATGTCGGGACCAATGGCGATGACCTGTTTCACTTTGGAAAACGCGCCGAAATCGCCCGGTTTTCCGCCACCCCCATGCCGCATGCCGATACAAACAATCAGGTCGGGCTGAAGGGCACTCGACGCCTGATCTAACCTTCCACAATTGAGTTTGTGCTTTGTTAAGATGCCTCTACCCCAACTCCCGACGACGGGGACGCCAAAATGTTCAGCGAGTGCGGCGACTTGGGATTCTGCGCCGCTTTTCCAGACGCCGTCCCCAATATAAAATAGGGGAGAATTCGCATCACGCAAGGCAGTTTCAATCTTCTCGACATCGCTATCTGATGGATAGCCCGCGTGGAGGTCGGGAAGCTCCCCGTCAATAATGTTCGTGCTTATCTGTTCAGGTCCAAGCACCCGATCATAGACAGCGAGGTGGACGGGTCCCACCGGCGGCGTTTTGGCGACCAATAAGGCGCGATGAATGGCTTGTGGTAGTCCCTCCGGCTCGATCACAGTCCAGTTTTGCTTCGTAAAAGGTGCGGCGATGGAGGTCGGTCCGAAATCATGACTCAGATCGAGTCCAATCCGATCCGCATAGCTGCCGGTGTCGCCCGCAAAGGTGATGACCACAACGGGTAGACTGCCAGCCCATACGTTGATGAGCTGTCCCAAGCATTGGGCAAGCCCCGCGCCGAGATGGACTAGCATGACTCCAGGATCGAGATTTGCCTGCGTATAACCGCCAGCTTGCGCCGCAACGCTGCCTTCATGGAGTGCCAAAATGCCGTGTATATCTGGGTGCACATGCAACGCATCGAAAAAGCGTGCCTCGCGCGAACCTGAGTTATTGAACACATATTTCACACCCGATGCCGCAAGTTGCTCAACCATAACCTGAGAAGGGTTCGCCGTAATAGGTCTCATCTCCATAAAATGTTACCTCGCTTTCTTTGTCTATCTGTTCGGATGACGGGCATCAATTAATTCCAACTAGATACCACCCCGCATGTAGGGAACGCAGATCTACGTTCCCTACCGATTCACAGTCCGAAATTTCACCATTTCCAAGTTAATACACGCCCACCACAACGGATTCCTGAAGATCTGAGAGCAGCCGTAGGTTCTGAACGCCGTCCCACGGATACTGCTCAATAGGTTGAGCCCGCTCTGCTTCATCTCTTTCGAGGAAACGTGGCATAAAAAACTCGTGCGTCAGCGTGGTCAGCATCACCCGTCCCGTTTCACCGTAGTCGACGAGTTCTGCCGGGTTGTCGGGGTTGACCAGTTCAATGACAGCACGGGGTTGCGGCGGATAGTAGATAATCGCATAATTGTCGGCGGGATCAAACGGTTTGCAACACGCCAAGCCCATAAGCGTGTTCCCATACGTCGGCATAAATTCAACGCCCGGCACCAATTCCTCGCGGGCAAAGCGGTGGAATTGGGCATCCATCTCCGTTCCACCGCAAAAAATGCCTTTGATGCCAACCTTTGGTGGGGAGATCTTTTCGCACAATGCCTCAAGCAACTTCGGTGTTGTGAACAGACACTGAATGTTATCGTGGGCGCGTAGGATATTCAACGCTTGATCTATGACATGGTTTTTATAGAGATCCAATTCCTGATGTTTTCCGTACTGAATCAGTTTGTTCACCCACCGCGGATCGAGGTCGACGAGGAAGCAGATACCGCCGCGATGTTGTGCGAGATATTCAATGGCGAGACGAAGCCGTCGTGGTCCCGTCGGACCGAGCATCAGCCAATCGCCGCCGGGCGGGAAACTTTCGTCGGGCAAGGTTTCACTGAACATCTCATAATCGATCTGAAAGTCGCGGATGCTGATGCGACTCTTTGGAACGCCGGTAGAGCCACCTGTTTCAAATACATATACAGGTCGGTCTGCGTAACCTTTAGGCACCCACCGCCGCACGGGTCCGCCTCGCAACCATTCGTCCTGAAAGTGTCCCAGAAGTTTTAAGTCGTCGTAGCTCCCTATTTTTTCGAGGGGATCGAAATCGAGCGTCTCCGCGTATTCTAACCAAAATGGAGTGCCGGTTTCTGGACTGAAATGCCATTGGACAATTTCACGAACGTGGGCATCAAGCCGATCACGTGCTTCTCCCGCTGTTTCAGATAATGATTGATTCAAAGTCTCCATAATTGTAAATGTATCCTGTATGATGAGGGACTCAATCCGCTAGCTTCCAGCTGATATCGATACTTGGGTAATCCGCAACGAAGGGACGCAACTGGGGAGAAAGCCCTTCAATGAAACGCTGCGCTAATTCAGGCAGCTGCCACGGAATTGAGAGTTTCTCTTGACTTGGACGAAAAATAAAGCCGCATGAGAGACGGGGTTCATCGCCACCGTGCGGAAAGGCGCCGTGATACGTCTGAGCCGCAAAGACGATGAGGTCTCCCGGCTCCGTGAAAAGTGGAACTACGCCCGGCACATCCATCCGGTCGTAGGCTTTCGGTTCTTCGCCCGTCCGGTGAAATGAACGCTGATCTTCCGTGAATTCAAACCCATCAGGCGGTTGCCAGTCAGCCCGGTGAGAATCTGCGATAACGGCAAGCCCCGCTCGGCTCGGATGGGTGCCGTTGAGATAGAACCACATACCGTTGGGCCAATCACCGCGATTCAACACGTCGCCAGAGTGTCTTGGCGGCGGTGCGGAAAAGCCACACCAGTCGGTATGCCATGTCACTGGACCCGATTCAACATTCTTCAGGATTGCAGCGGATCGATGGACGGTAAGCGCATCAGTCTCCAAAATACATCGGTTGATATTCAGGTAATCTTCGTGCTCAAGCAGTTTCCAAAGGGGCTTTGAGTATTCGATGAAAGCGTGCTTGACACGCGTCTCCCCACGTTCCAAGTTGCCCTCCGGATCGAGAACCTGACTGACGGATTCCTTCAATTCTTCCACATAATCTGGCGACAACATATTCTTTACAACGGCAAAACCGTGTGCGTCATGACAATCTTTAATTGCCGAGAGCTCGTCCGATTCAAACTCATATCGATACGGTAGATTGACGGGTTGAAAGTTATCCTTAGACATTGATTACTCCTCTATCATTCCATGGCAATCGCAAATAGGGTATTCCGACTTGCAATATACAGCACGCCGTCCTTTGCTATCGGGGTGGTATAAACGGCGCTCCCCATGTTAGTCTCAAAAATAAGTTCTTTCTCTTTGCCCGCTTTTAAGATAGCGACATCGCCGTCCTCGTCCCCGATATATATCTTGCCGTCCGCCACGAACGTTGACCCCCATATTGCGGCAAATGTGTCATACGTCCAATGATGCTCGCCGGTGTTGGCATCAAGGCAGTAGACGAAGCCACTCAAGTCTGCTACGTAGAGCAAGCCATCATCAATTGCTACGGTGGACATCGTGCGGTGGAAATCTTCGTCGCCCCGATGCCAGACGGCACCCGTCTTGGTGATGTCTCCTTCACCCGTTCCGTCAATCACCCAGAGATGACCAACGCCCTCACCGTGTTCCGGGTCCTGCCCCACGCTGATGTAAACCTTATCGTCCAAAATGACAGGTGTCGAAATAATGTTATTGCGTGTTCCTCGCCCGCCCAGTTCCCACATAGAGTCCTTGGGGTTGCAGTCAAATTTCCAGATCAGTTCTCCTTTCTCAGGTTCAAGGGAATAGATCCAACCGTCGCCCCCGGGAAAGATGACTTGGGGTTTACCGTTGATTACTCCGTAGGCAGGGTTAGACCATTGACCGTGTAAGATATTTTCAGCAGGAGAGGCATCTTCCCAAACCAGTTCGCCCGTCCTTTTGTTTAGTGCGATAAAGCTCGGCGCAAAGGGAGAAGGAATGTGAACGTGTCCTTCATCAACGCCATTGCTTGTTTCCACAAAGAGCAATTCACCTGCACCGACCGGGGAACAGGTGGCGAGATTGTGAGGAAAAACCTCCAATTCCCCGATCATATCATACTTCCAGATGATGTCCCCATCGATTTCGCTGGTGTCGGTCTCCTCCGTGAAGGGTCCGTCATTTTCACCGTCCATGAAGCCTTCGGTATCGACACAGACAATTTCAGCGCGGTTTGAAACATAGTAAAGCCGGTCGTTCTCAATAAAAGGCGTTGAACAGATCCCCTGTTGGGGCCAATCGTTAACCCGTCCTGCGGGGAGTTTGGTGTGGGTGGATTGCCAGAGAAATTCCCCATCCGACTCGCCGAACGCCATGATAACGCCGCGGTCACCAGTGAGTTTCGGATTGCGTCTCCCTTGATTGTTCGTTCCGACAAACACCTTGCCACCGATGATGACTGGTCCCGCATAGGCCTGCGAGCCTAAGGTTGCCGTCCATTTGATGTTTAATCCGGTTTCCGCGTCCCATTTTTCCGGCACATTTTTCTCATCAGAGACGAGGTTTCGCGATGGCGTGAAACCCCACATCGCTGTTTCAGCGGCTGCGGGTCTTACCGAACCCATTAAAACCGCTAAGAGAATGATATAAAAAATAGCACCTGTTCCTAGAATCTGTTGATGTCTCATTTCGCTCCTCTAAAATTGTGAGTAGTTGATAATCGTAAATTAAAAATTGTCTAGCTGCGTTCCTGTGATTTCGCTCAATTTTCCCTCGTGAAGTCTGTATTTATCATCGAAACTCGCAGGGTCAAAATCAGAGTATTTCGCCAACACCTTTATGCACCAAGCAAACAGGGTTCTAAGCGAAGCGCAAGTGTTGGGCCGAGATAGAACATGCTCAATGTTGATTTTATCCAAAATTGCTCCGCCGTGTTTAATTGCATCAAAACAGGAATACAACCCTTTGAGTTTATTCTTGGGGTGGCGAATTTCCTCAACGTTACCTTCATCATCTGAAAGGGAGATCTTCAGGATAGCGTTAATCGCTTGTGCGTCAGCGAAGTAGTACGCTTCAAGCATATTCACCAGAAAGTGCACGGAGGCACGATGCTTCAAGGTGTTTAATACCGTATCAAGTGCCAATCGGTAGCGATCAAAGACCTGTTGCGCTTGATCTCTGCGGTCATATTCCAGATCGTCAATTAGGAGGACAAAGTGGCAAACGTCGGTCATTAGATACTTTCTTGCCGCCAATCCAATTTTCGCATCTATGCTAGGAATGTCCTTACCGTTGCCAAGTGCTTTAAGTCTTTCCACTGAAGTAATTACCTTGAGTTGACCGACGCGTCGAATAACTTCAAAGGTGCAAATCCCGGCCTCCATTAGCGCCCTAAATAACTTTGGTAGATGCTGCTGTTCAGTTTCGCCTGTAACGATTAAGCCGAAGTGGAAATAGGTGCATTGCGGGTGTTCGGCAGGCTGTGTATCCTGTTCAGTCATTCCCCCTTCTCCTTGGCGTAAGGTTTACTTTGGGGGGCAATAGCTTCAGCCATGTAAAGCGAGCCGGTATCGTAGCTGTCCAGCAGATCTTGAATATCGTCCATCTCGCTGACCCGCGTTAGAACTGTCTGGCTGGACTCATCCAGTCCTGTTGCCAAAATATCTTCCGGTTCAAACTGACCAATCAAAACCGGGGAATGTGTTGCGATGAAAACCTGTTTGTTCCATTCCTTTGTGGCTTGCTTGACCGCTTCGGCAAACACAGAGATAGCATAAGGGTGGAGCGAGGTCTCCGGCTCATCAAATACAATCAGTGAGTCCCAATCCGTTCTCTGAGAGAATAGAGCCGTTAAGTGAATAAGCATTTGCAGATGACCCTCCGGCACACCTAGTACCGGAATTGGGTCTTGACGGCCTTTTTCTACGAAGCTAGCGTAGACTACGTTGGGTCCCGTTTGCTCAAACACCAAATCTTTGAAGTTGGGGAAACTTTTTTGCATGAAACTGATGATGGTTGCATAACGCGAATCAATTGCGCTTTTATCGCGAATATTCCGCAGAACCGACCATAGATTCCCACAATCCTCGCGCAGCGTAATATCGACACCTGACTCCGAACCACGTTGCTTGAGTCCATATAGGTCGATATAATGAGAATGAAAAAAATGTACAGAGTTGAGCAAACTTCGTAAAGCTAGTGGAGTAAATTCCTTCCCTTCTCTATATTCAATCAAAGAAAGTTCATATTGAATCAAAGCAAGTTTCTCTGGAAAGTTCAAGCGAGTTAGCACGGGAGGAGTTCCTTCACGATATCCAAAATCAGCCT
>JAKZSX010000018.1:0-6711 GCA_047517405.1 Candidatus Poribacteria bacterium | reverse complement strand
TACGAGCTGCCGATTGTCAGGCGTTTGGAGTTTGGGTACACCCTCCATAATTGCGTCCAGCAGGTGTTCATCGCCACTTCTAGGTCTCTGAAATAGTTTCTTGACCTGCTCGGCATTTAACGGCGGTTTCGTTATGACAATCGAGCTTTCGCCGCCGCCCAACCCTGCCCAGAACCGGATAACTCCAAATCGATAATCGAGCCCCTCGCTATCCAGAATGTTGACTAATGTATCCAATCCTGTGCAGATCTCGTCCACTTTATTGTCCATGCTCAAACTGGAGTCATAAACAAATACTATATCAACTGGTTGTTTTATTGTCTCAACGATATGTTGAGCAATCCGCCTAAAAATGCCGTCAATCTTGAGTATAGACTTGTCTATCAGAGGTGCACGGTCAACCTTACGTTGATATTTGTCAATAGCGTACCATTTACCGCCAGTGTAATCAGCTAATTGTACCTGTATCTCTTCGCCGATACCGATAATGTTGATGCGAATCTTGTCTCGCTTACACCAATCTAGGATCTTCCCGATAAGCTGATTTTGTTCGTCTCCTCCGCCCCAAGACGTTTTCAGCTTTGAATTTGTCACAACAACGAGGTGCTTTTCGGCATCCGACCGGAATTGTAAATCTTCAAGCCCTTTCATAATCGCGTCCAGCCCGTGTCCTGCGACACGACCCTTAAATTTCGGCGGCGGCACATTGCGAAAATTGTCTTCCATCTCAATGAGCCCGGCTTGCAGCGGTTTGACGGTGATTTGTGATGTCTTACCGGCATTTTGAAACCAAACGAGCCCAAATTGATAATCAATTATCGACTCTTCGAAGGCATTTGCCATATCAACGACCTGTTCCTCAACCGTTCTACCTGGTCCCGTCATCGCCAAACTTCCATCAATAACAAGCACTAGATCGACCATCTGATTCACGCTCTGACGACTCGCACGCTGGGCAATTTCGACGAGGCTCTTCCCGATATCAGCTGTTATCTCTTCCTTTTTCTTTAAGTCCTCTGGACTGATCATCAATCCTCTTTTTCGACGGGGAGGTCGCACCTCCGCACTTACAATTATCTCTACGCCATCAAGGCAGATCCAAGCTACCAGTATCATCAACGCAATCCGCCACTTCCAAATCTGATGTTTAGGTAATTTCATTGATTCTCTCCATGTTTGTGTGATAAAACGTGAAACGACAACCTCGAAGATGAACCCGTCCGGTATTTTGGGTGTCTGCGATCTGTTCGCCAATTTTTTTGCAGAACGAAACCCGGAAATAGGGCTTGTTTTGTCCTGCTAATGTGCTATAATTTACTCTTCACCCAATCTCTGATAGGAGTGTCTGAACACACAATGAATTACAGAGACTTCCTTAACAACGCCTCCAAAATATATTGTCAAGGGATCGCACGCCGGATGGGATTAACTGATCGACTGCCAGCATCAAAGCTGCACCAGCAAATTGTTGAGATATTTCTTAATCCAGTATCCTTGAAAAATGCAGTGGCACGCCTCAACTCTTACGAGCGTTTAGTCCTAAGAATTCTTACCTTTTCCTGTGGTGATACGGGGGTTCCATTTCATCTATTCAATCGAAAGATCAATCAAATGAGCCGTGGCTGGTCTAGCAGAGGTAGCGAAATTCTGCACACGCTTGCCAAATCGGGATTTATTTTTTCGTTTGCAAGGGGCAGTATACAATATCACTACATCGTCCCAGCTGACCTTCGTTCGCTGCTGCAGGAAATTTTCGCGAAGGATATAAATAAAGCTCTCAAGTCCCCCAAACAACCGCCCAAAAATTTTCGCGACGACAGTTTCGCACTGGTCCGAGATGTTTTCTCCTTCCTCTGCTTTGCTTCCCAATATGGAATACAGCAGACACAACAAGGCAGCGTCTACAAGCGCATACAGAAAGGGCTTCTCAGACGTTTTGAAGCACCGGACGACACACCAAAGGTCTATGACAAAATCAATCCAATAGTAGGAAATCCGGATCGCTTAGCCTTTATCTTTCATTTTTGCCGGCACCAAAAACTCATTCGTCAAAAAGATTCCAACCTACTATGTAGTGAAGCCGGGCGGGAATGGATTCAAAAAACCGATTCGGAAAAGCTCGTGGACATATATCGTCACTGGCTAAGACACGACATGTTGAAAGAACCACCGGTATCAATCGCGCTATCCATTGTACGCGCTCTCCCACTAGAACGGTGGATACTGCTTTCCTCGATTCAAGAACAGGTCTCCAAATTCTCAGTGAGCACCACTTGGATGCAAACGCTCTACTCCCAGCTTGAACGTTCTTTTGTTAGTCACCTGACCTATATGGGAGGAGTTGCATTTGCCCATCTAGGAGACGATGTTGCGATTCGAGTGACAGATCTCGGACAACACCTTTTCTATGGTGAACCGATTAAGAGTTACGAGTTCGAGTCATCCTTCATTATTCAGCCCAATCATGAAGTGCTTGCATCAAGTTATCTAGCCCCCGAACTCCGTTGGAAACTCAATCATATTGCAGAACTCCGTCAAGCGGATCAGATGTCCACCTACAAATTCTCCGCTGAATCAATCTACAAAGGCTTGCGTTCAGGTTTCTCCCTTGATGAAATCTTGGTATTTTTGAAAACCCATTCCAAAACCGGCATCCCACAGAATGTTGAGATCTCAATCAAAGATTGGGCGGAACGATATGGTCAAATCTACCTGATGGACGTGATGCTGCTACGTTGCAAAAATGCACATATCGCTCAAGAAATCAGAGCCTCCAAACAGATTGGGAGATATATTCTCGGCAAGATTTCCCCGATGGATTTCGTGGTATCGCGTCAGCAATCTAAGGAACTCCTCGCACTACTTGAAAAACAGAACTATATGCCATTGCCAGAAGTCGTTACCTTTAAGGAAGGATAGGACTACCTTACACACGGAAAAAGATAAGGAGGCATATTGTGCCTAACAACAGCATTATCGGCAATGCTAAAAGGTTAATGTCCGGCAACATCATGGTCTTTTCCATCACCGGGCTGCTGGGTAATTTCGCCCGTGGGATGGTTTTTCCTTATGCATCGCTATATGTCCTTGCCCTCGGTGGGGATGCCAAAACCATAGGCTGGGTGAACTTTCTTAGACCACTGGCAGGACTGATTGTGTTCCCCATTGCCGGCTACCTCACCGATCGCGCCAACCGAGTCAAACTCATCGTGCTGAGTAGCTACCTCTCTGTCGCCTTTGTCCTAATATATGTCCTTGCATTCAGATGGCAAGTAGTTGCTATTGCTTCACTTATGAGCGGTTTGGTGGTTTTGGGGTTTCCACCCCGGTCCGCACTGATCGCCGACTCGCTGTCACCAGAAGACCGTGGCCGAGGCATTGCGACGATGAACACCATTTCCAGTGGCCTCTCTATCTTCGCCCCTTACATTGCTGGTATCGTTGTAGAGTTCTCTGGCCCAAATACCGGTGTCCGGACGCTGTATGGAGCGATGCTAGTGTTATATCTAGCTTCCACCATTATATATGTCCGCTTCCTCAAGGAATCCATACCGAAACTTCATACTCGCCTGACAGTTTCTTCCCTCCCAAGTTTGCTTGCCAAAGCGTATGGCGGGATTCCCACGCTGTTGCGGGGGTTACCCCTCTCTCTGAAGACACTAGCAGGCGTCATTATCCTCGGCTTTATGGCAAATGGAGTGGCGAGCCCCTTCTGGGTGGTCTACGCTATAGAGCAAATTGGCTTATCTTCATCGCGGTGGGGGCTGATCTTGCTCTGTGAGGCAGCGTTGCGACTCTTGATACTCATCCCGGCAGGAGTTGTCGTTGACCGTTGGGGCAGGACGACCTCACTGTTGGCAGCCTTGCTCATCTCGACTGTGGTAATGCCGCTTTTCATTCTTGCGAAAGATTTCACCGCTGTTCTTCTGATACGGTTGGTGATTGCAGTGGCATCTGCCATTACTATCCCTGCGTGCAGTGCGCTGATGGCAGACATCGCGCCACGAGAGATTCGGGGACGAGTGATGGCAGCGTTGGGACAAGGCGGAGTCATGATTGGTGCCGCAGGGGGTGGGACTGGTGGGCCTGGTACCGGCTTTATCATTACCCTGCCCTTAATGATAGCATCTCTTGCGGGAGGTTACCTCTACGCTCAAAAACCCACCTATCCTTGGCTCTTTGTCCTTATCGCCTCGACGCTCGCGACCATCTTGACCGCGCTTTTCATCCGCGACCCCAAGCAAGCCGAGATATAAGCAGAAATATTCGCAATAGATTTTCAACTGCCCCTTGTGATGATTGTATCCAATGCCAAACTAGGGCGCATTAGTCCCCATGGTTAGCCATTCGATTCGACTCCTGCAACCCCCTCCATCATGTTTTGAATCCGCGTCCGATCGCTGTTCACAAACGCCGCATTGGGTTTCAGCGCGTAGGGTGACCAACGCCGTAAAGAAGCCATGTGCGCCTCAGTTGTCGGCTTGGCGGCAAATTTCAGTGCGACATAGCGACGACCCGCCCAACCGCCAAACATCCCATGCCACAGACAGTGATTAAAGAACACAACATCGCCCGGCTGAGCTTCGAGAGGAAAGCACGGCAAGTCAGATCCGGAAAGCCCGAAGGTCGTTGGGCTCGAATCCGCTTTCTGGACGATTAGCGGTTCAAGATCCATGTGGAGTGGCAGCCGATGTGAACCAGGAATAACTCGCAAGCAGCCCCGTTCCTTTGTCACCGGATCGAGATAGATCATCACCTTGATGCGTAGATAATCAACCTCCGCCACACCTTGTCGGTCAGCGTGCCACCGGTGTTCGCTGTGGGCGGTAAGGTTGCCCTCCGAACCAGACCAGATGAACCCCCCCGGCATCAACTGTTCAATGATCTTGTAGATGCGGTCGTCCTCGACAAGCTGTGTAAAAAAGGAACTGTGCTCAACTATGGTTGTCGTACCCTGTTCCTCCCCGGTGAAGGGTTCGCCACCGCGCTCTTCGGTCAGCACCTTGTCAAACTCATGAGTAATCTCACCCATCTCCTCCAGCGAAAAGCATTGCCGCATAAAGAAAAAACCGAAAGTATCAAAATACGATTCCTGTTCGGCTGTCAGCATTGTGCACCTCCTCGGTTTTGATTATCTACTTATGTTAGGAATTGACAACCCAGTATCAGATTACCAATCAATCACCGACCCATCATCTGGATCATAGGTCTGACCATTCTGCCAATCGTGGTCAATCTTATCCTCCATTGCATCCTCATCGAGCTCAATCCCCAAACCGGGACCGGTCGGTAACTCCACGAAGCCGTCCTTGAAAACGAACGGGTTCTTGAGGTAACCTTCCCCTAACGTTGTATGCTCTTGCGCGAGGAAGTTGGGAATTGACGCATCCAACTGAATGCACGCTGCAAGCGAAATCGGGCCCAATGGATTGTGAGGTGCAATGCCTGCGTAGTATGCCTCCGCCATGCCCGCAATGGTTCGGACTTCACTGATTCCGCCTGCATGGCACAAGTCAGGTTGCAGAATAGAAGCAGCCCCCTTCTCCAATATTTCACGGAAACCCCACTTGGTGAAAATCCGTTCCCCGGTAGCAATCGGCAGATGTGTGCCACGCGCAATCTCCGCCATCACGTCCACATTCTGGCACTGACACGGTTCCTCAACAAACATCGGTTGGTAAGGCTCCAGCGCATGAATCAATAGTTTTGCGGTCTGCGGACTGATTGCACCGTGGAAGTCAATGCCAATATCGACATCAGGTCCAGCAGCTTCACGCAATGCAGCAAATCGTTCAGCAGCCCGGTCTACGAATCCCTTCGATTCGACTAGCCGGGCGGGTCTCCCACCGGCGACACCCGTCTTGAACGCCGTGAACCCTTTAGCAACCCACTCTTTGATGGTGTCCGGATCGCCACCACCTTTGTACAGACGGATTCGGTCGCGTGTCGGACCACCCAATAGCTGATAGACAGGAACACCGAGCGATTTCCCAGCAAGATCCCAGAGGGCTTGATCTACGCCACTCAATGCACTCGTCATGATGGGACCGCCACGATAGAAGGCGTGGCGATACATTGCCTGCCAATGGTGGACAACACGCCGCGGATCTTTCCCAATTAGATAGGGTACAAGCTCATCGACAGCCTGTGCACAGGTCTTGGCACGTCCTTCGAGGATCGGTTCCCCAAGTCCCACCAAACCCTCATCAGTGTGAATCTTCAAAAAGAGCCAACGGGGCTTAACTAAAAATGTCTCGACCTTTGTGATCTTCATCTGATGCTTCTCCTCTAAAACGTCTGACGTGAATTAAATCTGCGACAATATCTACATTTCAAAAAACTTATACCAAGCGTTCAGTTGAAATCATGACGTGATAAATAAATCCTCAAAATTTTGTGTCGTCATCTCACCAATTTCTTCCAACGAAATGCCACGCAGTCCGGCAATTTTCTCCGCCGTCGCACAAACATACGCCGGTTCGTTGCGTCTCCCACGCCGAAATTGTGGTGCTAACCACGGACAATCTGTTTCTACCAACAAGGCATCCGCAGGAACTTCTCGCGCGACCCCCTGCAAAGCGTCTGATTTGCGGTAAGTCACCGGACCACCAATACCGATGTAAAATCCGAGTGCGAGGCTCTGGTGCATGATTTCAACATCACCCGAAAAGCAGTGCATCACACCGCGGATCTTGCCGCGCCGCGCCCCCA
>JAKZSX010000017.1:0-2892 GCA_047517405.1 Candidatus Poribacteria bacterium | reverse complement strand
AATCTTTGAAGGGTCCAGCTGTTCTGCCGGTAACGGCACTGTTAGCTCGTAGCTTTGTCCTACGTAGCGCATATCCACCTGCCGGAGAAAACTGATGTCTTCCTGACGCACTTCTTCTCGTTCCAGACTTGCACCTCCCTGCGCCTCCAACTCTTGGTAGGTCTCCTCCATCGCCGCCGTATCTAGCTGATCGACGTGTTGGATGAGGGTTGTGGAGTAGTCGTGCTTGAGGTCAGTCACTAGCAAGCCCATGGCTGAAGTTGTACCGGGGCTCATGGGAATGATGGTGGTGGGTACATCAATCTCTTCCGCCAAACGATTGGCGTGTACTGGACCCGCACCGCCAAACGCCGTTAGCACGAAGTCTCTGGGGTCATAACCGCGCTGGACAGAGACAAGCCGTAGGGCATTGACCATTGCGGCGTTAGCAATCTCCACGATACCGTGAGCGGCCTCCACAACGTCAAGGTTCAACGGGTCAGCGCATTTCTCTTGGATTGCCCGACGTGCTGTCTCAACATCTAATTCAATCTCACCGCCCAAGAAAAAGCTGGGGTTGAGTCTCCCCAATACCAGATTGGCATCGGTAATGGTCGGCTCGGTACCGCCTGCTCCATAGCACACAGGTCCCGGATCCGCACCTGCGCTCTGCGGTCCTACTCGCAGCACCCCGCCGGAATCCACCCATGCGATCGAGCCGCCACCTGCACCAATCTCCACAAGATCGATGACGGGGGTGCGGATGGGATAGCCTGCACCGCGGGAGGCACCCACGCCGGTTTGAGCCGCCGCCCCTACCTCGTAGTCCTTGGTGATTCGTGGTGTCCCGTTCTGGATAAGTCCTGCCTTCGCTGTGGTCCCGCCCATGTCGAAAGAGATGACATCCGGGTATCCCAGCGTCGTGCCTAGATAGGTCGCGGCGATGACACCTGCTGCGGGCCCCGACTCCACCATGAAGACCGGTTTTTCGCTCGCTGCCGCAAATGTGAACACTCCGCCACTGCTTTGCATAACAAGCAGTTCCGCCTCCAGTCCTTCCGCCCGCAGCCGTGCTTCAATGCTCTGGAGGTAACGCCCGACGACGGGTCTGATAGAAGCGTTGATGACCGTTGTACTTGCCCGGAAATACTCCCGGAACTCCGGTGCTACCTCTGACGAAAGGGAGATGATAGTGTCGGGAAGGGTTTCACGTAGAATCTCCCCTGTCCGTTTCTCATGGTTCGGATTAATATAGGAGTGAAGGAAGCAGACAGCAATGGATTCCACATTCTCTTGACGAAGTTGTTCTGCCACATTCCTGACTGCTGATTCATCAAGCGGCGTGAGCACATTCCCTTGGGCATCCAAGCGCTCGGGTACCCCGAAGCACAGGTAACGCGGCGTCAGGGGTCGAGGCTTTTCAAATTGTAAATCGTAGAGTGATGGTCGTATCTGTCGCTGAATCTCCAGTAGATCGCGAAAGCCGTCGGTTGTAACGAAGCCTGTTCGGGCGACCTTTCCTTCAATGATTGAATTGGTTGCCACAGTTGTGCCGTGAACGACGTAGCCAACCTCGTCCGGTGACACGGCGGCTTCGCGCAATATACGGTGGGTTGCCTCCATAAAACCCTGTGATGGGTCTTGGGGGGTCGAGGGCACTTTGCCGACGCGGATCTCACCGGTTGTCTCGTTGATCAGGGTTGCATCGGTGAACGTTCCCCCGATGTCTACTCCCAGACGATACCTGAAAGTCATACGTATTTCCTCTTATTAAAATCTTACGAAGATTGGGCCCGTTCGTAAGAATGCTCCTGTTTTAAGCAAAGGGTCCTGGGCGATGTTCGCCCAGGAGCCGGCGCTGGCGCGGGGTTGCTTTCGATAGAATTTCCGGGTCAAACTGAAAGCTCAAAAAAGGTGGGAATCGTTGCGCGATCCACCGATTCGCGTAATGGACTTGCAGCAAGTAACGAACCTGATCGGTACGATTGGCTCCACCTCGATGCCACACATCACTCCTGAAAACAATCACGTCCCCCGCTTGGCAGAGGATCGATTGCGCCTCTGCGTCGTTCCACTTATCGTGATCTCGTTCAGGTCTTACACCAGCCCGGTGGCTGCTGGGGACGACGCGTGTTGGTCCGAGGGCTTCGTACATATCATCCAAGTAAAAATGGGCAGTCATAATCAGTGCTGGGATCTTGACCCGTGGATCAATCGCCACATCATCGGGCAGCAGGATCGGCTTCCAATCGGTGTGCATTCCCTGTTCCTCCCGCTTTCCTGTGTTCCATTGAGTCATCTGGATGATATGACAATCTTCGCCAAGAGTATCTTCGACTACTTCGATGACGCCCGGTTTGTCTAGGAAATCGAGATAGAGTGGATCTCGATTAAACGCGTTCTGAATCGTTTTAATCCCGCTGTCGTTGGGGTCGATAAAATCCCATCTTGGCGTTCCAACAGTTTGGATGCGGTCCGAACATGCGCGTAATTCTTGAACCTGTTCGGGACTGAGAACCGCAGGAAGAAAAACGAAGCCATCGCGCTCCATCGCCTGCGCTCGTTCTTCTCGACTATCGTAAGCAATGAGTTCAGCGGCTGGCTTTGAGGGCACCTCTGTTGTTGAGGTCTGGTGTGTTGGTTGCATCGGTTAATATTCCTTCCTATGATGGCTCAAGCCAGTCCGGGCGGTAAGCCTTCGGTCGTGTTATAGCCGCCGCCAGCGGTGATGGGCCAAGATTGGCCTCCCTTGAACTCGAAATCATCACCGAGGCCGCACAACCACTGGAACAACCGCGCGACGTGGATGGAGTCGTACCACTTTTCAAGCACTGAAACGTCTGGACTGAACGGTATCTGCATAAAATCAGTAGAAGGATCAACCACCCAGTCGCGTTGCGGTGGGACCGTCCG
>JAKZSX010000016.1:0-4325 GCA_047517405.1 Candidatus Poribacteria bacterium | reverse complement strand
TTGTGCCCAAGACTCGCCCATCTGTTTGACAAACAGTGGAACATTCGCTACATTGCATTGGTCTCGAATCTGGATAACCCAGTCTTCGTGCATCGGTCTCGCTCCTGGTCCTGATTCTCCACCAACGATCACCCAATTGATTCCGTCCAAGTTCAAACCTGAGAGTGGACCGAGTAACGGTTCAAGGGAGAGGAATTTGGTTACAGCGTCGGTTTTTCTTAAATGATCGATGCGGAAGGTGTAGTCTTGGTTTTCAACGCTGACGCCCATCCATACGTTATCTGGCCAATCAATTTGACTATTCAATTTCAGTAAACGCTGAGAACGCTTCGTCAGAACTTGGAACTGATGCCAAGACGCACGCCGCATCACATCAAAGACTTCCAAGATAAAGTCCATAGGAACCTCATCATGGAACAGATCGCTCATTGAATTGACAAAAATCAACTGAGGCTTTTTCCAAGAAAGAGGCTTTTCTAACATCCGTTCATGGAGCGTGAGCTCGAATCCGTTTGCGTAGTTCCGTTGCCCCATTGCTTGCAGACGCAAGGACATTCTTTCCGCATAACAGTGCTTACAACCTGGGCTGATCTTCGTGCAGCCTGTCACTGGATTCCAAGTGGCTTCCGTCCATTCAATGTTTGATTTAGTGGCCATAAGATTCTTCACTCCTTCAGGATATCTTGCGCGATTTTGACTGCTGTTGGTGCTCCTTTTGGATTCCCTGCTGCAAAACAAAGCAGGTACAGTGGATTATTTTTTGAGTTGTAAAGAGGAAGTGGATTATTTGCTACCCCCTTAAACACGGTCTGTAGGCGTTCGACGAAATATTGCGCGATTGATTGGAAGTCGCTTGTTTTCTGAATTACCATCTCTTCACCGAACAAGCTTGGACTTGACATAGTTTCGTAAAATGCATCATACCAATCAGTAGTACCGAAAAACCTATCAAGTTTATGTCGCACAGTTGTGTCAACATCACCATCTCTTTTGAGTAACCTATTGACTGCAATACCAAGTAGAAAGAGTATCCATAAATCAATCGCCTGTGTATTAGCAATCGCAGTAACTGTTTGCCACTCTACTTCCATCCCGTAAGGATCAAGAAATAAAACGGCACGATGCCTCCTCCAGTCCTTGCCACAGAGGTCATTCAAGTACTCATTAGCATCGGATTGAATTAATTCGATATCATCCGACGGAAATTCAACTTTAAGTTTCTCTAATTCAGCGAATCGATTGTCGTCCTTTTCAATGAGAATGTAATTTTGGAATTTCGGTTGGACTTGAAGGGCAATCCGCGCAGAACCGTCTAAAAACCTCTGCACTTCCTGCTCTGCTATTTCAGGGAACATCAGTTCGCTTAGATTAGTATCTTGCCTGTCTGTTCGATATCCTGTACCGGCAAAAGCGTCTATATATGCAAAACGAAAGTTCCGATCCTTCATAATTGTTGTATACGCACTAAGATATTTACGTACACGCTCTAACTTTTCTGTCGTCCAATCACCCCCGAAGTTTTGTTGATTTTGTCTCATTCATCTCCTCACAATTTAATTATACCACATAGATGTTAAGTGTTCAATTTTATATTGGGGATGCAGCTTCAGGTGCTGTTTCCAACTCCCAACGCCAATCAGTCCGCTCCTAACACGTAGACAGCAGGGCATTAAACCGATTATACAGCACATCGAAACCTTAAGCAACGGATAAGATGAGAGGACTTCAAGCAAAATCAGTTATTGCTTTTTCGCAAAGGTTCGTTTACAATAGCTTAGGACACAATCGTTCAATCCTTTCCGCTCATTGTTGAGTTGAGGAGGTAGAAACATGCCAACTCCGATGGAAGAATACCTGTTCGACCTGCACGGTTACACGGCTATCAAGGGAGCACTCGATCCCGACCACCTCCGCGCGATGAACAATTTTCTTGATGCGCTGCCACCCCTGCAAATCGATCAGTGGTACGGCAATATCAATGTTCATACCTACGGAGGAATAGATGGGATGAACCTGCAAAATATCATCGAAGGCGGAGAGATTTTTGAACTACTTATTGATCACCCGGCTTGGATTGATTTGGTCCGTCACTACATCGGTCCTCGCGACCGGCCATTCATCAACGAGGGATTCATTAACATACGTAGGCAAGGCGGATACATTGGTGTCCATTCCGGCGGCCACATGCCCGACAGCCGCAATCGTACGGGCCGCAGTAAAGGAGAGTGGTGTTGTTGCCTGCTGACGTTAATGGTGCCTTTGACTGATGTGAGTGTAGGTGATGGGCCGACGGTTATAATCCCCGGCAGCCACAAATCTGATTTTCCACACCCGATGCAGAAGGAAACCGCGGGGATCTCCGGCGGTCCGGGCGAAACGGTTGAAGGCGCGATGGAGGTATATTTGAAGGCTGGCGATGCCCTGTTGTTTAATGATTGTTTATGCCATGGCTCTGCGGAGCGAAAGAATCCCGGCGAGCGACGCATGATTATCTTTCGCTATCTGCCCTCGCTGTACGCGCATCGGTTCGCCTATGTGCCTTCCGAGGAGTTACTGGCGCGACTCACACCGGCACGGCGGGCAATTGTCCAGCCAATCACACCTCGCAAACCACCCATGCAATGAACAGACAAAAAAGGAGACCGTCATGGATAAAAAAGAAATGACCAACGAAGAAAACTATCATTTCGACGTGACAGGTTATTTAATCGTCCCCGGTGTTTTGACCCTCGATCAGTTGAAGACCTGCAACGAGGCTCTAGATCAGTTGGAAACCGCCGACGGGGCATTGTCATCAAGTGTGTCTTCCTGCTCCGCCCTGCACTTCCTGCGTGACCATCCCGTGTTAGTGCGGTATCTGGAGGAGATCTGCGGCGCAAATTTCCGGATAGACCGGTCCCCGCGCCTGATTGGGGTGAACGCCCATTGCTCTGAAGATGGAAAGGTGCCCCTGTCAGGAGGTAGCGAATGGCAGGATTGGTCACGAGCCTATCGTCAGCACAACGGATCCCGCTTCTGTCAGGGCTTGCGGGCGATATGGGCATTGGCAGATGTAAACGAAGGCAATGGCGGATTGGTGGTGGTTTCAGCCAGCCATAACAGCTCGGTTGACGCTCCCCAAGAACTTGTGAGTGGGGACGACGATATGGGGCTGGTCGTGCAGCCAACCTTACAGGCAGGTGATCTGTTGTTGTGCGCCGAGTCCGTGATGTGGGGGATGCGCCCTTGGCAAGGGAGGGGTCCCCAACGCCTACTCGAATGTGGCTATATCAGTGCCAAAGTACGTCCGTCCGCCGAATCTGAAATTACCGGCGAGGACGACACGATGCCCGAATGGACAGCGGAACTAACACCGGTGCAGCGCGCTGTATTGCACAACCCGAATCGAGGCTATCCACCGCCTGTGGTGCATTCAGATGGTAAGACGGCTTCACTATCAGCGGAGCCCGGCATCCTTCACCCTTCAATCTATAAACGGGATCCGGATTCGGGGATTGATGAGAAGGAATTTTTCCACTGGGATTTGTGTGGTCACCTCGTGTTACGGGGGGTGATGGATGCGGATTGGTTGGCTGCGGCTAACGAGGCGATTGATGCCAATGGCGACCGGATCAGCACAGGTGGCTCTGCGGCTGGAGATTCAAAGCCGTTAGCGGGTACGGGGGTAGGCAGATCGTCGATGGGCGATCCGTGGCAGCTACCCGCGCCGTATGGCGAACCGTTTCAAAGGATGATCGCCCATCCCGCTCTGATTCAACGCCTGAACTGGATTACGGGCAGCGGTTTTGAGTGTATGATGTGCAACGCGTTCTTGTCAGGGAAGGGGTCATCTGGGCACTCCCTGCACGCTAACGGCTTCCCATCAAGAGTGGGCAACCACTACCGCCAACAAAATGGTCGCGTCTATAGTGAGTCCCTCAACGTCGCTTGGCAACTGCGCGATGTCACCTTGGTGGACGGCGGCTTTGTCTGTGTACCCGGCAGTCATAAGACGAGCTATCCCATGCCCGACGGAATCCGGACGTGCGATAACGAGATGGGCATGGTGCGGCATGTGGAGATGAAGGCAGGCGATGTGCTCCTTTTCCTTGCATCCGCCCAAACCCATGGGGCGTACCCTTGGACAGGAAAACAGAATCGCCGGATGATCTTCTTCCAGTACCGGTCACGGAATTTGTATGCCTCCTAAGGGATAGATTGGTGATTATATCCTTCAATCCTTTATGCTGGAAACCGCATGATGCCTAAAGTTCATTATCTTGAGCCAGAGCGAAAAACGCTTCATGGCCCTTTCGACCGAGAGCTTCCCCCTGCCCGAACTATCG
>JAKZSX010000015.1:0-5288 GCA_047517405.1 Candidatus Poribacteria bacterium | reverse complement strand
GCCCGTCTTATTAACATTGGGGGCGTTGTAGGCACACTCTACGGTTTAGGCGCGAATATTCTGCTCGATATTGAGCCGGAAGACCGAACTTTTTGGTCCCTCATGGGACTCGGCGGCGTGGTCGGGTTGACAGCGGGTGCTTATTTTACCCGGAACTACGACATGCAAGAGAGTTATTTCACGGAAGGTGGTGTGGGGTTGCTGAATCTTAAACCCACTGAGAGGCAATGGAACCTGTCTTTTCCGACGATTACTATTTCCCCTATCAGTGGTAAAGATTCGCGGATTCCTGATATTGAATTGCGGACATCGTTGGTTCGGGTTAGGTTCTAACAGCAGAGGTTGGAGAGGAGCACCGCAATAAAGGCGCAATGAACAAGGTTGAGGGGACGCGCTCTACAACAGATCATACGTTTCCTGAAAAGAGGACCATCCGGGCGTATTATGTCGGCATGTTTCTCTATTGGGGCGCGCTATATGTCTACTCGCCGATTCTATCCGTGTATGCTCAGTCGTTGGGTGCCTCGTTCACGACTGTAGGCATGGTTGTCGGAGCATACGGCTTTGTACAGATGTGGCTACGAATTCCGTTGGGGATATGGTCGGATCGGTTGGGACGGCGCCTGCCGTTTCTTTACGCCGGGCACTTCTTCAATCTCGTCGGGTGTTTGGGGCTTGCGATGGCACCGACACCGATGTACCTTATAGTCTTCCGCGGCGTGCTTGGTATTAGTGCCGCCACATGGGTTGCATTTACCGTGCTTTTCGCCAGCTACTTCCCTGCCAATCAGAGTCCCAAGGCGATGGGTATCATTACGGCTATCAATGGCATCTCGCTTATTACCGTCAACGGGTTCGGCGGTCAAATCGCGCAGATGTGGGGAATGGGTGCTACATTCTACGCCGGTGCGGTTCTAGCCGCTATCGGTCTGATAGCAACTGTGCCTATCAAGGAACATCGGACACATCGTGAGCCGCCCACATTTCGACAGATATGGCGCATTATCACACACCCCGCTTTGATGCTTGTTGCGTCTATCACAGCACTGAATCACTACGCATTCTGGGCGACTACGTTTGGCTTTGTTCCAGTTTATGCGGCGGATCTCGGTGCAAGCAAGTTGACGCTCGGCATCATTGGAGTAGCGGCTTTGGTGCCCTATACTTTAACCGCTCCGATGAATCACCGGTTTGCTGCTCGCTTGGGCGAAAATCGCGCTGTCTTTATAGGCATTCTAGTGATGGCGGTGACGATGTTTGTCGTTCCCCTCATCAACAATATACCACTGTTGGCAATCTCTCAAGGTGCAAGTGGGTTTGGACGTGGTCTTGTATACCCTTTGTTGATGGGACTGAGTATCCGGGAGATATCTGGCGAAGACCGGGCGACCGCGATGGGGGTGTATCAGGCGGTGTATGCGATCGGCATGTTTTTGGGACCAACGACCGCCGGTGCTGTCGCCGATGCTGTGGGTCTTTCTGGGGCGTTCATCATTGCCGGCACGGTTTCGGTAATTGCAGCAGCCGCAGCTTTAACCTTGCTCGGACGGACAAACGATCTATCAAAGCGTGGACAGGTATGAAGCTAAATTGATACACATTACAGTTTTCCGTCCGCCCGCATTCGTGCACCGTAGGCTTCGATCTCGGCTTTTTCCTCTGGTGTGATTGTGTGGTGATCGGACAGTGCCGATGCGATTCGGCAGAAGCGAGGCACGTCTCGCAATCCCATAATCGTTAAACCGACCGACTCGTGGCTGAGGACATAACGGTAAAATTGTTCTTCTGCCGGTGCGCCTTCACCATCGAACAGCTTATCATTGCGTGACGCATTCATAATCACCACGCCGGTGTTATGCTTGTGTGCCGCCGGGAATACGGTCTCTTCAGGCTCCTTCATGGCACAATTGTACCAACATAGCACAGTATCAAAAAATCCGGTCGCAACCGCCTGCTGGATCTGTTCCCAATCGTGGCCCGTAACGCCGATGAAGCGGATTAGTCCTTCCTCTCGCGCTTTTTGAACCGCTTCCAGTGCGCCATCAGCTCCTAAAGCGCGGTTCCGTTCCTCTGCGGTGTTTAGATGGTGGAGTTGGTAGATGTCGATGTAATCGGTTCCGAGTAGGCGCAGGGATATTTCAAGATCTTGACGCGCACCTTTAGCACCGCGCTGTGCGGTCTTGGTCGCCAGAGTCAATTCGTGACGCCGTCCTTGGATGGCGTTTCCGATAACCCTTTCGTCATCTCCATCCCGATACGCTCGTGCTGTATCCATATAATTGACGCCACAGTCTAATGCGGCTCGATATCCATCAGCGGTTTCGCAATATGCACCACCGGTACCCAGTCGAGTTACGACCAATCCTGTTCGACCGAGGGTCGTTTGGGGAATCTGATCTGCCATGAGCGTATACCTCCGTGATTATTTTATCGTTATAACCGTTATATACCTATTGCCCCGCTGGAGCAAGGAATGAAAGTGAGCAGGTGTTAAAACTGAAAGTGGGAAAGTGGGAAGGGGAGAAAAAGACTATTGCAACTCATAGCGTTTAGGGTTTTCTCACTTTCTCACTCTCCCACCTGCTCATCTGCAGCTTCTCGGCATTGCTATAGGTCTATCACACTCAATTTTAGGTGGTAACTAGAATTCATTATACCCATTTGTGAGGGCGTGTCGATCGAAAAGGTGAGGTTGGGATTCCGGGAAATCTGCTTGACATGCCACTGATCAGTCGTTAAAATATATCAAATCCCGATATTTTTCGCAAGGTCTGTTAACAATAACTGAGTAAGAGGAGTTTCATTATATGCCGACATACGAATATAAATGCTTAGATTGTGGTATCCGATTTGACCGGTTTCAAAGTATCACCGAAGATCCCATCCAGGAATGCCCCGAATGTTCAGGTCAAACCAAGCGGTTAATTGGTGCTGGCGCCGGGCTGATTTTTAAGGGTTCAGGGTTCTACAGCACGGACTATCGCAGTGAGGGATACAAAGAGAGCGCGAAAAAAGACAAGGAATCGTCATCAAGTAGTGACGGGGCGGATAGTAAAAGCGGAGATAGCAAAAGCGGAGACACCAAAAGCAGCGATAGCAAAAGCAGCGATTCTAAACCGAGCAAGACGGAGAGCAGTAACACTTCCAAATCGACTTCAGATTCAAGTGCTTGAGAGATAGCTATTAAATTGCTTTCGAATTTCGTAGGGCACCACCCGCCCACGCGATTTGTGGATAGTGACCTATTTATTCGATCGTTGTTCCTGCGCATGAGCAATGCTCTATATGCGATTTTCAAATAGCTTGGCCATATTCATAAACCGAAAGGGGAAGGCATGCACCGCACGCATGACCATCATGACCACGCTCACCATCATGATGGTGAAAAAGATGAGCATGAGCATAACCATCAACATCGCCTGCAGGGCAAATTTCGGTTCGCAGTCCTGTTGACTATTTTTGTGCTCGGTATCGAGATAGTAGGGGGGATTCTATCGAATAGTTTGGCATTGTTGAGCGATGCAGCGCATGTCTTCTCGGATTCTTTGTCGCTGATTATGAGTTGGCTGGCGATCTATCTATCAACGCGCCCGGCAACTAGCTCGCGCACCTACGGTTATCACCGGACGGAGGTGTTTGCCGCATTCATCAACGGGGTTTCACTGATTGCCATCTCTGGATGGATCTTTTACGAAGCTGTCCACCGGTTTATGGAACCTGAACCGGTTAAAAGTAAAGAGATGCTCGTCGTGGCGATTATCGGATTTATTGCGAATATGGTTATTGTTTGGCTGTTTCACGGGGAAGGACATAAGAGTCTCAATGTGCGGAGTGCGGTGCTTCATGTCATTGGAGATGCGCTCGCTTCCGTCGGCGTCATCGTGGGTGGGGTGGTGATGTATTGGACCGGCTGGTTCATTGTCGATCCAATTCTGAGCGGCGGGATTGGTATAATAATTTTGATTGGGTCGTTCAGGGTAACGAAAGAAGCGGTTCACATCTTATTAGAGGCTTCCCCGAAGCATGCGGATGCCCACAAAGTGGCAGCGTGCATCAATGCTATTGATTCGGTCAAGGATGTCCATGATATGCACATCTGGTCTCTATGTTCCAACTACTTGGCGTTGAGCACGCATGTGTCGATTGTTGAGGGCGCAAGCAGATCCTCGCACGAATTACGACAGGAGATTAACGACAAGCTGCAAACGCAATTCAGTATTTTCCATACGACCATTCAGATTGAACAGGTTGGTTGCCCCCACGAGGGAAGCCTGCTGTGTAACGCACCCCACCACTGATTCGACGCTTCATTTTCAGAATTTAAGCCTGAATCATTCACTCCCGTTTTCGACCTTTAGCTATCCTAACCTAAGTTGCTAGATAGCTAAAGGTCGAGTTCCCATACTCGACATCTACTCGAAATAACCAAATTTACTACACACATATCGCCTCTCTGGGGCTTTAGGAGTGGTTGTGTCGTGCTTGCTATACACATGTCGCCCCGCTGGGGCTTTGGAGACATATCAACACCCCTATATACATTGCACTCCTCCCCGATAAGATCGGGATTCAAAGATACTGGGGCTTTGTGTCGGGCAAGATGCCCAACCTACAGGTATAGTGCGTTTTGATACACATATTGCCGCGTTGAGGCTTTAGGGGGCTACTTGAATTAACACTAGAAACTTGGGTTATCCTAGGTTCTGTTGACATTTATGTGAGGCGTGTCCGTAATTCGCCGATACATACCTAATCGTAGGGGCGAGGTTCCCTCGCCCAACGGGTTGGGAAACCCAACCCCTACAGGTTGGTGTTCAGCCTATATAGTAGTAGGCATACTCCGTATGCCGTAACCAGTGTGCACATTACGGCACGGCGGAGTCCCGATAAACTGGGATTCAAAGCGACGTGCCTACTCCTGTTTCCTGATTCAGTTGGACTGGGTGTTGGGTTTCACGGTTGCTGTTCAACCCAACCTACGTGCCGTCAAATGTCAACACGCCCTATATCTTTACCACCTAGGTTCATATCTAGGTTCATATAAAAAGAAAGCGCAAAGAGATACCGAAGGTGTTGACAAAAACTCGGGGGCTGTCCTACGATTTCTTAACATGAGCCACTATCTAATATGATCGGGGCAGATCCAATACGTGGGTGGCAAGATAGGCGAGCACTAGGTTATTGTTGACCGGGGCGACTTGAAAGAGCCGCGTTTCCCGAAACTTGCGCTCCACATCGTATTCATCTACAAAGCCGTAGCCGCCGTGTGTGTCAAGGCAGATATTGGC
>JAKZSX010000014.1:0-12805 GCA_047517405.1 Candidatus Poribacteria bacterium | reverse complement strand
CCTGACGACCCCCCTGTGCCAAGACTAGCAGGCATCCCGCGCTGCATCTTCAGCAGCTTTGAAGGTTACAAGCGAGCGTTTGAAATCGCTGACAGTCCTAACGTCGGGATGTGTCTCTGTGTCGGTTGCTGGTTAGAGGGGGGCGAGTTGATGGGTAAGGATGTCCTAGAATCCATGCGATTCTTCGGTGAATGGGGCAAGGTCTTTAAGGTACATTTCCGCAATGTAGATCAGCCGCTGCCCCATTTTGTCGAAACCTTTGTAGATAACGGCTATCAGGACATGTATCAGGTGATGAAAGTGATGCGCGAGGTGAACTTCAAGGGCGTTGCGATCCCAGATCACATCCCGTCTATGGTGGGCGATCGAAGCGGGACTGCTTACACCATTGCCTACATGAACGCACTCGTCAAACGGGCGAATGAGGAGGTTAGCGGAGCGTAGGGTTTATCGCTCTCTGCGAATCCATTGGACTGCTGCTTGCAGGGTCTTGTCGTTGCTGTATTGGGAGACTATTTCCTTTAGCACAGTGGGAGATGTGTTTTGCAACGTTTGAACCTCCTGAATCAGCAGCGGCAAAGCTCGAACCACATTGTCCACAATGGTTACACCCGCCCGTTTAGCGGTTCGCGACATCGGGTTAAGGTCAACCGTGACTACTGTTTTGCCCATCTTGTGCAACGCTTCGCAACGATCGCCATCCTCAAGCGGAACGAACACTACATCGGCGCGAAAGATCCCCTCTGGATGGACAAGCTTCCGGTTTGAGTCTATAAACGAAAGTTGCGCGTCCGTTGTGGGCATTAATACGTGAACCGCCCCATGTTTTTTTAGATGCGCCTGTATCGCACTCTCCCGTTCTTTCGAGGTGTGGAAGATATTCACCTCTAACGGGGCTTTGAGGACCTTTGAAAACGTCACCAATTCACCGGGTGTCAGTGCCGCGACATTTCCATTAACGGAGATTACGGGATGCTCGGCGAGCACAAGGGTAGCTGCCCCAGCGCGAATGGCGGCTATAGCGAAGGGTTGTGTTTTTTCACCTATGAGGTAATCGAAGGCTTCGCCACGACCATGCGCCATCAAGCCATGGATGGAGGTCACGCCACTCTCCACACCGGCGACAATTGTATCGCGCAGCCTCAACGACACATATCGAGGATGGCCCTCAGGAACATCGCTCATAATAACCTCCCTTTTTCACCTCTAGAGAGCTTTGTTTCGGTCGCCCCTTCAAAAGATTGAGTACTGAACACGGCATTTCCCAACATAATCATGGACGCAACCCCTCCCGCCGCCTCAATCTCATGGATGACCTCCTGCACACGCGTGTCCTCTAACAATCCACTATTGACGGAGAACTGTTTGGACAATTGAATACAGGCGTTAAAGTCAACCGCGTCCGATTTCGTCAGTCCTTCTAAAGCCTGCAATGCCTCATCAGCTGCTCTGTTGATCCGGTCTCTCCGATCGGCGTTTTCGAGGATGGTTTTCGTCTGGATGGAGCTGAAATATCGGTAGTAGATGGGCTGTTCTGGAATCGGCAGCCGTTCCGCAGCGAGGGGATAGCCTTTTTTCAATTTGATGAGACAGCCACCGTGGTATTGGGCACAGACGTCTCCCAACCCCGTCCGATTCTCCACTTCAGCCACGTGGGCAATCATCGCCAATTCTTCCGCAGATTTGTCCAGTCCTAGTAGGACATTGAGCGCGTACGTCGTGGCGAGCGAAGCCGCTCCACTCAACCCGAACCCACAGCCGAGCGGTAAGGGAGAATCAATTTCTATTTCTATCGGCTGGGGTGTCAACTTTTGGACAACTGACACAACGGTGGGAAAATCTATCCCGCTGCCGTTGAATCGGACACTGGTTTGGCTATTATGCTGGGAAACCGTTACGACAACGCCTTCTGTAATGGTAAACCCCATGCCGAGCGAGTGCATTTTGGTCGCTTCTGGATGAGGGATAATCTTAAATACACAAGAGAGATTACCGGGTGCGAATGCTTTCGCCTTTTCCATCTTTTTTCTGTTTTGACCTTGTTTCCGTTAGGATTGGTTCACTGATTTTACCACATTTATCGCCGAATATTATACGGATTTGGAAGGCGGTGTCAACGGAAATCAACGATCCCAGAAATACAGGAATGAGCAAATCATATTCATAGTTTCGGCATGGACTTAATCTATTTAGGGAGGACTTATGAGTAAAATAATTCTATCGTGCACGACATGCGCGTTGCGGAATCCACCTTTGGATGAAATTTTAGAAACGTTCAAGCACGCACCGAGAGCGGGCTATACCCATTGGGGATTGGCGGGGCCCATTACTTGGACGCCTGGTCTTATCCGGTGGTTGGATACAGAGGAGCTACAGCATCACGCGGCCGAGGCAGGTCTGAAAGGGCTAACAGAGGTTTACGCGTCAGCAATTTCTACCGACTCCGTCGAGGCAGCAGAAAATTCCGTCGAAGATTTGCTGCTCAATATTGAGGCAGCTGTCAAGCTAAAATGCCCGCTGGTTGTGTTTTCAGGAGGGAAGCGGCAGGCAGACGGTTTGAAACACACGCTTGTCGGGCTCGACAAACTCACTATAGCGATTAACGGTCTGCCTATAAAAGTGGCACTGGAGCCACATACGGGCTCCCAATTCCAGAATGAGGTGGATTACGACGAAATTTTCGCACATATCACCACAAAACAGATCGGTATTACAATTGACACAGGACATTTTCATGAGGCAGGTGTGGACTGGAAAGCACTCATCCGCAAATACCCTGACCGTATTTACAATGTCCATGTGAAAGATCATGTCGGCTCCCAATCCGTCCCAATCGGGGAGGGAGAAATCGACATGCCGGGTTTGCTCCATGAACTTCGCGCGATCGACTACTGCGGTCCACTTGCCGTTGAGTTAGAGGTCGAAGACCCAGAAAATCTCCCCCAGTATGTTGCTGAAGCTTACCAATACCTATCGAGCTTGATTCACGCCTGATAGCAGATGGATTGCTTACTTGTATCACCTTTCAACTCTCAGTTCACCCCATATTGTAGCGAGTTTGCTCCTTGATTGAACGTTTTGAGGCGGTAATCCGGTATCATACGCTTCCACGGTTGCAAGTGCTCGGCGCAACAATCCCTGCGACCCTCCGATGGCATAGACTTTTCCGTTGACAGTGCTAGCAGAAAGGTTTCCTCTTGCGGTAGGCATATCCGGTGCCTTTGTCCAAGTATCCGTCACCGGGTCATAGACTTCAACGCTCCGAAGCCCGTCACGACCATTTGGTGTTCCACCAACAGCATAGATTTTTCCGTTGACGGTGCTAGTTGATAACCCCCATCTTGGAGTGGGCATGTCTGACCTCGGTGCCCAAGTGTTTGTCACCGAGTCGTAGACTTCGACGGTGCGAAGGCTTTCAAGACCATTCGGTGTTCCACCAATAGCATAAATCTTTTCGTTGACAGCGCTGGTCGATAATCCCCATCTCGGAGTGAGCATATCCGCTCTACGCGCCCAAGTGTTTGTCGCTGGGTCATATACCTTAACTGTTGTTAGCGCAATGTCATCGCCCCCAATGGCGTAAATTTTCCCGTTGACGACACTGGTTGATAACCCCCATCGTGGGGTGGGCATCTCTGCATTCTGTGTCCAACTGTTCGTCGCTGGATCGTATGCTTCGACGACAGCAAGCATCCCGCCGAGGTTCCCGCCACCAATAGCGTAAATCTTATCAGTCACCGAACTCGTGGAAAATCCCTCCCGTGGGGTTGGCATGTCGGCTTTCTTCGTCCACTTGTCTGTCAGAGGGTTATATTCTTCCGTCTTAGACAATAGCGTGTTCCCCACCCTTCCGCCAACGGCATAAATCCTCCCTTTCACTGTGCTGGTGGATAGTGCAAATCTTGCGGTTGGCATATCCGCTTTCCGACTCCATTTTCCATCTTTGGCAAAACTCACCAGAGGCACAATCCAGAGAATTACCGTGAACATGAGAACGGCTTTGAGCGTCGGTTTGTTCAGAATCAAAACTTCGTTCCTCTATCTATGCCAGTCGTACTCAAGGGCCAGGGAACGCTCCTTTAACGGTAGGTCAATTCGCTGACCGCCTTGAGCTGAAGACAACTTTATGGCAATCTCGACTTCGAGCGCGATAGCGACCCGTCTGCCTGAATTTTTCGGTTCGTCGAGTTTGCCCGCCAAGCAGTCCATAACATCCGCTAGCCCGTTGATAGCACCACCGCCGACCTGCATTTTAGATCCAGGCCACGGCATCTCTATCCGGTGCCTCCCGGCGGGGGTATCCACATCCTGAAACAGAGTCCAGTCGGAGTAATGCTCCGGGTGAAAAAGCTCACCCTCCGTGCCGGTGATTCGAACAGCCGGAGCACCTTTCCTGAAATGCACAACAAGACCCGTGTCAGTGACCATCATGCCCTGACCGCGGAACTCGTTACTACCCGATTCGCGTTTGGGCAGGTCTCCCAAGCCAATGACCCAAGCGGGTGTGCTGTCGACAAAATACGACCAGTTTTGGTGCTGGGATAGATTCTTGTCCGACTCTGCCTCAATGGAAAGCACTTCGCCGATAGCACCGCTTGCCATCAAATCCTTTGCAGTGCCAAACGCGGGATGGCTAGTCGAAATAGCACCGCAGCAGAGAGGCACACCGGCATCGGCGCACGTTTTAACCATACGGTCTGCCTCCTCAAGGGTGTAAGCCATCGGCTTCTCTGTCACAATCCCTTTCGCGCCACATTCTACGGCATAGCAGGTCAGGTCAGCGCGTCCTTTGGTATTGGTAGAAATAGCGACAATATCCGGTTTTTCCTGTCGCAGCATCTCCTTAGCATCGGTGTATAGTGCTTGGATACCATAACGTTTCTCGAAAGCTGCGAGTCGTCTGCGATCCCGTTCGGCGGCAGCAACCAATTCTATCTCCGGACGATCTGCCAGCGTCTCCGAGTAGCTGCTCGGCATTGATTTTCTCGGCAAATGTCGATCGTGGTAGTAAAATTTGCGGTGGATGTCCAGTTCAGGTGTGGGACGTTCATTATCGTCAACATGCCACACTCCCATGCGCTGGGCTAGGTCGTAGAGCATACCCATCCACCCGAGTCCGATAACTGCACCTCGGTATTTCGCCATTTTTATCCCCTTGTTCTGATCACAGCTTTGACGTGAATCTGTCAATCCATATTAAATATCTTCCAGATCGGTTACTCCTTGACTGCAATAATCTCTGAGGTCTGTTGTTGTAGCTCCACCAGTTCGTAGAATATTCCCTTTTTCTCCATTAACTCGTTATGAGTCCCCATCTCAACAATACGACCTCCTTCAAGTATGACTAGGCGGTCCGCATTCCGTAGTGTTGATAAGCGGTGAGCAATTGCGATGGTAGTACGCCCCCGAGCGAGTCGAGCGATAGCTTCTTGAATCTGCTTCTCTGTCTCCACATCTACCGACGAAGTTGCTTCATCAAGGATGAGGATTTTGGGGTCGTGGAGGATAGCGCGAGCAATGGCGACGCGCTGTTTTTCACCGCCTGAGAGCTCACCCCCACGCTCTCCTACCTGAGTATCGTAGCCATCAGGTTTGGCAACGATAAAATTGTGAGCGTTCGCTGCGACTGCCGCCTCCATAATCTCCTCGAAACTCGCTCCAGGTTTGCCGTAGCTGATATTCTCCGCAACCGTGCTACTGAACAGAAACGGCTCCTGTGGCACGATGCCAATTTGGCGTCGCAAATCCTCAAGCCGAATTTTCTGAATAGGTACGCTATCAACCTCAATTATGCCTTGGTCTACATTATAGAATCGACAGATTAAATTCACAGTGGTCGTCTTGCCAACCCCCGATCTCCCCACAAGCCCTACCATCTCACCGGGTAGGACATCAAGGTTAATCTCATGGAGAACAGGCTTGCTCTTATCGTAACCAAAAGTGACATCTTTGAACACGACATGGCCCTCAATGGAAGATATTGAACGCGCATTGGGGTCCTTGTACGCTTCGGCTGGCGTGTCAATGACCTCGAAAATACGCTCTGCGCCGGCAAATGCTCGTGTCATCCAGCTATTGACCTGCCCAAACCACTCTATCGGTTCATAGAGCATCCACATGTAAGCGTAGAACGCCAGCAGTGTTCCTAACGTCAATTCGTCTTGGATTACCTCCCGTCCACCGAAAAACCATACAATCAGTATCCCAAAACTGGTCAAGAGGGTTGTTGTGGCGAAGAAAATCTCCCAGTTAATCTCTGTCCGAATAGCAAGTTGTCGAATCTTCTTATTCCGCGCCTGAAATGCAGCAATTTCCCTCACCTCTTGGGCAAAGGCTTTAACTACACGGATACCGGACAACACTTCATTCACCGTTGCCATCATATCTGACCACGCCTGATCCCATTTGTTGAAGTAAAGTCGCATCCGTTTCCAAAAGATAACACCCCACCCAATCATAAACGGAACTGGCACAAGGATAAGTAGTGTCAACAGCCAATGCATCCAAAACAAAATGCCTAAAATACCGAAAAGCATCAAGACGTTGATGATCAAGTAGGGCAGTCCTTCCACCAAAAATTCCTGTAACCTGCCGGCATCTCTGGTCACACGGGACATGACCGCGCCGACCTGCCGCCTATCGTAAAATTGCAGCGAAAGCAACTCAAGCTGCTGATAAAGCCGGTTGCGGATATCGGCGGTGATACGCGCTCCCAGCCAACTCACCGTCCAACCGTGCGCCCATTCCATCCCCCAGTTCAACACGCGTATGCCGACCATGCCCAGTACCAGTAAACCGAGCAGCGTCAACCGTTCGGACATGCTATCGGTGTTTCCCTCCTTCGGCACGAAGACGCCATCCACTATTTGCCGGGTTAGCATTGGAGGAATAACTGCTGTACCCATCCCTATCAAGGAAACGATTGCCAAGAGAATGGCGCGTTTTTTATAAGGCTTTAGGTAGCTGGCAATACGCTGCAACGTCGCAAGCCGCCGGATACAGGCAGGACAAATGCCGTTCTTTTCAGGAAGTAGCCTACCGCACTTTTCGCATCGTGTGCGGTCAAGGTGCGTGTTAATCAGGAAAGGTTCTCCCTTACGAAGTTGCTCAATTCCTCGTGTGACTTCAGAAAACTTTTCTGCCAAAGAACTGGAGTAGGGAATCGTGACGGTTGCTTTCTTCTTCCGCTCGATAATCAGACACCCTCCACCAACGAGTGCTTCGGTCTGCGCAAGGGCTAACTCCTCAATGGGCACCTCAATAACGCCGTCAAGGCCTATCGTTGGGACAATCAGGAGACGTTTATCCGTAACGATCAACCACTGGGATCCAAACCCCCCTTCCTGATTTAGGTCGGTGGATACACGGATAAGCTCCTCCTCTCCTGTGAAGAGTAGTCCTCTAACCTTTGCGCTAATCGAGTTTGGTATTGATTCAAGTAATTTCATTCTCATAACGTCTTATCAACCGTATATTTGGATACATGACACAACCGTACTTAATCCGTTGTCTCCAGATTTCTTCAGCCAAAAGTACTGGGGATGACCTGCTAGCTACACCAAAATTATACCATTTCTGAGCAGCAACATGCGCAAGAAATCCCCTAAAACCACTTCAACTCATGTTAAGAAAGCGTGCAATAGCAATCGAATCTTTGTATCACCGTAGGTCAGGCACCAATGAACAAACGGTTTTCACGTTTCGCGTTCTTTGCGTTTTGCAGTTTCTGTTGACACGAGCTACTATTTCTTGTTCCTTTTGCTTTGTAGGATGGTTCGTGATATAATTATCAAGAAATCAATTGTGGCGGAAGTCCTTTACCCCCAACGAAAGATTGATGGAGTTATCCTTGTCGAAACACAACCAATGGTCAGCGACAGATCGAAAATTTATGGAGTACGCCTTGGAACTAGCCGCGAAAGCGCGGGCACGTACCAGCCCGAATCCACTAGTCGGTTCGGTGATTGTTCGGGATGGTGAAATTATCGGCGAAGGTTATCACCAAAAGGCGGGGGAGGCTCACGCCGAAATTCATGCGCTGAATCAGGCAAAAGGATTTGCAGAGAGCGCGGCAATGTATGTCACACTAGAGCCGTGCTGTCATTGGGGACGGACACCGCCTTGCACCGAAGCGGTGATCCGTGCGAAGCTAGCCAACGTTTTTGTTGCAATGAAGGATCCGAATCCGCGAGTCGCTGGCAGTGGCATACGACAGCTTGAGGAAGCTGGAGTACGTGTTCAGGTAGGGCTCTGTGAGGCTGAATCCCGGCAACTTAACGAAGTATTTATCAAGTATATTACGACAGGTTATCCCTTCGTCATCCTCAAATCCGCAATCAGCCTAGATGGGAAAATCGCTACCGCCTCGGGTGAATCCCAGTGGATTACCTCTGAGGCATCACGGATGAAAGGGCATGAGATTCGTACTCAAGTTGATGCTATTCTCGTCGGTATCGGAACCGTGTTGCAAGATAACCCATCGTTGACCGCACGCTTATCAGAGCGTAAGAATGAAGACCCAATCCGTATCGTTGTTGACTCACACGGCCGCACGCCGCTTGGAGCGAAAATTTTCAATCCGGATAGCAGTGCGGGGACCTTAATCGCCGTAACAGAAAATGCGCCTTCAGAGAAAATTGAAGCCTTGAAGTCCGCCGGTGCTGATATACTAATCGTCGAAGAAAAAGAAGGACGGGTCTGTTTAAGGGGATTAATGCGAGAGCTTGGGCGCAAGGAAATCACGAGCGTGCTGATTGAAGGCGGCGGAGAAATCAATGCCGCTGCCTTACAAGCAGGAATTGTCGATAAACTGGTCTTCTTTGTTGCGCCTAAACTAATTGGTGGCAAAGACGCGCCCGGTCCGATTGGTGGTGCTGGGGTTACCCGCTTAGCTGAGGCATTTGAACTCCGTGACGTAAAAACGGCTCAAATCGACACTGACTTTCTAATCGAAGGATATTTGTTGTAGTGCTATTCAAAGGGAAGTGCGTTTGATGAAAAGATACGAATATATAGAACATACCGGCGATATCGGGATTCGCGCCTATGGAGACTCCCTAGAAGAACTGTTCATCAACGCAGCGCAAGGGTTGCTTGAGGCAATCGCAGACCTCTCCACAATTGGTACAACGGCACAAATCGAAATTGAGGTGTCGGCGGAATCACTCGAAGAGTTAATGGTCGCTTGGCTGGGTGAATTAAATTTTCGGCACGAGGTCGAGGAAATTTTCTTTCGACAGGTGGAGATTAGGGAAATTTCCGAGAATCCGTACCGGGTGGCAGCGGTTGCCTATGGTGAGCTAGTGGATTTTGCGAAGCACGTTGTGTATACAGAGATCAAAAGTATCACCTACCACCAATTAATTGTCGAGAAAATCCCGGATAATCGATGGGTAGCACAGGTGATTTTCGATTTGTAATGGTCTATCCAACTCGCAATCGATTAGCCTCCACTGAATCTCACGGCTTTAACAGGTCCGACCGCTTTATTACAGTCTCAATTTCAGTATCAAGTTCGCATGACGACAGGAAGTACCATCGGACGCCGATCCGTCTTCTTTTTGAAAAACCGCCGCAAGACTATCCGAATCTCTTCCTGCACCGTTTCCGTTTCACTCTTGCTCTCCGGACTCAAGTGGTTGATTGCGTGGATGACTACCTCTTTGGCTTCGTTCATTAGATCTTCGGATTCATCCATGTAGACAAAGCCCCTCGAAACAATGTCCGGTCCTGCGGTCAGTTCATCGCTATTGCTATTGAGAACGACGATCGGAATGACCATGCCATCTTGAGCGAGCTGCTGCCGGTCATGTACCACAATGTTCTCAACCCCCATGTCTATCTTCCCATCGACGAGAACACGGCCCGCCGGCACTTTGCCCTGTACACCGCAGAAGTTAGAAGTTAAAGCGATTAAATCGCCGTCTTCAGCAACGGTGATATTCTCCCGAGATATCCCGACCTCCTCTGCGAGTTCAGCGTGTTGTACAAGATTACTGTATTCGCCGTGTGCTGGAATAAAAAACTTCGGTCGAACTAAGTTGAACATCAGTTTAAGATCTTCCTGCGCACCATGCCCCGAAACGTGGACATTGGCATTCCTTTCATGTAAAATATGCGCACCACGCCGCAGCAAGTGGTTAATCATATGCCGGACTGATTGCTCGTTACCTGGGATGATTCTCGCGGAAATTACGACGGTATCCCCCGGCTCAATATGCAAAAACGCATGCTCATCCTTTGCGATGAGTGCCATCGCAGACCTAGGCTCGCCCTGACTGCCCGTGCTGAGCACCACAACTTCATGGGGAGCAAAACGATCTGCTTCACGCGCATCGATCAGGAGATCGTGTGGTACATCTAAGTAGCCTAGCTCGGATGCTGTCCGGATGTTGTTAATCATTGAGCGTCCGCTGACCGCAATTAGGCGGCGATGTGCAACCGCGAGCTCTATGAATTGTTGGATACGGTGTAGGCTTGACGAAAAGGTGGCAAGGAAAAGTCCGCCCGTTGTTCTATGAAATATGTCGTTCAGGTCAGGATAGATTGAACGTTCAGAAGGGGTAAACCCCGGTCGGTCCGCATTGGTGCTGTCAGAGATGAGCAGTAGAACACCCTTCTCTCCGAGCGCAGCAAGTTTCGGAATCTCAGTCAGGCGATTGTCAACGGGAGTTTGATCGAACTTAAAATCACTGGCGTGGACAACGATTCCCACGGGTGTGTGAATAGCGACCGCAACTGTATCGGGGATGCTGTGTGCAACATGAATAAACTCTAGGTTGAAACAACCCAATTGCAGCGTGTCATCAGGATGGATGATGTTCAGCTGCGCAATTTGCAAAACGCCATATTCGCGTAGCCTCCCCTTTGCTAAGGCAAGGGTTAATTCGGTGCCGTAAATAGGAACGTTAATTTGGCGAAGAAAGAATGCAAGCCCACCTACATGGTCCTCATGTGCATGGGTGATAATGATGCCCTTAATCTTATCTCGGTTCTCAAGCAGGTATGTGATGTCTGGGAAAACTAGATCCACGCCCAGCATATCAGCTTCCGGGAACATGAGTCCGGCATCCACCACAATGATGTCGTCGCCATATTGGTACATCATCATGTTTATGCCGAACTCCCCTAATCCACCAATAGGAACAATCGACACACCTGCGTCTCGGTTTTCAGACATTATAAATATAGATACCTCCGGATCGTTTCTTGAACAGTTCTGTTTGATAATTACGCACTAGCTGCCGCTATCATACGTGACTAGTGCAGGTAGTAATGTTTCACTTTTAATCGGAAATTGATGCTATCAATAAATCCGTGTTACTTGCTGTCCTCCCTGCCCAATAGGACTGAAGGTGAACATCATAGACTCAAGGTGCCCTTGTATGTCACTTATGACTTCTACAATTTCTTCATGGCTCTTGAGAGTTACTAATTTTTCTTGATAAACTTTGGCGCTCGGTATGCCCTTTAAATAGTTTTTATAGTGCCTTCTCATCTCCAAAATGCCATGTCTTGTTCCCTTCCATTTAATGGAAAGCTCTAAATGCTTTCTTAAGGTCTTCAACCGTTCTTTAATGGAAGGAGGAGGGAGCAGTTGTCCAGTCGAAAAATAGTGTTTAATCTCTCTAAAGATCCATGGGTAACCGATGGCCGCTCGCCCAATCATCACCCCATCCACGCCGTATTCCTGACGCATCCTCTGTGCTCTCTGCGGGGTATCCACATCCCCATTGCCAAAAACGGGAATTGTCATGCGAGGGTTGTTTTTAATTTCACCAATCAACCTCCAATCCGCGCTACCTTTATACATCTGTACGCGGGTCCGTCCATGAATCGAAATCGCTTGGATGCCCACATCTTGCAATCTTTCTGCGACCTCAACGATGTATTGCGTCGTTTCATCCCAACCGAGTCGAGTTTTGACGGTGACAGGCAAAGTTGTCGATTTGACTATCTCCTGGGTCATCCTAACCATCTTCGGAACATCGCGCAATATCCCTGCTCCTGCCCCTTTGCACGCAACCTTCTTGACAGGGCAACCGTAATTGATGTCAATTAGATCCGGGTTCACCCGTTCTGCAATTCCGACTGCTGCTTTCATCGACTCAATGTCGTTCCCAAAAATCTGAATGCCTATCGGCCGTTCCGATTCAAAAATATCTAATTTCATGACACTTTGTCGAGCGTTTCGGATCAGCCCTTCAGAAGAGATAAATTCCGTATACATCATGTCTACTCCACCTACTTTACACATTGCACGAAAAGGTGGATCGCTTACATCTTCCATCGGGGCTAACAGCAGCGGAAAGTCTCCTAACGCTGTATTGCCAATTTTTACCATAACTCCAATCATCTCCAGGTCACCATCATGCCCATGTGATGGGATAAAAAAGCACTTTAATTTGATTGAGGGCATATATAAAATTATAAGGACTTATTAGAGGTTTGTCAAACTGGAAATGAAACACACGAAAATTTACGGGCAAAGCGAATGATGTGGATGTTAAACTATAAGATGCCTAAGCAGGTTAATCTAATGAACTTGGACGTGGCGTGCAGCCACTTAAAAAAGGAAACATTACTTGAAAGCTAGATTGGTATATTTCAGATTTTGTATATTAAGTATTATATTCTCTGTCTTTCTGATTCAGCTGTGTGTACCCGCACCTCCCAACCCTTATCTTTTCTACAACTACAATCCCGTTACAAACGACTGGACACCGAAGGGGCCCACAAGTGAGGATCAATTCCGTAATGCGTTAGATTACTGTTGTTTTGCTCGTGAGCAGAGCGTTTTACAAGA
>JAKZSX010000013.1:0-4145 GCA_047517405.1 Candidatus Poribacteria bacterium | reverse complement strand
CGGCGGAGTTGGGACCCCATGTTGTTCATGTCCATGCACATAACTGGATCGGGAGTTGGCCCAATCTAACGTTTCTAGATGCTGGGGACGAGGATTTTACAGAGTTTGCACGGGTATTGAAGGATAAGGGTTTTGATGGTTACATCTCTATCGAACATGGCAGCCACCATCCGCCCTACGAGACAGCTTCCCATGAAATACAGTATCTGAAACAGTTGATTTCTGGCTCGCTTTGGACATGAGACACAACATCAAGAACCCGGTTGGCTGCTGAACATCGTATAGGTCCCCGATTGTGGTGAGACAGCTCGGAAGCGGAATGAACTGGAATTACCACTACGGGTTCGTCCCTAGCAGCAATTGGTAGGAAGGAGAAACCGTGATACGGAAATATCGACCGTCAGATCTTGAAACGCTACGACAAATCACCGCAATTTGCTTCGAGGGGGTTTCAATCGATAAGAATATCGAAGACAAGTTCGGTGTCATCAATGAGTTAGATTGGAAGCAGCGCAAGATGCCGCACATTGACAATGATGTGGAAGTTAATGCGGAGGGCGTATTCGTCGCAGAGGTTGACGGGGAAGTAGCGGGTTATATTACTACCTACGTCAACCACCGGACGAAAATCGGTGGCATCCCAAATCTGTCTGTGCACCCAAACTTCCAACAGCAAGGGTTGGGGAGACAACTGATAGACACCGCGTTGGCGTATCTTAAAGAAGAAGGGATGCTTTACGTACGGATTGAGACGCTGGAACAGAATCAGATTGGAACGACATTCTATCCGAAGATGGGCTTTGCCGAAATTGCCCGACAGATTCACTATATCCGACCGCTGTAACCCAGAAAAAGTTACATACTCGCTTTGCGACATATTCCCAATGCTTCAGCTTGGGAAGTATGTTACAGGTCTACCGTCTCGGGTGGTGCAGGTGCAAGGATTGCCTCAATTCCACCCGTCTTGATTAGCTGGATTGCGTCCTGCAACTGGTTGTCATTAGGGAGATCGATCAATTGATGAATGCCGACATTTGCGTTAAAGAGCTTATTTGCGTCCTTCTTGACAATATCAATATCGAGTGTGATATCGTTTTCGGCAAGCGTCGCCATTAATTCTGGAAGATCAGCCTCTAACTTAGAGAAATCCTTGGGTGTCTCCCCGATCTCCTTCTCTGTGGCCTCAATCCATTCTTCGACGAACTTCTTGAGATGTTGCCCTATAAGCATTTTTTGCCGCATCAGCGCCGTTATCTCGTCCAGTTCGCTCATCCCAACCACGCGGTTTGGCTCAATCCCATCCTCGTGTATTGAGGTGCCGTTCGGTGTATAGTAAGTCGAGATAGTGAGTGAGACTGCCCCAGCATTGTTTAAGGTCCGCAGCGGAAACCTTTGTTGAACAACGCCTTTGCCGAAAGTTTTTGTGCCGAGAATGGCTCCTCGCTTGGAATCCTTGATAGCTCCCGCGACAATTTCAGAACCACTCGCACTATACCCGTTCACAAGCACAATGAGCTCCACCTCCGCTGGGCAGAGTGTGTCAGGCGTTGCCGGATACTGTTGATTATATCTATTAAGCCGTCCCTGTGTTGATACAATAATCCCTTCGGCGATAAAGGCGTCTGCTACGTCGTAGGCAGCTTGAAGCAGTCCACCCGGATTATCCCGGAGATCCAAAATCAGTGCCTTCATTGTCCCGTCTTCAGCATTAAGTAAGGTGTCTAATGCCCGTCTGAACTCTTCAACCGTTCTACCGGTGAAGTTCTCAATTTTTATATAACCGATTCCATCCCCTAGCATTGTTTGTTCAACGCTAGTGATTTCAATCTCCTCACGGGTCAATGTGACATCAAATGGGTCCGGATGACCCCGGCGCTGCACCGTAATTGTAACCTCTGTGCCAATAATTCCTCTTAAAACATCAACGACATCTAGAAGTGTTTGTTCCCCCGTACCAATATGAATTGCCTCCCCATCGACTTTGGTTATATAATCGCCCGCTTGCAATCCCGCTCGCATTGCTGGGGTATTGGACAGGGGTCGAGCAATTTTTATAAAGCCTTTATCTGCATAAATCCGAATACCGAGTCCGCCAAATTTTGCGTGGTAGAGATTCTCCGCTTCGCGTTTCTGATCCATAGGTGGTAAGTAGAAAGAATAGGGATCATCCAAAGCGGCAAGCGCGCCTTTGATTGCACCTTCAAGCATCTCCTCCTGATCGATGTTTTTGTAGTAATTCACATCTGCCTTTCTAATCACCTCTATTAAAACCTTCTGCAGCGTGATAATGTTTTCGCTTAACGCAGTTTTCTCTCCTAACGGCACGAGAAAGAGCACAACAATGACAGCAGCAGCCAAAATCGTAATAGGCAAAGTGTGTTTTCTATAGCGAACCATGAACCCCCCTATGTTTATTGTTAGATTAAGTACTATGTTTAGTTGAGATTTGGCTTTATATAATCATCTAGTTCGTATAATTATAACACGATTCGTGAGATGCTGCAAGTCACTAAAAAGTGACTCCGCTTTAACTCCAACTGAAGTTTAGAGATGCAAACGAATGAGCGGTTTTGCTGTCACGTGAGAGTAAGTTTGCTCCGAAACTGTATCGGAAAAGAACGGCTCGAAAAATGTGTCAAGGCAGGCTAGGAATTCGGGCAGGTTCACACCCATGTACAGCCCTGTCGGGTCGTCGAGGTTGGTTAGTACCTGATGTACTTTCTTGCGTCCATTGGTCGAAAGACTCTGTAGCCCACGGAGTTGTCGCATATGGTACTTAATCAGCGACGCCGAAATTTGAATTAACCCTTGCAGAAACAACCGACAATCATCCTCTGTTTTATTCCAAAGCCCTTCCCAGGCCTCATGAGCTTCCCACCAGTAGGCAAAATTATAGAGATCGATGCCGTACAGATAATCCTCAGTTTGACACCAATCTGCAGGCAGGGAAACTGGACTATCGTCCTCCTCCAAGCCGTGGCTATGCCCTCGTGGATCTCTGATTGGGTGCGGGGTGGTCCCCGGCACATGCCGATAGGGAGGGAACGGATGATCTGGACAATACCGGACTCCCTCTGGATCGAACGGTTGCGGTTGTTCGATGGGCTTTGCTTCCTCGGCAACCGATGGAGTTGTTACTTTCTGCTTTGAACCTCTAAAAAGTTTAGGGATTTTTAGTTTCATGATTAGAATTGTGATTCAGTGATAGAATTTATCCGCGTCTTTATTGTAACCTAAGCTGCTAGTTGTCAAAGCGGCTCGGCTTGGATAGACAGATCCAAGCCATAAACATCCGGACTCTAATGTAACGTACCGGGCAGATTGAGTCAATACTGTGGCAATACACTGTTTGGTATGCTGCCCCGCAATGTGCTAGGTATCTTGTGCAGTGGATTTGGCAATCCACTACGAGTGATGATTGGCTCCTAGCGCGATTTGCAATAGTTCCTATAAATAGCAACTTTCATTATTGTATCATATTCGGGATCAATTTTGCAGGCATTAATAGATGCGTTAGTTTTTGGACGTTTAGAACTCTTGCGGCGGTTTTGAATTTTCCCACCCATTCTTTACCTTGGGCATATCGGAGGGATGTCCACATCAATTATAGATTGGCGTTAAGTGAGTATACCCTTCAAAACCCACCGTTTTTTGATAGCATCCCCCGTCCAATTTGTGATAACATCCTCGCTGCGAACTTGATGGGACAGGTTGTCGCAATGGGTATCAAACAGATACAAAACAATCTGAGAACCGAAGGAGACAAAAATGAAAACGGACATCTATGTGGTCAGGCTCAGTGATGGAGAGCGCGTTGGAGAAGAGGTCAAGTCCCTCCTCGATCCAGTGGATATGGGAAGCATTGGTCACTTTGCGGTATCTAAAGATCAACCAACAGAGCTGCACTATCATGACTTCGATGAGCATTGGTATTTTACCGAAGGCATAACGACTGTCACCTTGCGCACCCCTGATGGCACGAGCCAGTCGTATCAGATTGGGCCGGGCGATTTGATTGTAACTCCTAAAGGAGTGGAGCATGGCCATATTCCCGACGACACTGTAAAAGGCATTCAGTGGGTCAGTGTCATTGCGCCGGATGCACGTCACGGGCATTTACACCGGGAACTATAACCGATAAGGAG
>JAKZSX010000012.1:0-24028 GCA_047517405.1 Candidatus Poribacteria bacterium | reverse complement strand
AAAATCTACCATAAAATTCAACTTCGTCGAAGCGTTCCTAAAAAAATAACATCGCAGATTATAATCCAATGGAAGTTTAGCACAGTCTTATTAACTATATGAAATTGGTAATATAAATAATTGATGGAAAGAGAGATAAATAATGAACGAAGGCAAAGTTTTAGAAATTGTCGGTGCACGCGTTGACCTCGATTTTTCAGAGGGGAAATTGCCCGATATTCTTAACGCAATCGAGGTCCAGCGCGCGGATGGTACAGCGTTAGTGCTTGAAGTCCAACAACACTTGGGCGAAAATCGAGTCCGCACTATCGCGATGGACACAACCGATGGAATGGTACGCGGCACACGCGCCATCGATCGCGGCGAACCGATCTCAGTGCCTGTGGGTGATGCGGTGCTAGGTCGTGTTTTCGACGTTACTGGGCAGCCCATTGATGAAGCAGGCGAAGTAGAAGTAACACAGCGGTATCCCATTCACCGCCATCCACCGCCTCTGGAAGAACTGAGCACCGTTTCGGAGATGTTGGAAACCGGAATCAAGGTCATTGACTTGATTCAACCGGTCGCAAGAGGTGGAAAGGTCGGTTTCCTCGGCGGTGCAGGTGTTGGAAAAACGGTGTTGGTCGCTGAACTAATCTATAATATCGCAACCCAACACAGCGGCTATTCCGTTTTTTGCGGGATTGGGGAACGGACTCGCGAAGGGAATCAGTTTTGGTTGGAAATGGAAGAGTACGGTGTAATGGATAAAACCGCCATGGTTTTTGGACAGATGAACGAACCGCCGGGTGCCCGGTTGCGCGTCGGGCTTGCCGGACTCTCCATGGCAGAATACTTCCGTGATGAGGGTGGACAGGATGTGTTGATCTTCATCGACAACGTTTTCCGCTTTACCCTCGCAGGCGGTGAGGTCTCCGCGCTCTTAGGGCGTATGCCTTCCGCGGTTGGATACCAGCCAACACTGGCTACAGAGATGGGAGAATTACAAGAGCGAATTACATCAACACACCAAGGCTCGATTACCTCGTTTCAGGCCGTCTATGTCCCGGCTGACGACTATACAGATCCAGCCGTTGTCGCCGTTTTTGGACATCTCGACGCTGTAACACGACTTGAACGCTCAATCCAGCAGATGGGACGCTTTCCCGCCGTCGATCCATTGACCTCTACCTCCCGTATTTTGAACCCGGACGTTATCGGTCAGACACACTATGACACAACTCGTCAGGTGAAGGCAGTACTTCAGGATTACGAGAGCTTGAAGGACATTATCGCAATTTTGGGTGTGGACGAGCTCTCAGACGAGCAAAGGCTAACAGTTTCACGGGCAAGAAAGTTGGAGAAGTATCTGACGCAGCCGATGTTTGTTGCACAACGCTTTACCGGCAAACCCGGAAAATATGTCAAGATTGAGGATACCGTTGAGGGTTGTCAAGCAATTCTCAGAGGGGATTGCGACGAAATCCCAGAGCAGGCATTCGCTTACATCGGCACGATCGATGAGGCATTTGAGCAGGCAGAATCCGAGACACTACAAGAGGCAGCGGATTAAACATGCTTGAAAGAAGACTACACATCGAGATCAGAACACCCCAACAACTGATTTATGAAGGCGAGGCTACCAGTGTGAGAGCACCCGGTGAGCTAGGCTCGTTTGAAATCCTCGCTGGGCACATTCCTTTTCTGACTGTGTTGGATATTGGTGAAATCCGTATCCGCGAATCTGAGACACCCCAATCCATCGCAACCAGTGGAGGTGTTTTCGAGGTTTTGCGCACTGGCGTCACTGTGTTGGCGGATACCGCCGAGTGGGCGTATGAAATTGATGTCGAACGCGCAGAAGCCGCTCGTCAACATGCACAGGAACACCTCGCTTCGCGTGATTCAAATATTAATCGCGAACGAGCAGAAGCGGCGTTGGCTCGCGCTGTAAATCGATTACGAGTTGCGGGGCAGCAGTAGGCCTCTCAATCAATTTTTGTAGCTAAAAACACTACGATTCTGTGCAATTCATACCTAAAAAGGGGGAACAGTGGCATACTGTTTCCCCTTTTTTGCTTTAGGAAAGGGCCCCATGACACCTGTAGGCCAGCTTCAGTATTTTCGATCCGCGATTGATGGCAAGCTACACCCTTATGCCGTATGTGCAACTGACGCACGTAACGAACCCAAACCCTTAATTGTGGAGGTCAGTCCTGGCGCATTGGGAAATCTACCCGGCGCGGTCGAGCTGACTGAACAGATTGCAGGAATTGCTGCTAAACATAATCAATCGTGTATTGTTCTAAGACCGACAGGGCGGGGCTCTGGTTCCGTTTATCAGAATTACGGCGAACTTGATGTCCTAGAAGCTATCGAACATATCGCCTCAAATTACGCTATTGATCGAGACCGCATTACAATCTCCGGCAGTTCGATGGGTGGAGCTGCAACGTGGTATCTGATCTCGCACTATCCTGATCTTTTCGCAGGAGCCGCGCCGTTCTGTGGTTATTGCGACTATCGACTGTGGGAAAAACCGGGAGGACTCACGTTCCACATGCATGAGTGGGAAATGCCCTCTTGGCGATCTAGGTCTGCTGCATTTCTCATCGAAAATCTCGCCCATACGCCTGTGTGGATAATCCACGGTGAATGGGATCGAGGGGTCGGCGGCGGGGTTCCGGTCGAGCATTCCCGTCAGATAGCACAGCTTATGGAAGAACGAGACTATACATACAAATATACAGAGGTTCCTAAGACGGGCCATGGGTGCCGCCTCCCGGATATATGGGAAGAAGTAATCCTTTGGCTGCTGAAGCAGCGGAAGCAGCGATCCCCGAATCATGTTTCGTTGGCAATCTATAATCTGCGTCATAATCGATCATACTGGGTCACGGTAGATCAACTGGCACACTACAGTGAGCGAGGAGCTGTCAATGCGCGGTTCGTCAAGGACAACCACCTCGTCGTCTATACCGAGAATATCCGCACTTTCTCGCTTGGACCAATTCAGCAGAACGAACCGGTCGGTGTAACAATTGATGACCAAGAGTTTGAGTCTATGAACTTGACTTACCAGAAACAATTTCAACAAAATCATGAAGGTGTTTGGGTGCAAGACAATTTTGATCTTTCTGCTGAGAAGCGTCACCGTGCATCGGGTCCCATCAGTAATCTCTTTTTCAATGGGCTTATCCTTGTTCCTGGCACAGTTGGGACAGAGGAAGAGACGTTTTTTAACAAATGGATTGCCGAGAACGCGGCCGGATACTATCGCAGTCGAAACGGTGGTGTGCATCGCGGCGGCATTATGGGGGATAACGCTGTCCAACTCCCTGTCATCCCTGACGTTGAACTCACCGAAGATCTCCTGCAAATGAACAACCTGCTCCTATACGGCGTCTATGATTCTAACGCCATCCTCGCGCAATTTGAAGGTAAGCTGCCACTCAGTTTTGAAGGCGCGACAATCCACCTATCTGATAAGTCTTACACAGCGGATAGGGCGACAGTTTTTGCCGTATTTCCTCATCCCTCAAACCCAGAACGCCATGTCGCAGTGCACGCTGGGGTTACACCGGATGCAATATGCTGGGGAAGCCATCTTGATATGCAACTCCTGCCGGATTACATTGTCTATTCCGGAGGACAACTCCTTGATTGGGGTTTCTGGGGGAATGACTGGAGATCTCAGTGACAGTCGCCTCTTGAAGCAGCGCTATCGCTTCTGCTAGAGTAATCTGCTGATCCAAAATCTACAGAAGATTGTCAGCAGATGTTTACGCGAAATCAGAGTATTCTTTTTACTTGACACTGAATATACTGGCTAGTATACTAGTAGTTGGCTCCATTGAACTTAACCGTTTAACTTTTGATGCAAGGCAGGCGACCCAAATCGTGAAAAAGCTATTCTTTTGCACATTGATTATACTGATTGCAGCAAGCTATAGCTCCGCACGTATTATAGATCCAAAGACAGGGGCAGAGTTCAGATATAAGGCGAGACTGGTAGAGGTTGCCCCAGTAGTCGATGGATTTCTTGACGACCCAGCGTGGGACGATGCGACATCCGCCGCCCTAGACCACGATGTCAAAGAGGACCGGCGTTGGGACGAATCCAGTGATTTCCAAGGCACCTTTGCTGCTGTATGGCGCAATGCCTCTCTCTATATAGCTATTGAACTGACCGACGACCAAATCGAAACTGCTCACGAAAAAGTCGCGATGCAAGACCGTCTAGAGGTCTATATAGACACAGGACATTCAGGTCAACAGAGTGACCTCTATCGTTACACACTTCCCGTTGGGCAAGACATCGTGCTGGCTGATTCTCAGCAGATGTTAGCTAACTGGGGAAATGGGGGACAATCTGTAGAACTGAGCTTTGACTTGGGACGTATGCCGAAAAAAGAGGATACCATCAGCTTCGGAATTTACTATTATGATGTGGACGGTGATCGTTTAAACCACCAACTTCGCTGGGGTCCAGCCGGACAAACTGAACCTAAAGATGCTCTTGCAGATCTGGTATTTACAGCCAACATAAAGCTAAACGAACACCAGAAAGCGATACAATGGGGGCGTATCAAACAGCTTTATTAATCATTACGCAACGATATTAGAAGTTAAGCAATCGATGCCAACACCTACGGAGCTCACAGTGTTTATCATCGGTAAAGTATTAGAATTGATAGGAATGTCGCTTCTGGGTGCGGGGCTATATGTCGGGTGCATCAACCCCTATGGCTTGAGTGAAGGCGGTGCTATGGGCGTGGAGATAGCCTCTCTCGTAGTAGGAATCTTAATCTTCTTCGTAGGCAGAATGATAGAGAAACACTAATCATGCTCACACGGCATATTTGGCTCTCTAAACATGTAACTGTTTGAAGTTAAAGATCCATTTTCGATACTCATACACGCAAGCATCGAGCATTTGCCCCTCGGTGCTTTTTTAATGTTGATATTTAGCGGAGGAATATAGGATGGCATTTAATGTTAAAAAACGCGGGAAATTAACCTATTATTACCAAGGCGATCATCCGGTGTTGTCCCCTTTGGTCACCGAGACATTGTCAGACGGGGATCTGAAAATCTATTTCTCGGGTCTAACGGGAGGATATTCGGCGAAAGGCGTCTTAAACCTCGATGAACTAGTTACAATGGATCCGGAGCAGGAGATTCCACTGGTATTCAAAAGCTGGGAATCGTGGTTGAAAGAAGCAGGTATTTGTGATTCTCTAAAGGACGTAGATTTCATCGAAGTTCACGCCTTCGGTTGTCAACCCAAAGCCCCAAATCCGCTTGTCGACCCGGCGGGTTACGCAGCAGAGCAGGAACGGCTGCGCAAAGCCTATGCTCAAGCGTATAGTAACTTTTTTCGTGACTACCTACCGGAAAATGGTGTGCCCGCTCGATTCACAGTCCATGTAGTTGATGTTCCAGATGCGGCTGCTTCCTATGAGTTTTACGGAACCGCACTCTACCAGAAAGCATTACAAAAAGATTCTGAGTAGATAGATTCGCGAGATTTGAGAGGCAGTACGCTTTCTCTGAGAGGCTGTAACAGAATGATACCTCTGAAACCTCTCCTTTCCTTCATCTGCATTGTATTAATCGTATTAACTGGTTGCGGCGAGAGACACGAAAAACACGAAGCCCCCGACGAACTTGATCAATCCGATGCATGGCATAAGCTCCCCCAAGCCAATTTCGCGATTCCACCTTACGCCCGCTACCTTGAGGGAATCAAAATCTGCCTCGACCCAGGGCATAGTGGACAGGCTCACCTACCGAATTACAAGCGGGGGCCAACCGGGCTCCGTGAGGCGGACGTGAACCTACGCGTGGCACTGTATCTGCGCGAATTTTTGACGGAGATGGGTGCAATTGTTTTTATGACACGCACCGATGATTCCTTTGTCAGCATCTCGGACCGTAGTGAACTCGCCAATAAGAACGCTGTCGATTTTTTTATTTCTCTACACCACAATTCGTTCAGCGCCCCGGAAACGAATTACACTTCTACATGGTATCATCAAGATGCGGATGATTCCCGCACTAGTTTAGACCTCGCCCGCTATGTGCAGCAGAGCGTTGCTGATGCACTACGCCTACCACAATTTGCGCCTACAGGGCTCTATTCGGATCGATTAGTAATACCTTCGGGGTTCGGCGTACTGCGTCAAACGAAGCGTCCCGCCATCTTATGTGAAGCGTCGTTTTATTCCAACCCCAAAGAAGAACAACGTTTGAAAAAAAAGTCATACAACAAGCGTGAAGCTTACGGCTATTTTCTTGGGATCGCCCGTTATGTTGCAGCGGGGTTTCCGAAGGGCATCCTGCTGACACCAACACCGGAATCGTCTGTCGAAACGAAGAAGCCGCGCATCCAAATTCGTGTGGCGGATGGCTTGCATGACCGCGGTGCGTGGATGCTCAAGCGACAACAGGTCTTCTCTGATTCCATCCGGGTCAAACTTGATAGGATTGTCGTTCCTCACCAGTATCTCCGTGCTGAAGATCTCATTGTAGTTAACCCCCCAGAACCGCTCTCCAACGGCGTACACTTTGTCGAAACCGATCTTATCAATTACTACGGGAATCACAGTCTACCGAGTGAGCAGTGGTTCAAAGTTGCTCCACCCGCCGCAAAGTTGAAACTCTGCACATGGACGAAAACCCTTCCCCCTGATGGTGCAAGCTATGTCGGCATCACCGCCATCGCTCTGGACAAAGAAGGTATGCCAATTGCCGATGATGAGCCGATTCATGCTCAGACATCGATAGGATGGCTTGCTGAAGCAGCGGAACAAATTTCCGGTTCAGATAAGACGCAGAAATCTGCGTCTCGACTCTCAAAGAACGGGGAAGCACGATTTTATCTATACACAGACGCGACACAGCCACAGCAAGGTCTCACACAGGTGAAAGTGGCTTACAAGGACAAATCGGAAGTCATCACCATCCGTTTTGAAACAATCCCCAGTGGGATTGTTCAGGGCAGCATCCGAGATGTTTCCGGAAGCACTATCGCAGATGCAGCTGTGCAGCTAGTGAGGAATAAGAATAGGGCGACGATGACCAATCCGGATGGACACTTCTTTTTCGATAATGTTTCGCCGGGGAACGCAATCCTTAACGTTTCAAAGGTTGGCTACTATAATCTCCGACTAGAGACCGACGCGACATCAAACAGTGCACAGGTTATCCATGCCCAATTACATCCGATCGCAGATGGTATGCTTATTGGGAAGACCTTCGTCCTCGACGCACGCTACGGCGGGTCAGAACGAGGAACGCCTGTCACAGATTCTGTTGTTCCCGCAAATCTTAACCTCGCCGTGGTCAAAGCACTCAAGGAGATGCTGGAACTTGCCGGAGCAAGCGTTTACCTTGTTCGAGAGAAAGATGAAAGAATCCCAGTCTCCAGACGGGTCAAGGTTATCAACGCCGTTAGGCATGACGGATACTATCTCCGGATTGATCACGGCGCTTGGGTTGATGACGAACCATCGGTAATCGCTACAAGCTATCCGGGGAACCAGGTCGCAGCAGATTACCTAAAGACCATACTTGAGGGATTTAACACGGCACTTTTTCAGACGCCAATTGAAACCTTTGGAGATGAGGAATCACCAGAGATTCGGTCAACTAACAAAATCGCACTTGCGCTCGAAGTTCGTTCTATCAATCATCCACATCTGCAAGAATTCGTGGCATCCTCAGCTCTTATTGCACAGGAAGCGTATGCAATCTTTTTGGGAACGTGGAAATATCTGAAAAGTGCTCAACTGGCTGAAGAAGAACTCAATTCCCCCACAATAGATGAAGTCTTACCTCAAACGGAACTGGAAATTCGGGTTGTTGATAAGGTTTCACAGCAACCGGTTGCTGACGCGAGAGTGGGGTTAGATGACACCTTTCCGTTAGTAACAAATCGAGCTGGAAAAACCATTTTCTACGGGGTTCATGCGCGCCCATATCGCATTGCGGTTGAGGCTGCCGGATACGTCTATCAGGAGATCGAATCAGATTTTCTGAGTTCAGGCTCGGTATTGGCAGAAATGACAAAGAAAAAGAGTCAGTGACACAACAAATTCAGCAAAACGAAATTGTAGTCTGTAACATTCTTTTCTGATTGCAAGTTTCGTTGGGGGATGATAAGATGAAATTTGCTATGAAAAATGTGTTAGTCATTGATGATGACGAAAAAATCTGCTGGGCTTTCGAGCAATTTTTGACAGACGAGGGCCACCGACCAATTGTCGCTAACAATGCAGAGGAAGGCTTGCGAAAGATTCAGTCGGACACCCCTGATATCATTCTGCTTGATGTGCGATTGCCCGGCATGAATGGACTTGAAGCATTAAAGCAAATTAAAGTCCTTCAGCCGGAGGCAATCGTGATCGTGATGACAGCATATGACAGTGTGGAGATGACCATCCAAGCTATGCAGCTGCATGCGTTTGATTTTATCCCCAAGCCAATCGATCTGGATCAGGTAAAAGCAATTATTGATCGCGTCTCACAGATGCAAGTTGAGCGTAATAAAATGCCGCCCACTGAACTTTCTTCGGTGGAACTTGAATTACCGGCGCAGCCACAGGAACATCGCTTGGTCGGAAAAAGTCCACAGATGCAGGAGATTTATAAGCTCATCGGGATGATGGCGAACAACACCGTCACGGTACTAATCGAGGGTGAAAGTGGGACAGGAAAAGAGTTAATCGCACGCTCGATCCATTCTAACAGCGTACGAAAGGATAAACCTTTCGTCCCTGTAAACTGCGGTGCACTCCCTGACGACCTGCTTGAAAGCGAACTTTTTGGCTATGAGGCGGGCGCCTTTACGGGGGCAAACGCCAAAGGTAAGCCCGGCAGATTTGAGCTTGCAGATGGGGGTACACTATTTCTTGATGAAGTCAGTAATATGAGCCCGGTGTTACAAGTAAAATTACAACGGGCTTTGCAGGAACAAGAAATCGAAAGGTTGGGCGGCACCCGTCCTCTGAAAGTGGATGTGCGTATCATCGCCGCTACGAATCAGGACCTCGCCGAAGTGGTCCGGCTGGGCAGGTTCCGTGAAGATCTTTACTACCGCTTCAACCTACTTTCAATTAATCTTCCACCACTGCGTGAACGGTCAGCGGATATCACGTTGCTGGTCAACCATTTTTTACAGACAGCCAGCGTCGAGCTTGGGCAAACTGTCCGAGGGGTTTCGCCGCGATGTTTAGCACTTTTGCAGCAGTACGATTGGCCCGGAAATGTGCGGGAGCTAGAAAATGCTGTTAAAAGCGCAGCGGTCCTTTCACGGACAGATGTCCTCTTGCCAGAGCACCTCCCGACCGAGATTCTGAATTACAAAGGAAGACAACAATCAAGCCAATCCCGCCTAGAGGTGGCGCTCGAATCCGTATTGAAAGAAACTGTCAAAGACGCCGTAACACGAGCGCATGAGGCTCTCTACGATGAAGTTATTGATGCTGTTGATCGCACGCTAATCAAGAACCTCCTTGAAGAAGTGCAGGACAACCAAACGAAGTCAGCGAAAGTCTTGGGAATCAGCCGTACAACGTTGTTGCAGAAGATTAAAAAATTAGAGATCGAAATGAACGCATAAAGTGCAACCTATTCGCGTGTGGAACCAGATTGTGCACCTGGAATTCCAAGTACACATTGAAAACGAGGAGGATGAAACGGATTGCAAGCATCACAACTGAACAGATGGCTAGCACCGTTAATCACGTTTATATTCCCCGCAAAATGCCGACGCTGCGAAATACCAATGAGCGTCGGTCAGGTGCACTACCTGTGCGATACCTGTTGGGAACAGATTGAACTTCTCAAGCCTCCTTGGTGTCAGATTTGCGGACTACCACGGTGGGGTGCCGTTTGTGCAGATTGTCGTGAACACTCGCCATTATTTAGGAAACTTCGCGCGGTCACCTTTTACGAGCCCGCCCTGCGCGAAGCTATCCACCTAATGAAATATGAGAAGAAACAGGTCATCTCAAAACATCTGATTCAATTGCTGCAAGCGCACCTTCCTGAAGATCTCGCCTCCACAGACTACGATTTCTTGCTTCCAATTCCCCTCCACACGAACCGCTTTCGCCAGCGAGGATTTAACCAAGCCGAGCATATTGCTCAAGGTGTTGCTCAGGTTTGGGGGGTGCCGGTTTGTACTGATATGCTTGTTCGCATCAGGGACACCGTCCCACTGAGCCGTCTGAACTCTCACGAAGAACGGGTGAAAAATATCGCAGGCGCTTTTGAAGTTAGGTCACAGGATTTAATTCAGAATGGAAGGATTCTACTGATTGATGATATTTTTACGACGGGAACTACGATTAATGAAGCTGTCAAGGTGCTACAGGTTGCTGACCCTGAATACACCGACGTCCTGACACTGACCCGCACAAGACCATCAGCGTAAAAAAGCATAAATGGGAAAGAGGACGCAAAAACTAAAATGCAAGAAGTTCGATTACCGCTGAAAAAATACCAAACTATCACAACTATTGCTGCCGTGGTTGGATTCCTGTTAGGCACACTAATTCCTGCCTTTGCCTTTGGTAAGGGGTACTGGTCGTGCCCATTTGGGAAGGGTGTGATACGTGTCAGTGGGTTTGTCCTGTTAACGGGTATTTTGAGTGCGCTTCTCGCTGGTAATGCGGTTGCCCTTCTTGTGATCTTCATTGCGAGGTTACGCCGGTTATCAACCAAATCTAGGTAATCGGAGATTACAGAGCGGCAGACTGGCCACCGTCAATGGTAATAACACTTCCGGTCATATAACGAGACGCATCAGAAGCTAGCAGCAGCAACGCACCATCAAGGTCTTCAGCCTGCCCCAATCGCCGTTGCGGGATGCGTTTAATCAGGCTTTGACCCGCTTGCGTCTCAAAGAATTGCCGGTTCATGTTCGTTTCAATATAGCCGGGTGCGATGGCATTGACCCGTATCTCATGAGGTGTCAACTCGACAGCCATTGCCCGCGTTAGGTTGATGATGCCACCCTTGGAGGCGCAGTATCCCGGCAATTGTGAGATCCCGCGAGTGCCGAGAATCGATGCAATATTAATGATGCTCCCACCCTGTCCGAGGCATACCATACGTCGTGCGGCTTCCTGTCCCATCAGCCAAAACCCCTTGAGATTCGTATCAAGTACTGAGTCCCAGTCTTCCTCGGCGTGCTCAAGCAGCGGCTTGGTTACGGCAATACCGGCGTTATTAACGAGAATATCAATTGGTCCGAGCGTATGTTCGACCTTTTCAATGCACGCCTTGACGCTCTTTCCATCGGTCACATCAACCTGGACCGCAATCGCGCAACCGTTGAACCCTTCGATTTCTTTGACAGCCTCCTCCAACCGGTCAATCCCACGGGCAGCCAGACCCACCTGCGCCCCTGCCCGCGCCAGTGTTAAAGCGAAATGACGACCCAACCCCCTCGATGCGCCGGTTACAATTGCACGCTGACCGGTGAGGTCAAACACAGAGGGGTTTTTCCCGTCTTCCATCCTTCGGATCCTTTCTTTCTCCGTACAGGTATCGCTGGGCTTCGCTTCACGGACGACCGAAACGAAGCAATTCGCTCCACTACGCATTATCCTCTATTCCCGCTGCCTGTTTAACCAAAGATTTACATCGTTCCAAGTCATACTCCCGATAAATAGTGATTTTTTGCGCTTCAAGGGAACCTTCGGCATGGATGGCAAGAAGCTCATTGTAACCACCAAAGTCAGAAGCGGTTAGGTCCCGAATCAGGTTCATCAGTTTTAGGCGTTCTAACGTCGGAATACCCGCGGCTCCACCCAAGTATTTTTCGATATCATCTCGGGTTTCAGGGTTTGCAACATCTTCCTCTGAAGGTCCAGTGACCACAAGTCCACCGGCGATATCCTGCACGTAACTGACCATCTGGTGGTAGTTGCTAGCAAAGTAAAATTTAGCGACGTTGGTAATAATCGAATTAGGAATCGCCACTCCATCAATCTGGACACAATCAACAGCAGCGGCTTTACTTAGAGCGCGAATCGTTTCGGCATAGTTAATTAGGTGCACCAACTTCTCCCGAACATGGCTTGCACGGTTGATACCGTTGTGCTCAGCAATTAATGCGGCGGCACCTGTCAGCAAGTCACATAGCGGCGGCTTATAAGAAACCGCGGTAAATCGGTGGAACTGAACAAAGGTGGTAGCTAACGCACCCGCGAAATCCCACTCCCCACTCATGAAAACCCGCTCCCTTGGAACGAATACGTCATCGAAGATTGTAAGGCTTTCGATCATTCGGTGACGGGAGCTGACGGGGTTGTGAAAATCACTGGATGATGAAGCACCAAAGGGACTAACAATCATTTTCAAGCCGGGAGTATTGGCAGGAACAGCAAAGGCAACGGCGTAATCTTTATCCTTCTCTGTGAGATTTCGTGTTGGCAGCACAATGATTTCATCCACATAGGGAGCGCAGGTGGTATGTGCTTTTGCACCCCGGACAACTATTCCATCCGGCCGCTCCTCAACCACACGCACGTAGTAATCCGGATGCGTCTGCTCGGAGGGAGCTAAACTTCGATCGCCCTTCACATCGGTCTGCGCAACAGCCATGCTGAGGTCTTCCCACTGACAGTGCTGATGATATGCCTCCACCCGCTTGAGGTAATCCGTACCATACTGCTCATCAATCCGTTTGGCAGCCAAGGAAAGGGTAAAGAGTGCGTCCGTTCCAATCTCTTTAATCAGCAACACCACCCCGCTGCCAAGCCGAGTGCTGGTTTCGATCATCTCGCGCCGTTTTAGCAAATCTTCTGTATCGGTAGGAGTTACAAAATATCGGCTGATTGTTTCGCCCGTTTCAGGGACTTTGACAGTCATTAAATCCCGATACGTCGCATCCTCAGCGAGTGCGAAATCAAGCGAGGCGTGCTCCACCCCAACCCCCAAATCCGGATGGCGGGCGATATTTTCCACGCGATTTCCCTTAAAAAATAGCGTACGACCATCGTTAAGGTTCGCTTTGTACTCCTCCGCCGATCGAGTTGCCATATTCCACCTCCATCCCAATTTTCACCCTTTGGACACGAGTTATATCCCTAAGCTCTCGTTAATCTCTCGCTGATAATCGTCAACCTGCTCGGTAAGCATCCCGTCAATAGTGACAATCCGCCCAATCTCGCCGGACTCCAATATCCCATAAGAGACAGCAACAGATCGCGTCCCCTGTGCAGCGTCCACTTCGACTGGATGCTCTCCAGCTATCGCCTGCGCAAAATCCCCGTATTCGATAGCGATAATCTTCCGATCCGTTTCAGGGAACGGGAATTCGTAACGCCACAATCGATCTCCACCCCACAAATCTGACGTTACTGCATCAAGATGAAAGTCAGGAACGCACTCCAGTATCCTCTCACCATCAATAGGCGGCTCGCCATCAATATGTAGCGTGATATTCCCTCCGCTGCGATCGCCCGGCAAGCTCATCGAACCGCGCGAACCGTAAATCTGTCGTGACCATACCCCCTGACCGCGTCCGGCATGATCTTCGATGTACTGACCCACCGCACCGTTTTTGAAAGTCAACGTTGCGTAAGCAGCATCCTCGGCGGTAGCTTCAAATTCGGCGGGCATCTCCTTCTGCCAGCGTCCGTAGACACCACCGGGGTTCGATCCAGCCTCGCCACCACCTGCCGCGGGATTCTTGCGGATGGGTTCATGGAGTCTCGTCTTCGCGTAAACTGTTTCAACATCACCGAGTAAATATTCCATCATATCCGAATGGTGAACACCGACATCAAGCAGTACACCACTTTGGTCCTTCTGGTGACGCCATACAGAAATCAACATCCGGTCACCGCCGCCAATAGCGTGGTGGATGAGAAAACGTGGAGTGCCAATGACGCCTGCGTCTAGCAGTGCTTTCGCTAACCGGTTAATAGGGTCCCGCCGATAATTCTCCGCTACGCTTAAAATTGCATCGGATGCCTCCGCCGCACGCGCGATGAGGTTACAGGCACGGACGGTCAACCCCATCGGCTTCTCAACCATCGTGTGCCAACCCCGCTCCAACGTCTCGACAGCAACCGTGTGATGGTATCGCGGTGTCGTCGTTACATCGACCGCTTCAACATTAAGTGCTGATAGTCCATCCAGATCCCCAACGACGGTTGGTCGTACCCCAAAATGTGTTGCTGCTTGGTCAGCGAGGGATTCGGCGTTATCGCGTACCGGATCGCATGCCCCAACAAGCTCGAAGCGTTCCCAACCCGTACGATGAAGCTCTGCGAGCCCGTACAGGTGACGATGTCCCATGCCTCCACAACCAACAATGGCTAATCGAATTTTCTGACTCACTGTTATCTTCCCCCTGGATCGAAATTACGGATATAGTTTACCCATTATAAAGAGAGCATGGACGGATGTCAACACCAAAAAGATTCGAGACTGGAGCGGCAACCTACTGGAATTGACAATTGCCTTGCATTGCAACTGAGGTTTCTGATAAAATCTATAAAATGGGCTGAACTGACCGAATCAAGAAAGTGTGTTGCAATGGAACGGGTGTGTGTATTCTGTGGATCAAGCATGGGACGAGAACCGGCGTATGCCAAAGCCGCGAGGCAGCTAGGTAGCACCTTGGCAAGCAAAAATCTGGGGCTTGTCTACGGCGGCACCAACGTCGGCACGATGGGTGAACTTGCCAACGCCGCTCTTGAGGGTGGCGGCGAAGTCATTGGCATCGTACCTAGGATATTTGTTGAAAAGGAGATTGCCCACGCAGCACTTTCCGATCTGCGAGTCGTTGATGCGATGCACGAGCGAAAAGGGTTGATGGCTGAACTCTCGGATGCTTTTATCGCGCTCCCCGGTGGACTCGGCACAATCGACGAACTCTTTGAGATGGTAACGTGGACGCAACTCGGACTACACCGAAAACCGTGCGGACTTCTGAACGTATGCCAGTATTACAGCAGGTTAGTGGAATTCCTCGATTATGCAGTTTCGGAGGGATTTATTAAGGAGCCCCACCGTTCATTGATACTAATTGATGAAAGCCCGGAGGTATTACTCAAGAAGTTTGACGAGTTTCTGACCCATTGAATTGCTCACAGGATACATAAACCGCCCCTTGGAATTGAAAATGTCGCAAGAACAAAGAAATAGCACGGCTCCATCGAATGAACCTACGGCTCTAACTCAGCGCGAATCAGATGGGAGGTCCGTTCTTTCATCAATTGAGGAACGTCTTATTCAAGCAGATAATCCCCAAGATATCGTTCTCTGGACCCAAGTACGCGCGGAGATTATACGACAGAATGAAGAATCAAAAAATCAGGAACATCAACATTCCTTGGAAAAAGCACAGGTGCGGTATAAGATGATATTTTCTGTTAGCGCGTTTGTCGTCGGTATAGGAATGCTTATTGGTGGCTTGACTTATCCAGGGTTGTTCATATCAGGGGCTGGACTCTTTGGGTTCGTCCCGGACTATGTGAAAGCACTTTTAAGAATTTTCAGAGAAAAAGGTTGAGGAGGAGAAAATGCGGAAGAATAGAGCAGCATATAGTCTAGCAGTTGGTGGTTTTCTCTCCCTGCTTACAGCTGGTTTACTTTTCCTAGTTGCACAAGATAGAATAGCACCTGAAGTCAATCAGGTATTGATACTTATTGCAGGGATGACCACAGTTGCTGCGCTGACAGCGTTTCAACAATCTGTAGAGAATAGGACGTCATCTTCGTTTGTTCATATCTCTTTTAACGAGATTCTCGTGAGTCAGAGCCTTTCTGAGGGATTTACAACACCTGATACATCCCCTATTGATGGAGAAAAGATTGCAGAACCATGGGATTTAAGTCTAGGGCAGCTAGTTGGCTCAGACAACTCATTAGCATTGGCAAAATTGCGGATAGAACTTGAACGGGAACTCAGACACATTGCTTACAATAACCAGACAGATATCAGTTCTCGTCCGTTAGGGATTACAGAGATCGCCCAAGAACTTGTTGCTCGAAAAATTTTACCTGCTACTTGGCTGGGCACTTTGAAAGAAATTACATCCGTTTGCAACCAAGCGGTCCATGGCACGGAAGTTCCTGACGATATTACTGCATCTGTCGTGAGAGTTGGTGGTCAATTGCTTGAACAACTTCGTTTCGTACGAAACAACGGAGGCACCTCATGAAAGCCGCCATCTTTGAAGAAACTGGGAAATTAAGCGTACAGGATAAGCCAATCCCAACTCTCGATTCAGGCGATATTCTGATTAAAGTCGAGCTATGCGGTATCTGTGCATCGGACTTGGCAGCACTTAACGGGGATATCACAGACTACTCACCGCCCGTCGTGATGGGACATGAACTCGCTGGGATCGTCGTTGAAAGCCGCCACCCTGATGTGAAGGTCGGCGAAAAAGTAACGGCAAATCCGATGCTCTCCTGTGGGAGCTGCGATTATTGCAGGGCGGACCTAGACAAATACTGCTCGCAGATTGAGGGAATCGGACATGACATTGACGGCGGATATGCCGAATACCTCCGGATGCCAAAACACGGAATTGACACGGGCAAGCTCATCTCCGTACCAGATACGATTTCACCGGAAGAACTGATTTTTCTGGAGCCGTTGGGATGCTGTATCAACGCAACGCGTGAAACAATCTTCGATAAAAGTGTGGCTATCTTAGGCGCGGGTCCTATTGGCTTGATGTTTGCCCAACTGACGAGAAAGGCGGGATTGCAGACATTCGTTCTTGAGCCGCTCGCACATCGGCGGAGTGCAGCAAATGAAGTTGGTGCAGACGCTACGTTTGATATTACAGGGGAGCAGGTGGAGGCACTTATTGAGACAACTAACGGCGGCGTGGATACCGTTATCTCTGCAACAGTCAATAATCAACGCGCGATTGATCTCGCCTTCAAGGTTGTGCGACGAGGCGGCTGTGTAAATTTCTTCGGGCTGGCACCGGCAGGGCAGGAGCTGCGGATTAACCTTGAGCATTTTCATTACATGGGGCATAAACTGATGGCATCGTGGGCATTCTCGCGCTGGAGCTTGAACGAATCCCGTCAAATGCTTATTGACCACGGGATTAACCTTAAGCCTTTACTGACGGATCGGTTTCCGATTGAAGACGTCATTGAAGGGTTTGAAAATGCCCGGCAACAACGCGGTGTGAAAAGCGTTTTGGTCGGTGGGTAAATGCACGAGTAACCCTATCTGAGGATCCGTTACTATAACGGATCACCACTACGTCCAAGTTTTACTTGAAAGCGAATCACCATGAACACATTAAGAGCCTATCTTGAATTAATCCGCTACCCCCTCTTCGCCATTCCGATCGTCGCGACGCTACCCGGTGCACTGATCGCTTCTGAGGGTGAGTGGAATTGGCGGGTTGGACTGACGTTATTTATCTCACTGCTAGGCTACTTCGCAGGCATGATGAAGAACGATTACTTCCACCGTAAGCAAGATGCCCTTGTGAATCCGAACCGTCCGCTCCCGTCACACCGAATCACGCCTCGGCAGGTACTGATTACCGCAAGCAGCACCTACATCATCTGTGTCATCTTGGGATTCATGCTCCACATTAAGGCGGGGCTCCTAGTGATTGCCCTCGTGATGATCTCCCATTCATACAATGCCCTCTTCAAGGAACGCGGAATATTGGGCAGCGTTAGCCTTCCTCTTGGTATCGGTCTGCTCAATGTGTTTGGTGCACTCGCTGTAAGCGGAAGTGTTCCACGCTTGGTCTGGTATGCGTTTGCTGCCACGACACTCTACGATTGTGGGACACATATTACGACGACCTTCAAAGATATTGAACGAGATGAAAGACTCGGTATCACCACCACCCCCTTGCAACTGGGAATCAAGCCAGCCCTTATCTGCGCTGCTGTATCGACTCTACTGTCATTTATTGTCGCCGTGTTGCCACATTGGCTTGAAGGGGTCAGCTGGCACTACACCCTATGGGTAGTCTTCGCCTTGCTCGCAACGAGTATTACCCGTCTACCCCTTTACCTAAACCCGACTGAGAAAAACGGCTATCGCGCACTGAAAGGATCAATGGTGGGTGCCATCACGTTTTTCCCCTGTCTCATCGGCGTTCAGATCTCCCTGTGGAGTTCCGCGCTTGTGATTTTGCCCTTGCTGCTTTTGACCATGACTCTATTAGAAGTGACAAAGCGGGAAGTGTAAAACGGGAAAGGTAATTATCAAATTTCCAGAGCAAAGTGCAGAAAATCCCTTGGGCCCTTACAACGCGAAAGCCTTGAACTGGTAAAACACCTCAATCTGTCGATTATGACCAATCTTCACCGGGAAAGGGTTTGAAGATAAAAGGAGTTCACAAAAACTTATGACAGATATTCCAAAAACATATTCACCGCACGATATTGAAGAAAAATGGTACAAATTCTGGCGGGACAAGGATTATTCCCATGCCGCCGACACATCTGACAAACCTCCATACTCGATTGTAATTCCGCCCCCGAATATCACAGGGAGCCTACATATCGGGCACGCACTCGATAACACCTTACAGGATGTACTGATTCGTTGGCGACGAATGCAGGGATACAATACGCTCTGGATGCCGGGGACAGACCATGCGGGAATCGTCACGGAAATCATCATGGAAAAGCAGCTCGCCACTTGGGGAACAAGCCGTGAAGAACTCGGACGAGAAAAGTTCATCGCACGGATGTGGAACTGGAAAGATGAATCTCGCGGGACAATCATCGATCAGTTGGAGCAACTCGGCTGCTCCTGCGATTGGGAACGCGAACGATTCACGATGGATGAAGGGCTATCCAAAGCTGTCCGCACCGCGTTTGTTCAGCTTTACGACGCAGGTTTGATCTATCGCGGGGAGTACATGGTCAACTGGTGCCCAAACTGCCAAACAGCAGTTTCCGACCTCGAAGTCGAGCCGGTTGAAATTGACGGAAACTTCTACCACATCAGATATCCAATTAAGGATTCAGACGAATCTGTTGAAATTGCGACAACGCGCCCGGAAACGATGCTCGGCGACACGGCAGTTGCTATCCACCCGGAAGATCCGCGCTATCAACACCTCAACGGCAAAACGGCGGTTTTACCAATCCTTGAACGCGAACTTCCAATTATTGCGGATGAATATGTTGATCGAGAATTTGGCACGGGTGCACTGAAAGTCACACCCGCTCATGATCCAAACGACTACGAAATCGGTCAACGGCACGAACTTGATCAACTCAACATATTGAATCCAGACGGGAGCTTGAACGAGAATGCAAGCACGAAATATCAAGATATAGATCGGTTTGAATGTCGTAAAGCGTTGGTCGAGGATCTCCGTGAACAAGGGTATCTGCTCAAGATTGTCCCACACAGACATGCAGTTGGACATCACGATCGGTGCAATCAAATTATCGAACCCTACATATCGCCGCAGTGGTATCTTAACGTCAAACCGCTCGCTGAACGCTCACTTGAAGCCGCAAAACGTGGCGATGTGGTGTTTCTCCCGGAGCGTGAGACCAGACGATTTTATCAATGGATGGAAAATATTGAGCCGTGGCCCATTTCCCGTCAACGCTGGTGGGGACACCAACTCCCGATCTGGCACTGCGACGCTTGCGACGAAATCACCGTGGCGGTATCTCCTCCCTCTCAGTGCGCTCACTGTAATTCTGAAAAGATTTGGCAAGATGAAGAGGTGCTCGACACATGGTTCAGTTCGGGGCTTTGGCCCTTCTCGACGATGGGTTGGCCCGATGAGACAAAAGCACTCAAGACGTTCTACCCAACCTCTGTCCTAGTAACGGGTTGGGATATCCTCTTCTTTTGGGTGGCTCGAATGATTATGCTCGGTCTCCAGTGTATGGATGAAGTGCCGTTCCGACATGTCTACCTCCATGCACTAGTTGCCGATGAACACGGACAGAAACAGAGTAAATCAAAAGGTAACGCCATTGACCCGGTGCCAACTATCCAGCAGTACGGTGCTGATGCGTTCCGCTTCGCACTAGTATTCTCTGCTGCGCCGAACCCATATATCGCCTTAGCTGAATCCCAAATCGAGGCAGGGAAACGATTCGCCAACAAGATCTGGAATGCCTCACGCTTGTTACTGATGAATCTCGACGACTTTCAGCCTGGGCAGCCGACGGATCTTATCCTGTGTGATAGGTGGATTCGCAGCCGCTATAACGCAACTGTGGAAACGGTGACGACATGTCTTGAGAAATTCCGTTTTAATGACGCAGCACATGCGGTCTATGAATTTCTCTGGCACGAGTATTGTGATTGGTACGTTGAACTCATCAAGCAGCGTCTCTACTATACCGACGATCCAACGGCGAAACACACCGCACAGACGGTCGCCTCTGAAATTCTTGAAGGTACAATGCGAATGTTGCACCCAATTATGCCGTTCATCACAGAAGAGATTTGGCAACGACTCCCCCATGAAGGTGAAAGCATCATGGTCGCTCCTTGGCCCAATCCGCAAGCGATCGAGACGGATGCGAAGGCAGAAGAAGCAATGCAGATAATCATGGACGTTATTGATGGTATCCGCAGCGTCCGTGGTGAGATGAACGTGCCACCCTCCAGCGAAGTCGAAATCCGGATTCAAGCTCCCAATACCGAAACAGCTGAACTGCTCACCGAACATTTGGAGGAATACCTACCGGCGTTTGGGCGTTTCTCCCAAATCTCTATCGCTGAACATCAGGAGAAGCCCGACGCAGCCGCCGTAGCGGTGATTAGTGACATTGTTATCTATATCCCACTTGCAGGTATCATTGACATTGAAAAGGAGAGGGACCGCTTACAGAAACGGTTGGACAAAGTACTCAAAGAACTCACCAGCACCCAGAAAACGCTAGACAATCCGAAATTCGTCGATCGCGCGCCGGAAGCGGTTGTCGAACAGAAACGTACCCGACTCGCAGCCCTTGAATCGGAGCAGGAGAAGTTAGTAGCAAATATAGAAATGTTAGGTTGAGGAATTATTCTGAGGCAACCGGAAAGGATTCGGATTGTCTATTATTGTGAAGGATTAAAATGGCAACAATCGAACAAGATTTCTCCGACGCGAAAAGGATTGTCGTGGTAGGCGCGGGGATTGTTGGCGCATCAATAGCCTATCATTTGTCACGTCGCAAAGGCGTTGCTGTGACTGTCCTTGAACGGGATGAACCGTGTGCAGGAGCGTCAGAACATTCCTTTGCGTGGCTGAACTCCTTCGGTAAAGATCCCGTGAGCTATCACCACTTCAATCGACGATCAATGGACATCTGGTATAGATTCGCTCACAGACTGGGGACGGATCTTGATCTCCACTGGGGTGGTGAACTTCGGTGGGAAAGCACCCCGGAGCGAGCCGACGCGCTGCGCCAACGTATCAAGCAGCTACAAGCGAAGGGGTATCCCACCCGTATCATTTCAAAGGACGAAATCCGGGAACTCGAACCCGGTCTTTCCCCCGGTCTCGTGACGACAGCTTCTTTTTCGGAGATTGACGGACGGGTAGATCCACTCAAGGTGATTGAAGCCTGTTTACAACGTGCATGTGAAAGCGGAACGGTGGTGCATACCCAGACCCCAGCTACCGAACTATGCCTTGATGGGCGGGGAAAGATTGAGGCGGTCAATACCCCTACCGGAGAGATTAGTTGTGATGCTGTGATATTAGCGAACGGGACTGCCACAACAGAACTCGCCGCCACAGCTGATGTCCACATTCCCCAGCAGAACAGTCCCGGCGTGGTGATTCGCACCAATCCACAGCCACCAATACTACAAAATGTTTCAGTCCTACACCTGCCTCCCATTGACAAAGACCGGCATGAAATTCACCTGCGACAATCTGCCGACGGAACGTTCGCCATCGGCCAAGGCTCTCAGGAAAGCGTAGACCGAGACGACTCCCAAGCACATGCAGATGCCCTGTTGAGTCGCGCCATTCACTACCTGCCAGCCCTCGCCGGTGCACGAGCAATCCCAAAGCCAGTGGGCTACCGCCCAATGCCGATTGATGGTTTGCCGGTACTGGGATTTTGTCAAGCCACACCGAATCTGTATATCGCTTTGATGCACAGTGGAGTCACGTTAGCACCTTTGGTGGGAGAATTGGCGACCCTAGAAATTGTTGATGGTGCCCGCGTTGAAATGCTCGCTCCCTATCGCCCGGAGCGGTTCCGAACCGAATAGCAAAACAATAGCAGGTTTCAGTAGTCTCCGCTACATTGCTGGCAGCTTGCTCTATCAATCATAAGAAGGCACCAAACTAAAAGAGGCTTAAATATGATTCAAGTGAAGGAACAGCTAGAACAATGCTTGGACAAATTTCGCGCGGGTACGTTGACGGAGCAGGATTTGCAGCAGGTGTTGGAAAGACTTACAGATGAACTGGACACAGCTGCAAAGCCTCAACGTCTGTTATATCTTCAAGCCGCGAATACGTCAGTTACCTCGTCGGTTGAGGGAATGTCAATCGTGGATTGTGACGGCGTGCACAACGGGCCAGACGAACCTGAGGATTGGCCCTACCAGACCGTGCATGAGGCGATGCTCGACGGTTGGCGTATCGTCAAGTTTCCCGAAATGACACTGATGCTGGTGGGGGAAAACGAAACCTACGGACTCGGATGCGAATTCATCCTCGAAAAGTGAATCCACAACCAATAGAGTAAACTCCTAACTCCCTTCCATGAAAGGACTTCATCAATGATTAATCAAACATACGATTGCGAACCCACACTAACGGATCAACAGGTCATCGAATTTTGCCAGAAAGGGTTTATTATCCTCGAAGCTGCGGTGTCAGATGAAGTCAATCACCGCGTTTCGGATTTTCTGGATGAACACCCTCACTTAGAACCCACCGAAATCCTAGATGAAGACTGGTTCGTCGAAGGCGTCCTCAAAAACCCGCAGGCAGCGGGTGCGGTGCGGTCGCTTCTGGGAAAAAACTTCAAGCTACCGATGATCATGAGCAATCATCGTGTCGAGTGCCCTAGGACTTTGACCTGTGGCTGGCACCGTGACGGTGGTGCCATCGACGCAACACGGCTCGAATTTTTACAGGTGTTTTACTATCCCCAAGACACGCCGAAAGAGATGGGACCGACCGAATTGGTGCCCAGTTCACACTTGGTCCGCGCCAAACGCCGCTTCATGAGTCACTACGGCAACATCCGAAAGGGCGTGAAAACGGCAGCCCCAGCAGGCTCAATTTTCATCACGCACTACAGTATTTGGCACCGCGCCGCCTCCTCCACTAGCAGCGGCATCCGCAATCTGCTTAAATACAACTATTGGCGGACGGTCCCACCGCAACGCGACTGGGTGGTTGATCCTTCTACTGATTTTATGCAGATACCGTTCAGTCCAGACGTTTCAGTGCTTGAAAAGTGGTACGACTCCATCCACGTCGCGCGGTTGTTCCAGTGGTTGTGCGGTCTCGGCGATGATTTCGAGTTCAAGGGAGGTCAATCTTGGCCCATCACCGCCGGCAGCGGCTATAACACGACCGAGGGCTTACCGCCCGGACTGGCTTGAGACATCATAGGAAGGAGCACTAATCGATGCAACCAACACAGCAAACCTCCACAGCAGAGCTGCCCTCAAAGCTAGCCGCAGAGCTGATTGCTTACGATAGTCGAGAAGAACGAGCACAGGCGATGGAGCGCGATGGCTTTGTTTTTCTTCCCGCGGTTCTTAGTCCCGAACAGGTTCAAGAATTGCGCGCATGTTCCGATCGTATCCAAACCGTCGGAACGCCGAGATGGGATTTTATCGATCCCAACGGCAGCGGGATTAAAACCATCCAGAATGCGTTTAACCGAGATCCGCTCTATCTTGAATTCCTAGACAAACCGGGTGTTATCGAACTGGTCGAAGATACTCTGGACGAAGACTGTCATATCATCCAGATGACTCAATGGAACACAGGAAAGCGGGAGGAACAGGGAATGCACACCGATTGGAAGCCGATCCTGCTGCCCGATGATGTGGCGATTGATCCACGGGTCAAGATCCCAGCAC
>JAKZSX010000011.1:0-26952 GCA_047517405.1 Candidatus Poribacteria bacterium | reverse complement strand
CCGGACATCTGGTGCGGACGCTAGATCTGGGCACCAAACTTGCGGGTAATTACTTTTCGAGAGAGGGTGCGGTATATTGGGATGGCTACAACAACATAGGCGAGGAAGTCAGTAGTGGGGTGTATTTCTACACGCTGGAGGCGGGGGATTATAGAACAACGCGGCGGATGACCCTTATGCGATAAAATTGCCCAGTTTGGGGAAATCTGGTGGTTGGTACGCGTTATCGAAAAAAGATTAGTATATTTTTATCCGGTAGCTGTTACCTTCGTTTCAGTTTGAACGTTTAGATATTAAGGATTGTGGTCATAAAGACTGTGCAATCTAAGTAGCACGAATGTGCATTTGTCCGAGCCCGTAGGGGTAGCCTTAAACGGAATGGCACATCCAACGTCTCAATATAATATTATCTGGATTCAAGAGGGCTGGCAGATTAATTGCACACGCAGGAGGACTCAAATGAGAATATTGACCCGACTCCTTGCCTTGATATTCGTTTTTACCCTAACTCTTGGTACGATTGCCGATGCCGATACCGTCGAGATGGATAAGGAAGTCCCCGACTTCACGCTCAAAGACGCAATGGACAAGGAACATTCACTCAAAGATTTGAGCCAGAATAAAAAGGCAACCGTTGTGATGTTCATTTCGACCGAATGTCCTGTTTCTAACGCCTACAACGAAAGGATTATTGCACTACATAACGATTACAAAGATCAGGAGGTACAATTCATCGGGATCAACTCCAACAGGACTGAATCCGTCAAAGAGATAGCTGAACATAACGAGGCAAACAAGTTCCAATTCTTGGTCCTGAAGGATCTGAAGAATGAGATTGCAGATAACTTTGGAGCAAAGCGTACACCTGAAATCTACCTGTTGGACAACAAGCGGATACTTCGGTATCATGGTGCCATTGATAATAGCCAAGACGATTCCGACACGCACTACCTACGCGAAGCACTCGACCTCGTGGTTGCGGGAAAAACAGTTCCCGAAGATCTCAAAAAGACGAAGGCATTTGGTTGCACTATTAAGCGTGTTAGAAAAGAGCGGAGTCAGAACCGCACACCGTAAATGCTAACTCGGATTTTCTGATTTTTTTGGGAAGATTGATAAAATTAAGATTAGGATGAGGAAAATTGGATGATTAAAAAAATTCTTCGAGGCACGCTCACACTATTTCTTCTTACTATTATCTGTGTGATAATGGTGATTTTCGTCGGCATCGGATTTGTAGGGGGTGTTGCTCTCGATTCATGGGACACCATCAAAGATATTGACTTGGGCCAACTCGAATATCGAGAGGCCAATACGTGGAAACAGCATCTTGAGGTCTATTCCTCCCTTTGTACAGTTCAACCGGGAGATTCAATTGATTTCCTGCTGGATAAATTGAAGCGGTTGGAATATGAAGAAAGCGGAGAGTTTATCAAACCGAGCGTCGTGGGCCAATATTCAGTCGGGCGTGATGCAGAGGGACAACCTGAACGGTTATGGATTTACCTCCAAGGTTTCCACTTCCCACGCGAGGATCGGGAGGCATATCAGGTCGAACTTTCTGTGGTTGATGGGAAAATCGAGACAATCCAAAATGAGGATGGTGAAACAATTGATAGCTTCGATCTCAGACCGGAGTTGCTGAACGCACTTTATGATAGAGAGAGTGATGCCGAAGCCCGAGAGATTGTGCAACTCGTGCAGATGCCAGACCATCTGCTGCAAGCGTTCCTCGCGGTTGAGGACAAGCGATTTTACGAGCATTGGGGTGTGGACTTTCTGGGGATTCTTCGGGCATCCGTTCACAATACTCAGTTATACTTGGGACAAGCGGAGGGAACATTACAAGGCGCGAGCACGATTACTCAGCAGCTCACACGGAACATCTATCTGACCCGCGAGCGGCAGCTTCTGCGAAAGGTGAAGGAGGCACTGCTTGCCGTCCGGATTGAGCATCAATTTTCTAAGGACGAAATCCTCGAAAGGTATATGAATCTAATTAACTTGGGCAGATACGGTTCGCAGGATGTACTCGGCGTTCAAGAAGCAGCCCAAAACTATTTTGGGAAAAACGTATGGGAGCTGGAACTCCACGAGTGCGCTACACTGGCGGGTATCCCGAAATCTCCGACACGTTATTCGCCGATACGTTATCCGGAGCGTTCAAAAGAACGCCGTGATCTGGTGCTTGAATTGATGCTGCGGGCAGGTTACATTGATAGGGAGGAATACGACGCGAGTGTGGTGCAACCCATTACCGTTGAGGTGCCTAGAAGCGCGCAGGGCCGAGGTGGCTCGCATTTTTTGGAATATATTCATGAACAACTGATAGGGATACCTGAATTAGAGGGACACTTGTACAACCAAGGGTTAAGGGTGTACACAACAATTGATCTTTCCATGCAGGAGGTGGCAGAAAAGGCTGTTGCTGACCACTTGCGGGAATTGGATAAGCAACTGAGGAGCCGTGGCAGAAATCTGCCCGATTACGACAAGAATAAAAATAATCCAAACGGCATTAATCCAATTTCCAATTACTTGCAAGCGGCACTAATTGCACTTGAACCGCAAACCGGGCACATCAAAGCGATGGTCGGAGGGCGCGATTTCTATATCACACAGCAGAAGATTAACTTTTTTAACAGATCTGTTAATGCATACCGCCAACCCGGTTCAGCTTTCAAGCCAATTGTTTTCGCAGGACTGCTGGATCTTCCTCCTTTAATTACACCTGCAACGATTATCCGTGACGAAGCGTGGTCTATCGATGTGGGAACACGGCGGAGATGGAGACCTCGGAACTATGGACTGCGCTACTACGGAGATATCACCGCGCGAAGGATATTGGAGAAATCGATTAACATTGCGACAGCAAGAATGATGTGGGAAACCCCGATAGAGGAAAATGAGAAACCCGCCGGGCTGAATCGAACGCTTGCGATTGCCAAACGTCTGGGCATCCAGACTGAGCTACCCGCATATCCGTCAGTAGCCTTAGGGGCAGGGGGATTGCCGCCAATCGAACTCACTAGTGCCTACGCGGTTTTTGCCAATGGTGGGAAGCGCAAGAAATCGATAGGGATTCATTATGTGGAAGATCAGTATGGAGATATCTTGGTTGAAAATCAATCGCCATCGGAACAGGTCCTTGATCCAGGGGTCGCTTACCTCATGACACACCTCATGAAAGGCGTGGTTGATCATGGCACCGGTGTGCGGGCACGTCTGATGGGGTTAACACGTCCGGCCGCAGGCAAAACCGGCACGACAGACAATTTTACAGATGCGTGGTTTGTCGGTTATATTGAAAATCTCGCCGCTGGTGTGTGGGTCGGGTTTAATGACCCGAAGCGAAAGACAACGTTCCCAGGTGCCCGAGGTGCCTTACCCATTTGGGCTCGATTTATGATTGAGGGCGCACGCGGACAGGTCAAGGATTTCGAGCAACCGGCTAACATCGTTTTTCGATCCATCGACAAAAATACAGGAATGCTGAGATATCAAGGGAAATGTCCGGAGGAGGACGTTATTAAGGAAGCCTTCCTCGTTGGATATGAGCCGAAGATGTTGTGTAATGCACATCAGTAATGTATGAAACTGAAGCAAAGGGCACAGACCGAATCTCCACAGCGAAGACACGCGATTGGGGCGAAAATCCAACCGACGCCTGTAGGGAATAACGATTGTCATTCTTTGTCTTAAGGTATACATGATGCTGCTAGGAAGTGAAAATATGGAAAAGTTTGAGTTGGTTTCGAAGTATACGCCGCAAGGAGATCAACCGCAGGCAATTGAGACACTTACAGAAGGTCCTCTGCGAACGGGAGAGGGCATTCAAACGTTGTTGGGCGTTACCGGTTCGGGAAAAACCTTCACGATGGCGCACGTCATCGCAAACTTGCAGTGTCCTACGTTAGTCGTTTCACACAACAAAACCCTCGCCGCACAGTTATATAGCGAGTTCCGGGAATTTTTCCCGAACAACGCTGTCCACTACTTTGTCAGCTACTACGATTACTACCAGCCTGAAGCATATCTGCCGACCACAGACACCTACATCGAAAAAGATATACAGATTAACGAGGAGATCGATCGGTTGCGGCTCGCCTCAACTGCCTCCCTCCTCACGCGGCGTGACGTTATCATCGTTGCGAGTGTCTCCTGCATCTACGGCATTGGATCTCCCAAGGAGTACGATGTTCAACGGGTTGAGGTGAGCTGTGGCGACATTATCAAAAGAAATAAGCTCCTGCGGGCGTTTGTGGATATTCGATACGAGCGGAACGACATCGATTTTTCGCGTGGGAGTTTCCGTGCCCGCGGCGATGTGATCGAGGTTTTTCCTGCGTATGCGAATACCGCCTACCGGATTGAACTTTTCGGCGACGAGGTCGAACGAATTACTGAAATTGATACACTGACGGGCGAGATTTTGGAGGAACATGAGACAATTATGCTCTTTCCTGCTAGGCACTTCATGACGGACGCTGATCGGTTTGAACAGGCGTTGCTGGACATTGAAGCCGAACTGCAAGATCGGATTGACTACTTTATTGCTAACAACAAACTGTTGGAAGCCCAACGGATTGAACAGCGAACCCGGTTTGATCTTGAAATGATGCGGGAGGTCGGCTACTGTCAGGGCATCGAAAACTATTCGCGCCATTTCTCAGGGCTAGCCCCCGGCGAACCGCCGTACTGTCTGCTCAACTACTTTCCCGATGATTATCTCATCATCGTTGACGAATCCCATGTAACCCTACCGCAAATGCGCGGGATGTATCGGGGAGACCGCGCCCGCAAGCAGACATTGGTGGACTATGGCTTTCGTCTGCCATCGGCACTGGATAACCGTCCACTTCAGTTTGAGGAGTTTGAATCGAATCTCCGGCGAGCGGTGTTTGTTTCCGCGACCCCGGGACCTTATGAACTGGAGCGCAGCACGCAAGTGGTGGAACAGATTATCCGTCCCACGGGTTTAATTGATCCAAAGATTTCCGTCTACCCGGTGGATGGACAGATCGACCATCTCATCGGGATTATCAATGAGCGGGTTGACCAAAGGCAGCGCGTGCTTGTCACGACCCTCACCAAGCGCATGGCTGAGGATCTGACCGATTACCTCACCGAAGCTGGCATCAAAGCCGAATATCTCCATTCAGATATTAATACCTTAGATCGCACGCGAATCTTAAAAGAGCTCCGGCAGGGCAGCTTTGATGTCCTTGTAGGGATTAACCTACTCCGCGAAGGTTTGGATTTGCCGGAGGTGTCGCTGGTCGCTATTCTTGATGCGGACCGGGCAGGCTTCCTCCGATCGGAAACGTCGCTAATCCAGACTGCGGGGCGCGCTGCTCGAAACCTTGATGGCGAAGTCATCTTGTATGCCGATAAAATCACCGATGCTATCCGTAATACTATCAACGAAACGGAACGGCGTCGCGAAATCCAGATGGCTTACAACGAGGCACACGGCATCACGCCAGCAACAATAGACAAGGAGATTCGCGACCTGATCAGTGAACTTGATGATGATGATGAAAAGCCTACGGATTCTCTGGGCGTCGAAATTTCGGAGACGACATCTGAAGAAGAAATCCATACCTTAATTGCCGATCTCACGAATCAGATGCAGGAAGCGGCAGCGAATCTGGAGTTTGAAAAAGCGGCGACTTTGCGGGATGGGATTGCGGAACTGAAACGGGAACTTTGACAAGTATTTAGGCAATGCCATGTAGGAGGAAGGATTATCATCTCTTATTTCATCCGACAGACCGCTAGTTTTTAACCACGCCACCATCAACATTCACAACCTACCACGTAATATTCATTTGTGGATTACCATTTTCTTTGACGCACGATAGGCACCGGCGGACATCTGGTAGATATAGATACCGCTGCTCACGGATTCACCCACATCATTTTTCCCGTCCCAATAGGCAGCCTTATCCTTAGTCACGTAAGACCCCCTTGGCTGAACCCCTAAATCCAACACACGAATCTGCCTACCTGACACATCATATATCGTAATTGATACCTTTGAATCTGATGCAAGTTGATAGGGAATCCACGTCCCTGGATTGAAGGGATTCGGATAGTTGTGCAGCAGTTTTGTTTGTCTTGGTGAGTATTTCTGGATGAGCCGTTTTAACAGGCTTTTGGCGAGTTCTGTCCCACCGTCTGGATAAGGGATTTCCTCTATCATTGCGTAGAGGTTGGTCAGCACCGAGAGATTATCAGAAGTGTAAGTGGGCGGAGCCGCACCCACACCGAGGCTCTGACCGACCAGAAGGAGATCCGAGACATCTATCACCCCATCGCTGTTGAGGTCGGCTGCTGCATTATAGTTTGTGCTTCCTAATTGGCTTCCAAAGTGCGTGGCAACCAAAACCAAATCGAAGATGCTGACACTCCCATCGTTGTTTACGTCGGGATTGATGTCGGTGTAGGGTGTCATGTCCCATAACAGGATAACGCCTTCACGGTCTCCGCTAGCGAGCAGGTGTCCGTTCGGTGAAAACGTAACCGACCGAACCCAATCCGTGTGTCCTGTGAGAGACGTAATTTCTTCCCAGTTATTAGTATCCCAGAGTTTGATGCTTTTGCTCCACCCACTACTGACGAACAGCTGACCGTCCAGAGAAAACACCGTTGACCAGACCAGAAGATCCGTATGTTCCAAGAGCCTAGCGACTACTTGCCAATTGTTAGTATCCCAGAGTGTGATGCCGCTGTACCCTCCACTACTGGCAAGGAGCTGACCGTCCGGCGAAAATGTGCCCAATCGATCTGAAAACGGAGATCCTGCGAGGGTAATGATGTGTCGCTTGCCTATTACGTCCCAAATTTTGATGACACCCTCTGATCCACCACTACTAGCAAGCAAGCGACCATCCGGCGAAAACACCACTGAATAACCCCGGTCCGCGTGATCAAAGGACACAATTTCTTGCAAGTTATCCGTATTCCAGAGGTTAACTATACCGTCATCACCCGCGCTAGCAAGCCAGTGACAGTCCGGCGAGAATGTGACCGACCGGACCCAGTTTGCGTATCCCATAAGGGTGGCGACTTCAGTCCAGTTGGCTGTATCCCAGAACCTGACGAGACGGTCATCACCACCTCTAGCGAGCAGCCGACCGTCCGGCGAAAACGCTACCGACCGAATCCAATCAGAGGATTCTTGGACGTTAGTAACTTCAGTCCAAGTGTTCGTATCCCAGAGCTTGATGGTGTATTCATGAATCGCACTGCTAGCGAGCTGTTGACCGTCCGGTGAAAATGCAATTGCATTGACTGAACTGGCCGAATCTGTGTGCCCGACAAGCGAAATGATTTCGTCCCAGTTGGTCGTATCCCAGATTTTGATGATGCGGTCATCACCTCCACTGGCAAGCCGACGACCATCCGGCGAAAATACCGCGGACCGAATCTTATCGGTGTGTTCCATCAGTGAAGTGATTTCCTTCCAGTTGGTTGTATCCCAGATCTTAATGGTGTGGTCACGACTTCCACTACTGGCAAATAAGTGACCGTCCGGCGAAAATGCAACCGACCAGATCCAACTTCTGTGTCCAACGCGGGTAGTAATTTCTTTCCCGTCCGTTCCATCCCAGATTTTGAAGGTGCGGTCATAGCTGCCGCTGACAAGCCAACGGCTGTCCGGTGAGAATGTGACTGAACTAATCCAATCGAAGTGTCCTGTAAGGGTTGCGATTTCAGTCCAGTTGTTGGTGTCCCACAGTTTAACGGTAGAGTCATCACTGCCACTGGCGACCCGGAGACCGTTCGACGAAAAACAGACCGAATTTACTGGTTTTGTGTGCCCCACAAGGGTAGCAATTTCAGTCCAGTTATTAGTATTCCACACCTTAAATTGTATTGTCCCAACTTCCACTTACCAGCCAGCGACTGTCCGGTGAAAACGCAACTGAACTGACCCAATCTGTGTGTCCGGCAAGCGAAATGATTTCAGTCCAGTTGCTCGTATCCCAGAGCTTGACTGTATGGTCATCACCCCCGCTTGCAAGCCAGCGACCATCCGGCGAAAATGTGACTGATAAGACTTCTTGCGTATATCCGGTCAGGAGGGCAACACGATTGTAGGATACTGTATCAATCAGATCGATCGTTAATCCATTAGCAACTGCTAACAAAGTTCCATTTGAACTCCATGCGATAGAATCTACATTCGCATAACCCAGTTTACCTATCGGAAAAATCTGATTTTGAGCCACAATCGGTTGGCTGGAGACAGAAAGGAAAATTGTGAACGCGACTACAGTGCGGATGATAATCTGCCGATTCATTGGCCACCCCGCTTTCTTCCTCAATTTATCTCCCTGCTATCACTAAACTCTTAATTCTGCGGGTAAATTCTTGATAGTACGTCGAACCTGTGGGGATAACACTACTGCCACTCGTCATCGGGGGGCCAGATATTGTAACTTCCTCCTCCCGCACCTTTGGGTCCTTCGGCAAACCAGTCCTTGACTGTATCCCGCCACTTTATGAAGTGAGGGGCTTGCAGATGGGCTTGGAAAGCCGCCTCGTCTACGTAAATTTCGTAGAGCCAAATTCGGTTGGGATCGGCACCGTCCTGAATGACATCAAATCTTAGGCAGCCGGGCTCATCCTTCACCGAGCCTTTGGCATCATCGAGCATGGCTTCGATGAACGCCTCCCTGTGTCCTTCCTTAATCTGAATTGGTGCGACTATGACATACATGTTTTCTCCTCCTCGTTAGGTGAACCACTCTAATTTGCGTAACCGTCAGGATTACTTTGACGCCAATCCGGCAGATATCCTCCGCCTACCCCAAATCCATAAGATGGCCCAATTTGATTTTCGGTTGACCAGGGCCATCCCTGTCCTCCGATAACCCGAAATTCATCGCCTTTCCCGCATAACCAATAGAGCATATGAGCAACGTATCTGGCAACGCGATGACCTCCGTAATAGGCGCGATGGAAATCAAAGTCCGGTTCAATAATCCAATCCCTTTCTGGCAGCACTGTCCGCCAGTAATTATACTTCAGCATGTGGCGCAGCCCTTTTCCAGTCGATTCACCTCTGCGATGCAGAATGCTTTGAGAGTGGAGGGCAAACGTTCCAGCGGGTCCACTGGTTGGCACCCCTGGATCCGATGGGTCACGTTGGGCGGGACCGAAATGTGTTCCGGGTACAATCTCAGTGGGTCCCATCTCCAATGGTGTATCTTGCGGAAAATAAAAAACCTCAATGAAATTAACCTCCGGTCCGTAGATGTGGTCGGCATCCTGATGCCACCCTTGGGCGGGTGCGGGACATTCAATACTGTGGTTGCTCACTAGCACTGGTAACCCCACATTCTTACCGAGCAGTGATCGCAAGGCACCGGCGAGCTGTTCATTGAGAAGCACATGTTCAATAAACCAATCCTCAAGAAGGATTGTGCTCGGCTCATGGGATTTACGGATCCGTTCTAAATCCGCTTCGGTAAGTCCTTCAGGAATGTAACAGGGGTTAGCCGGTATTTTTCCTCTCAAGTAATCGCATGCGCGTTGGTTAATTTCATCGGGGACAACGCCCTCCAATGTCAGGAAACCATCTCGACAAAATTGCAGAACCTGTGTGTCGGTGAGGGTAGGTTCGCAATCAAAAGTCCAATTCTTCGCATCGTATTTCATAGTGAATTACCTCGATCTTTCTGATACAGATTTTCGAGCGTTACGTTACGGATTACAAACAAGGAGTGACTGAAGTTGCCACTACGAGACCATCTTTCTTTGTAACATTTACTATTTTATTTTTAACTTTATTTTCGCAGAAATTCATCTGAACGTCAAGGGAAGAATAGTCAATTGTCAACTTTCTAGTGACACAGCAGCTGTAAAGTGTTATGTTGTAGCGAATGTGAAAACTACCCTCCCATTGCCGCAACTTTATGCAACGATTCAAAACCTGTCACCGGAGATCAATTCGTGCCGTCCTGAAAGGAAGATGATATGAAAGTCACTGAAATCGAAGTCCATCAGGTTACCCCTGAATATCAAGACTGGATTGCCTACCAACTTAACCACTACTCCGGTCCCGCTAGCCGCACAGTGTATGTGGTGCATACAGACGACGGACGGGTAGGGCTTGGGGAGGGCGGTCGACCTGAGCCGCAGGAGATCATCGATCAGTACATCGGCACCAACCCCTTCAAATGGGTCGGGGACGAGACCTCATTGGCTTTAGGGACAGCCATGTATGATTTAATGGGGCAAGCCGCCGGTGTGCCAGTCTACCAACTGTTCGGTCAGAAGACTCGTTCATGGGTGCCGGTGAGCAGCTGGACGGTATCGACGCATCCTCAGCGTATGGCAGAGGCTGTGGACCGTTACGCAGCACAGGGCTACACTTGGATGAAATATCACCTTTCACCCTTTGAGAACGTCTTTGACCAGACCGAAGCTATGGAGGCAGTGGCTCCCAAAGGTTTCAGGATTCACTACGACTTCACCGGCGGGGGGACGGATGACTACATGCCAGAGTTGCTAGGTAAATTGGCACAGTCTCCGATTGCCGGTTGTTTTGAGGATTGCATTGACGCTGGGGACACGCTAGCTTCAATCGATCTACGCCAGCGTATTCCGCTGCCCATCGTGCGCCACCAGGCACCACTGGAAGCCACCTACGAGGTGTTGATGGGAGCTGGGGATGTGTATATGCGGGGGCATCAAAAGATTGGTGCAGCCATACGGTGCAGCGGTCTCTTCGCCGCAGGCAATATCCCCTTCATGCTGCAAAACGTGGGTGGCACTATCACCCGCGCTATGACGGCACATATGATGGCGGTCTTCCCTACAGCCACCTTCCATTTTGTTACCACCACAGAAATTTATAAGAGCGATGTCGTGAAGGAAAGATTGGATCCCGTCAACGGGTTTGTGCGAGTGCCAGAAGCACCCGGATTGGGGATCACATTGGATCGTGATGAACTAGAGCGGTTAGAGCATCTGGAGTTGCCAGCGCAGGCACCCTGGATTATCAAGTCACGCTTTGCCAACGGTTCAATGATGTATAATCGCTATGATCCCGCCAATACCCGCCACTTCATGGTGAGGCCAGATTGGCGTGGTGGGTTGGTCCCCATGAGTTACGACGCCCCCATTGAAACCGAGTATTGGGACGACGACAGCACCCCAGCGTATAAAGCGATGCGTCAGCGTATCGAGCGGGAAGGCATGGTTCTAGAGAGGTAGAGCAGAATACACTAGTTTTTGAATGCAGGCATGACCTCCTTAGCGAACCGGTCGAGTTGTTCCAAAATCACACGCTCTGGTGTACCTACGGCGTTGTTGACGGTAACTTGATTAAGGCCAGGATAACGTTTCTGCACGTCCATCAGTTTTTCAATAATCAGCTCCGGCGGACCACACAACCACGAACCTGCTTGGACAGCGTCCTGCAGCGTTGGTAGACCAGCGGTGCGTGCCTGCTGCGGATCTGTGGTCGCTGCTATCTGTTCGTCTGTCAATCCACGCACAAACCCTAGAGGCGCGAACATCTTCATGTGTTCTTCAAAGTATACCCTCGCCTCCTTGATTGCCTTTTCCTCCGTATCGGCAATATGGTAGGAGAAGCCGATAATAAGGTCACCGCCGAGTTCCATTTCCCTGCCATGATTCGCCTGCACCTGCTGCCAAGCGTGTATAACCTTCTCCGCAGCACCGCCCGCAGCAGCACCGCCGCCGATCATGCCCTTGATGCCGTGTTTAGCCATAAGGTTAAGTCCGCGCTCGCTGGCACTGACGATAGGCTGCCAGCACTCGACAGGTCGCTTGAGCGGACGAGGCACTAGTGTAACCTCCTCCAATTCATACCCACGATACGGAACCTTGGGCGGGATGTCATAGTATGCGCCGTGGTGAGAAAAGGAAGGCTCATTGAACGCCTTGAAGATAATGTCGATCTGCTCCTCGAACATCTCGCGATTGGCAGCCCCATCAAGTAGAGGCGCACCAAAGACCTCAACCTCACGCGTATGATAGCCTCTCCCGACTCCAAAAACAATACGGCTACCCGTGAGAAGGTCTGCAGTTGCAAAATCTTCTGCCAACCGTAGCGGGTGCCACATCGGTGTAACGTTAAAAGCACACCCGATCTTGAGCCTCTGTGTCAAGTGTGCTAGATGCACGCCGAGCATCAGGATGTTGGGGATGCACTCGTACCCCTCGCGCTGAAAGTGGTGTTCAGCCAACCAAAGGGTCTCGTAACCGTTGCGATCCATGAGTTGAGCGATAGCTTGGGCCTTGTCGAATACGGTTGCTATATGTTCATCAGAGAGCCAACGCTCATTGACAGGGGGACCATCGAATCCTACATCTTCCAGATCAACATGTCCTGCGAATAGTGAACCAAACTTCGTAATCATTTTTTCTTTAGATCGGCTTATCTCGATTCCATCGGTGAGCCTTGCGAAAGTTTAGAACTTTCGCAAGGTTAACTATATGTGTGGTTTTTTATCTTTAGACTTCTGGCGCTGAGACGCCATAGGACGCGGCTGCCTCAACCAACCGATCCCACGTTTTATCTTCGATTGGAATGCCCTCTCTCAAACGTTGTTCACGGCTCCGTTCCTCAAATTCGCCGGGAGCGAACACCTCGTCAACGCCGGGCAGTTTTTCGGATGACTTTATCCATTCCGTGAGGTACTCGATCTCCTGCTGATAGACATCAAGATCGATGAAATCCTGAATCTTGATGGCGAGCATCACAATCCCGCTTGCCCCACGAGTGGGTTCTTGACGACTGCAACCCGCCCATGAAAGTCCGCCGGCGATGGCATCAATCATAAACCCTAAGCCAAATCCTTTATGCCCGAATTGAAAACCGCCCACCGGCATCACCGCTGTATCGTCATGACGGTCTAGGAAGGCGTTCGGATCGGTGATTGTATTCCCTTCCGAATCGATCATCCAACCTTCTGGCATCTCCTCATCGCGCGCGCGTTTGACCAGTATCTTCCCTCCGGCAACAACGCTCAACGTCATATCGAGCATCAACGGTTCGCCATGTTTGCGCGGGACCGCGATGGCAATCGGGTTGGGCGGGAGTCTTCGGGAAGTGCCGCCAAAGGGGTGCATAAATCGTCCACCGCCATTCAGGAAAACAAGCCCAATCATCCCCTCCTTTGCGGCGAGTGGGGGATACGTCCCCATCCGTCCGGCGTGCCCACAACGGTGGAGTCCAACGCCGCCGAATGTGTGCGTTTTCGCTTTCTCAATCGCCAGTTCCATCGCCTTCTGACCGATGACCATGCCGAGTCCACCGTTAGCGTTTATCACCGCCGTTGCAGGGGTTTCACGAACAATTTCCATCTTATCTGTCGAGGGACCACCGCTCATGCCGCCTGCGTAGTTGGGCGCGTTAATCACGCCGTGTGAATCATGCCCCATCAAATTAGAAGCCACGACATGATCACTGACGATGCGTGAGTCTTCCTCAACACCTCCAGCACCGATGTACATATCATAAACAAATTTCCTTAAAACATCATGATGAATTGTAGGCATAAAAGCCCTCCTTACTGATATTTTTGACGATTTTCTAGTAATCGTATTTGTGCTTCTTGGTGTGAATCGTCATTATAGCATTGCGTAATAGCAGACTCAAGAACATTATCCAATTGCGCAAGGTTATTTCGTTGAAGCGTGTGTATGGTTCCGTGAGACTTCCCTTGTTTTTCTAACTAAACCTAGGTTGCCTTGGAGTACGCTCTCTCTGCAAGCGCAGCTTTGACCCCTTCAATGGAAGTTGGACTCGCGCTCCGTTTTGCAGGTGCGACTCCATGAATGCAAAGATTAATTCCGTGCTCGCGTGTGCCACGCGGACGCCACAACGTGATGGCTCGCCGGTGTCGAGCGAGTGAACCAGATCTTTGACGAGATTCGCCGTGCTACTGGTGCGTTCAAACTCAGGGAAAGTCTCCGGCACAAAACAATTTCGCCAGCCCGGCACGTCAGCTTGACGTCGGATGTGCCACTGCCAACCGTTATTCCAGCATGTTACCGTTCCCCCTTCACAGATTGCTTCCCACTCGCTACCGCGCGGAGAAAGGAGGGCATGTGCCGTAACGCCGTTTTCAAACTGAATTATCCCTTGACCATTCGGATCCTCCCGAACAATATCACCGTCGAAGATGCTGTCGTCATCGGTGATATGGGCAGATGCCCACAAGGCACGGCGGTCACTATTCAGGCGCAAGATTAGATCGAATTGATGACTGGAACCGTTAAAAAGGGAGTGATTCCCGTAGATGATTAGTGTCTTGAGTGCACCCAACTCACCGCTGTCGATAACCTCCTTCATCTTGTCGAAGCCGGTGTGCCAACGGCGATTTGTTCCCAAGTTGAAGAAGGCTCCGTTGCGTTCCACCGCTTCCACCATAGCGTCCGCCTCGTCCATCGAGGCTGCCATAGCTTTTTCCGCGTAGATTGCCTTGACCCCGTGCTCCACAGCGTAGATGACAACTTCGGCGCGGTGCTCTGGCTGCGTTGCCACACTCACGATGTCCAAATTCTCTTTGTCGATGAGTTCCCGATAGTCGGTGTATTGCCGTTCTTTGGGCACATCGTACCGCTCTCCGAAAACCTCCATAACCTCTGGCCGCAGATCTGAACAAGCGACGAGATCTGTCCGTTCTTCGGCATAAAAGCCCGCCGCGTGTGAATACGGCAGCCGAATTGCCTGGTAATCCGGCACTTCATTGTCAATAAATGCACCCATCCGGCTACAACCGATGACAGCAGCGCGGTAAGTTTTCATTGTTTTGCCTCCATTGTAAAGTGTAAAAGGTATTCTCTCACATCGAGCTTTCTCAAGATTTTGTCTTGCGAGCGATTACGAAAACTGCCCCGTTCGGCGGTTCACTCAATCCCGTATTCCTTCCACCGCTTGTCCACCAGATCGATGACCTCCTGAGACATTGTGATTTCATCGGGCCATTCGCGCTGATACCCCTCCTCGTGCCATTTAGTCGTTGCATCAATCCCCATCTTTGACCCCGCTCCCATTAGTGGTGCAGCGTGATCAAGCACATCAACGGGCCCCTCGACGATGGTTACATCCCGCTTTGGGTCAACGTTACTGCCGACGCGGAAAAGTACTTCCTCAACGTTCTGCACATCAACATCTTTGTCAACGACGATGATAATCTTGCTAAACATCAGTTGACCAAGCCCCCACAGGCTGTGCATTATTTTTTTTGCGTGGAAAGGGTAACGTTTGTCGATGGCGATTAAAGCAAAATTGTGGAATACACCGAACAGCGGCAGGTTCATATCGACCAACTCCGGCAGTTGTGTCTTGATCAGCGGCATGAAGATTCGCTCTGTCGCCTTGCCCATGTAGCAATCCTCCATCGGGGGTTTGCCGACGATAATTGTCTGATAGACGGGACGTTTGCGGTGTGTTATAGCGGTGATGTGAAAAACGGGATATTCGTCTGCAAGGGAGTAGTAGCCTGTGTGATCGCCGAAGGGTCCTTCAATGCAGGTTTCGTCCGGTTCGATATACCCTTCAATCACGATGTCGGCATCTGCGGGGACCAACATATCGATTGTTTTGCACGCGACCATTGGCACATTGGCTTTGCGGAGAAACCCTGCAAACAGGAGCTCATCAATGCCACTTGGCAGCGGCGCAGTACCGATATAGGACATGACCGGGTCACCGCCGATAGCGACAGCGACTGGCATCCGTTCACCTGCTTCGCGGTATTCGCGGTGATGTCCGGCACCATCATGGTGAATCTGCCAGTGCATTGCCAAGGTGCGTTCATCAAGTTTCTGCAGCCGATACGTGCCGACATTGCGCTGTCCCGTTTTCAGGCTATGCGTGAAGACCTGCGGCAAGGTAATATATTTGTCTGCATCAAGGGGCCAACATTTGATGAGCGGGATACGGTCTAATGAAATCTGTTCGCCGGTCAAAACCACCTCCTGACATACACCACGCCTGACCGTTTTCGGTGGGAACTTCGTCAGTTTGCTCAGAATACCGAGGAGTTTCACCTTGTCGAGCAGCGATTCTGGGGGATCGAGCTGGATCATGTCTTCAATTTCATCGGCGATCTCGTCCATATCTTCAACGCCGAGTGCCATCGCCATCCGCCGACGGGAGCCAAACGCGTTGATCAGCAGCGGCATGTCGCTGCCCTCAACTTTTTCAAACAGCAGCGCGGGGCCCTCAGCCTTACTCACCCGATCTGTAATCTGTGTAATCTCAAGGTCCGGGGCGACCTCGGCTTTGATCCGCTTTAGCTCGCCGGCTTGTTCTAAGTCTTTTACAAAATCGCTCAGACTGGAATATGCCATATTATTTTTGCTTTCCTTATGTCCACTATCAAAGGTTTTTGAACAGTTTTATGAATGCCACTTTGAGAAAAGCGTGGGACGACATTCGGAGGAATAAAAAAAGTCCAGATCCAAAATCCAACGCACCCCTTATCCTACGGCACTATTGGATCGAACTGAAATCGGTTGACAATCCGTGTGGTAGGCAGCGGCTTGCCCTTCAGGAATTGGGTAATAGCGTGTAGAAGTTGCTGCATTTGTTCTTCTCCGAGGTCACCATGGCTATGAGACACATTTTCAAGGATTAAGTGTTGCCCGGTGACCAATCCCCTCAATATCTCTTCGGCGTTGGTCACCGGAGTTCTTGCGTCCAAGCTGCCGCTGACGAGTAGCGTCGGAACTTCGGAATAGAGATCTCCGCGAAATTCGTCGCCAAGATCTACACCTCCCAAAGCATCGCAGAGATCGAACAGCGGGCCGTTAATGATGCCTCCCAATAGGGTTTGTCCCGCCTCCCGCTCAATTGTAGTGCGTCGTTCTGCCGTTGCTCCGGACACACAATCAACTAGTGCCGGCATCAGACGGCCTCTACGATTTCTCCGACTCTCTAAGGCACGTTCAGCCAACCAAGAAAAATTTCCTTGAGCCATCGCATGGTAGCGGGCGGGGAGTGCTTGCAAAAATGGAACGTTACCCATGCCGTCGGTGGTCGCCGCTTGCAGGTCGAGGGCCCCAACCGTTACCCTGACTAACTTGCCAGTTTCTGGATCTTCGACTTCGACCGTCACAGGTTCTCGTTCCAGACGCTCAAGCACTGTCTCAATCAGGTTAAGAAAATCGGGGATATGCCGGCTCAATCGCGAATCCGCTTTTACCATGGAAGCCAATTTTTCGAGATGGCGTTGAACGGTACTTGGCAGCTTCAGCGTGTGGTTTGGACCTTCCACGCCGGATAATACCGCTCGTTCAATATGATCGTCATAGTACCTGAGCACCGCCAACCCATGATGGGATCCAAAACTCCCGCCAAACAGGATGATCTTGTCATACCCCAAAGCCTGCCGTAGGTCGTCAATGTCGGCTGCCATCTCCCGAACATTATATCCGGACGAATCTACCCCTTGACCTTTCCAAAACTCGGCACAGTTGACCATATATGCCCGCGCTGCCGTGACCAGCGTATCATAATCTAACGGTTTATCAAGCGGTAGATGGTAAGATCCAGGGCAATCCAAACAGGGACGAGAAGAACCCACTCCGCGCTGCTCTGGAACAATCAAATCACCGATGGCTTGGAACGCTGGAACACTCGGCAACATGTCCGTTAAGTTGCCGAGTGTGTCATCACCTGGACCTCCCGCTAACGAGAAGATCGGCGTTCTTTTCTCTGTAGCGGTGGTTTTGAAGCGAACAAAAGGGATCTCAATAGGGTTGCTCCCCGGTTGCGATCGATTTTCCGGAACAATGAGGCGTCCCCATTCCGCTGCAACCGGCTTACCATCTTTTGTTTCAAGAAGGAAGGGTGTCAGGGTTAGATCGCCCGGTTTGGAGCGCGTCGAGTCCATTATTCATTTCCTTCATCATCGGATAAATTCCTGGAAGCTAGGCAGAGCAGTTTAAGTTGCCACCACAGGCGTGCTCTATCTTTAACTGGCTCTTTGCCGATACACTTGCCCACCTTTGACAACGGTAACCGGCACAAAGTTCTGCCTACCGATACGGGTCTCGCCACGCGAATCCACCAGTTGGAATTCGCCTTGGCGCAGTTCAGAGATAATCGCGTCTCCCCAGGCACCGGGCGCTAGTGTGCCGATTTTGTCGGACATCAGAATTACCTGTGCAGGAACTGAAGTAACTTTCGCGATTGCGTCGTCGAGTGGCATACCGAGATGGAGGAATTTTGTCACAACATTCGCCAAGTCGTAGACAGGACCGTTGACATTGTAGATGTGCAGGTCCGATGAGATTGTTTGTGGTGCAACGCCTTGGCTCATCGCGCTTTCAACGGTGTCCCACGAGAAAGACCCGGCACCGTGACCTACGTCAAAGATAACGCCGCGCTCCATCGCCTCATGTACCGACTTACGCACCTTCCCGTCGTCGTCCAAGATGCCACACTCGCTCTCATGGAAGCAGTGCGTCACGATGTCGCGCTCGCCCATAACCGCCAAGATGTCATCTATAGAGTCGCACCAAGCACCTTGTGGGTGCACCATGATAGGTAGACCTGCTGCATCTGCCGCTTCACGTGCATGATGCAGTGGAATCATTCCCGACCGTTCACTAACGATGCTGTGCTTTGTCAGCCGCACCTTTACTCCCAAAATTACATCCCGGTGCTTTTCAATCATCGCACAAGCTTTGTCCACATCGGCATACTCAGGGATTTCGAACTCGCCAATTTCTTGGGTCAGCATCCCCTGTGAGGAGATATTGATTTGCGCTAAGATGCGCGTTTCGCTCACATCAATTACGTACTTGCGAAAGCCGGGAAAAATGTCGGCACCCGCGGAACCGGCATCAACTACCGTCGTCGCCCCCTTTGCCAAGCAGGTCGGGTCCGGCTCGATACCATAATGACTGACACCGTAGAACACATGAACATGCAAATCAATCATGCCCGGTGTCACAAGGCCCCCACTGGCATCCAATACCTCGAGTGCGTCCGTCTTTGATAAATCGTCACCGACTTCGGCGACAACGCCATTTGAAAATGCTACATCTTTCTTTGCGTGAATATTTTGTGCGGGATCAATCAGTGTCCCATCTTTGATTAGTAGATCGTAAGCCATGCTGTAACCTCCAGTAGGTGACCAATCTTCCAAAGATGTAGAATCTTCGGAAGATTGAAAATCGGATGATAAAGTGCACCTGCGTACACATTGCCCTATGTAAACGTGAAGCTAATCCTCAGAAAAATGTACACCTCGCGCTTTCAGCCCATGAATATAGCTCTCAATCGAGGCTTCGTTCAAGGGGTTGGATTCCATGGAGATGATATCACCTTGTCCGAGTCCAGGATTGTTGACCAAGGGGTGAATATCGTGGATGTGATTCTCTTTCAAGTCGAGTTCATATAGATTTACCAATTCTGCGAGGGGGCTCACATCCCGGATCTGATTTTTCGCCAAATAAAGCCATTTCAGATTTTTTAGCCCAGCGAGGGGGCTCACATCGCAGATTTGGTTGTCCGTTAGTTCCAGTCGCTCAAGATTCTCTGACCCAGCGAGCGGACGAACATCGTCAATCTGATTTTCATTCAGATTAAGGCGAAACAGCTTTTTCAGTCCTGCGAGTGGCCTTACATCGCGAATTTGGTTTGTCTCTAGGTAAAGCCTCTCTAAATTTTCTAATTTTGCGATGGAGCGAATGTCACGAACCTGATTCTCGCCCAGATAAAGCCATTTCAGATTTTCCAAGCCTCCCAGTGGCTGAATATCATGAATCCGATTCTTAGGTAGGTCAAGGCTTTCCAAGTTTACCAATCCTGCCAGTGGGTGGGTATCGTGGATCTGGTTATTATTCAGGTAAAGTCGCTCTAGGTTTATCAATCCAGCGAGGGGTTGAATATCGCGAATCTGATTATTGTTCAAGTCAAGTCGTTCCAGATTTATTAGTCCTGCGATCGGCTGAATATCACGAATTTGGTTACTGTTCAAGTCGAGCCACCGAAGATTCTCTAGTGCTGCGATGGGACGAATATTGCTGACCCGATTATTGCCCAAATCGAGCCACTGCAAGTTTTCTAACGCTGCGATTGGACGGATATCTTTGACTTTTACAGCAATCAGGCTAAGATGCACCAAGTTTCTACAATACTCCAATCCCGCTAGATTGGAGACCTCTGTATGTATCACGGACAGGTGTATAAGCGTCGCCAAATCACTATCAGTGAGAGGATCGGAGGGAATACCTAACTGCGATCGAAGCGCACTTTCCAGATTTGCATCGGGGATATTAACCTCCGCTTCTGAACTAAGGGTAAAAATCAATAGGGATAGACAGAGTGCAGACATTTCACCTATATTATCTCGGAAATAGAAACCGTATAAAACCAATGGTGCCTGTTTGCAACGATTGATACTAGGAGTGAAAGGTGATGCATGAAACGTGATAACAATTGGTTCATGGGTTCATCAATGAACTAATGAACTCTTCAACGATGTAGAGACGACACCCTCACCAACTCACAATGATTATAAAGGCACGGGTAACTTGTCAGACTGATAGGATATTATACACTAACACAAGTTTGAAAACAAACCTTTGGATTTGGATCTTTGGCTGTTGGCTTGTTGAGAAAGTGTAACTGACCAGTTTTTCCGTTGCAAGGTGAGGTGAGGTGTGCTATAATGTGCAAACTATTGGTCAGCCGAAACGTAGCCGCTTGAATCTTTTTGAGCGAATTTTTCTTGGATTCTTAGGATTGAATTGATAAATTACTTAGGATTTATCTTGTTCGATAAGAGTTGAGGAATAGGACGGTTCATTCCTTTCCTCAGGGTTATGGAGGGGCTGCATCACCTCCTTTGAATTTCAGATCTGTTAAGGTTACCGGATACCCCGTTAACCTTTCCCCATTTCTATGGGGACACGCTCAAAGGCAGGGAAGAAGAATGAACTTGCGAGATATTTCACTTGGACGCCATGCACCCTCAATCATCAATGTTGTCATCGAAGCACCAAAGGGCAGTCGGAAAAAGTATCGTTATCATGCGAAAAGCCGAAAGTTTCGGTTGGCGTATGAGTTTAGTATGCCGGTGCCAACGGAATACGGTTGGATTCCGGAAACAGTTGCTGAGGATGGGCATTTCCTGAATGCAATGGTGATCGCTGCCAACGCGAGCCATCCCGGCTACGTCTGTGAGGCGCGACCAATTGGGGTACTAAAACGTAAAGATCGAGACCATCACGTTATTTGTGTGATGTTAGGCGATGAGCGTTACACTTCGGTCAAGGATATTTCTGACTTGGACGTTAAGTCGCTCAAAAAAATCGTGCAGTTTTTTGAACCCTACTTTGAATTATCTGGTTGGCTGAATCACGCCGAGACGATCGAGGTGATTAAAGATGCACACGCAGCATACATTGCGAGTCCTAAGTCCCGTGGCACCGAACCCCGAATAGAGGACGATCCCGAAGACGACGAAGCCGCTGAAGGGTCAGACGACAACGTTGAAGCAACGAGTACGGTAGGGGAGGACGCTGAAGGGGCTGACCGTGAAGGCCAAGGGGAGACGGAAGATGCCGATTCCAACAATTGAATGGGTTAATGGTAGAATCCACTTAATCGATCAAACCCTGCTGCCGAATGAATTCAAGCAGATCTATTGTGACGATGTAGAAAGCGTTTGGGAGGCGATTAAATCACTTCGGGTTCGCGGAGCACCTGCGATCGGAATTGCGGGTGCATTGGGAGCGGTGCTTGGGATCTGGAACTCAAAAGCGACAAACTATCCTGACTTTGCAACTGAACTCAACAAGATAACAGATTATCTGGCGACCTCACGTCCGACGGCAGTAAATCTCTTTTGGGCTCTAGCGCGAATCGAGCAAACAGCGGAAAAGCATAAAGATCTTGAGATTTCGCAACTCAAAAATATTCTTCTTGATGAAGCACAAGGCATTATTGAAGAGGACCAGGCGAGGTGTCGCGCCATTGGTCAACACGGATTAGACCTCATCAGCAGCGGTGATACTATTTTGACACATTGTAATGCAGGGGGACTTGCGACCTCTGATTACGGCACGGCACTAGCCGTTATGTTCTCTGCACACGAATCAGGCAAGAACATCAGTGTTTATGCCGATGAGACCCGTCCGTTGTTGCAAGGCTCGCGGTTAACAGCGTGGGAACTTATGCAGGCAGGAATTGATGTGACATTGATTTGTGACAACATGGCGGCACAGGTCATGAAGGAAGGTAAGATTCAATGTGTCATTGTTGGAGCGGATCGGATTGCCGCAAACGGCGACACCGCCAACAAAATTGGAACCTATAACGTTGCGATATTGGCAAACGCACACGACATCCCTTTCTATGTTGCTGCACCAACTTCGACGCTCGACTTCTCTCTTAAAACGGGCGATCTGATTCCGATCGAGCAGCGCGCCGCCGAAGAAGTGACAGAAGGCTTCGGCAGAAGGACCGCACCCGAAGGGGTCAAAGTTTATAGTCCCGCCTTTGATGTTACTCCCGCCCACCTCATCACCGCGATCATTACGGAGAAGGGTATCGTCCATCCCCCCTATGAGGAGAGTCTTGCCAGCCAAGGCGATTAGCGAAACCCAAATTGGGAGACTCCGCCTCGATCACGCCAGATTAATATACTTGAGATTTTGGAAAAAGGTGAAAGTATCCCACCCTATGGGAATTTTTCTTGACGAGTCCCTCTCCCCGCATTTATTCATGTGCATCGTGAAGTAGTCGAATCGCCGTTGCTGTAATTCGATCTCCGGCATCTGGACGCAACTTACTAGACCGCGCGGTGCGCGGCTCATAGCCCCCACCGACAAATGCCTGTGGCGTTGGGACGTACCCCACACAACCGTTGGCGAGGGAGACAATAAACGTCGGATCGAAGGGAGAGCACTCCTGAATATCCAACCCATACTGACAGAAATATTCCGCAGGCACAGCAATAAGTCCCGCGGACCCAATCCGCATCATTTGCACCTCTGCCGTAACCTTCGGTTCAATTTCCTTGATTTCTTTGAGCAATTCGAGCTCCCTTGCCCAAACTGCTGCGTCTCCCCAAGCTTGCGCTTGGTTGAGCGACGCGTCGCCGAGGCCACGTAAGGGAAGTTCAAGCGTTTCACTTGTGCATGCCAACGTAACCTCATCTGTATAATCCATTCGTGCCAACACTTTGATGACCTCAGCACCAACCGTTGTGCCGACATGCCAACCCCAGTGTTCACCAGACTGCTGGCCTCGATCTCTGAGATTATCAACTTGTGTGACATCACCTGACGCCCCATTCCCAAAGACAATGATAGCATGGTCAGCTCTCATTGCCTGCTGAACGGTTTTTCTCAGATAGTAGATGTAGTCGGCAGAAAAGCCACCCCCGCCGACACCCAGTGTAGCATGGCAACAGTAGTTGACCCAGCATCCCAGGAATTTACACGATTGATTAATCGCGCCGATAACCCCTACCATAGGATCAATCGGTCCAGCAACTTGAACGATATCGGGGTTGCCCACCCCTGGATGCGTGCGCTCTGAGCCATCTTTCATGCGAAAGCGTCGGTTGAAAGCAACACTTCCCTCATGCCCTGCACCAACGACTAATGTAGCCGGCTCACGTTTCTCGTACCCTTGGATTGCTGCCTGTGCAATCTGTGCAGCAACGAAATCACAGTAAGTCGCATCCGATTCGCTCATAAAAACATCTGCGATAGGTCCACCGTTGTGCGTGTGGCTTGCGGCAATCGACACATTGTGGGCAGGGATGCCGGTGGCATCTGCAATTTGTTGTCGTGCGTTCAGAGTTACCGAGCGTTTGATTGATAAGGCATCGATCCCTGCTAGAACGAGCTGTGTATCGCCATCGTCCATTACCATCGCATTTACAAGGAGGTCATCATGTACGCTTTGAGATAAGCGTTTGTTGATACCTCCGGGCATTTCCGCACCAATTTCTGGTGTAATTACACATTGACCAAATCCTACTTGAATCATTGTGAACTTCCCTTTGATCTGAACGTTTTTAAGTTAGGTGTTTACGACTTTGCGGATAGAGAATTATCTGTGGCTTACCAAAATATACTGAAGAAACTGGATTCCTTCGGAGTTTCATCCGGAAAACCGTTAATAGCAATCTACAAAGGTTACTGCACTCCGCTTGAAGGCATTATCTGCCTGTGTTATAATTCCAAAATCAGTATACATCAAATTATTCTATCATGAATTCAAGTAAATTATTGTTGAAAAAGTCCACTTGGGGGAGAGAAAAAAGTGTGAAGATTTGGATGTTTGGGGCACTTGAGGCGCGAAAAATGACATTAGACTGTCGATGGTTTATTGTTATTTTGTTATCTTTTATCGGATGTACCTTTACCTCGCCCGACGAAATACCAGAACTGGTGGATCCATCTATATCTTGGGAAACGACAGCACTTTTAAGCGATCAGGTCAACGATATCGCAGCAGATGCCCAATACATCTGGGTCGCAACTGACAAAGGGATTAATCGTTTCAACAAACGCGAAAATTTGTGGATGAGCTACACTGTGGAAGATGGGGTGGCGAATAACAAAGTGTCTAGCGTAGCGGTAGATGGGGATACCATCTGGTTTGGAACAGAATCCGGCGTTTCAAAATATCAGCCCAAAATTGATAGATGGACGACTTACACCCGCGACGATGGTCTGCCGAGCAATCGAATTATGGCTATCGGTGTGGACGGGAATTACATCTGGTTCGGCACGGATAAAGGCTTGAGCCGATATAATAAAGCGATTGACGTTTGGGCGCTTCGCACCACCGACGACGGTGGTTTGACCAGTAATCAGATTTCCGCTATCGCTGTTGAGGACGAATATGTCTGGTTTGCAACTGATGAAGGTGTATCTAGATACGATAAGAAGATCGACTCGTGGACACAGTTGACCAAGAGCGAAGGTTTGGCGGACGACAACGTCACGACTATCGCTATTGATGAGGATTTCATCTGGTTTGGCACACAAAATGCTGGCGTGAGTTTATATAGCAACACAGAGCAGACATTTGTAAAAACCTACACACGCACCGATCTACTCGAAACGGATAAGATTAATTACATTTTGGTTGACGGTTTATATGTCTGGATTGGTACAGCGAATGAGGGCGTTCAAAGATACATTAAACCGGTTGACACATGGGTTCACTACAAAATAGAAGATGGACTGCCATCGTCAAACATCACAGCGATGGCGGTTGATGGCAAGTATGTTTGGTTCGGCACTTACGAGGATGGGCTGGCACGATTCGATAAGATTCGTGGGTTTTGGACTACCGTCAAGAAGGTGGAAGGCTTGGTGAACGATAATATCAAATCGATTGCCGAACAGGATGGTGTCCTTTGGATCGGCACCACGATGGGGCTCAGTCGATTTGACTTACAATCCGGGGGGTGGAAAACCTACACCAAAGCACAAGGATTGACGACCAATTATGTCACCCGCGTTGTCCCTGCTGCTGATGCGATTTGGGTTGGAACGTCAAAGGGAGTAGGACGGTATCAGAACAATCGATGGAAGTTCTGGCGGCACCAGCATGGACTTCCCAGCGATTTTGTTCTCGATGTGGCGGTGGTTGATCAAACGGTCTGGGTCGGGACGCGCAACGGGCTTTGCCAATACAATCAAGAGAAGGATAAATGGCATACTTTTGAAGACCTGAAAGGGCTGTGGATAAATACCATCGCCGTTGACGGGGATTCCCTTTGGCTTGGAACCAATCGAGGGCTAGCTCAACTCACAGACTCGAAAAACAGCGGTTTAACCGATCGAGATGTCACATTTCACGCATCACACCTCGCATTTCATATCAATGCCATAGTAGGGGAAAAGGATATACTCTGGGTTGGGACACAGCAAGGGCTTTCCATGTTCGACAAAAGGGAGAAAAGATGGTATAGCTTCACAACGGAAGATGGACTGCCGAATAACAACGTGAGAACGCTTGCTATCACTGAAGACGCACTTTGGGTCGGCACACCAGGCGGGTTAGGTGCACTTCCCCGCAACAGGTGGATCCCCTCAACGATTCAATCGGATGGGTGGCAGCAATTCAACTTAACCCAGCCAGGGGTAGCAATGGGACACGAAAATGTGCGGGATATTTGCGTGGTAGATGATCAAGTCTGGTTAGGGACAATCGGCGGATTGGGATTATATTCCTCTGCGGATAACTCTTGGCGAGCAATTCGTGCAAAGGAACGGACGGTTGTCCTACGCCACAGCGATATACAACGCACAGAGCTAGATGGCGATTGGGTATGGTTTTTGGCATGGCAGGGCACCTCCAACGGGGAGATCGTTCGGTATGACAGACGCACAGGGAGCTGGACGCACTACGTGAAAGAAGATGTGACGGAAATCCACCAAAAGGATTCAGTTAGTAAAGCAGACAATTTACATCCGCTCACCCCGAATGATGAGATACCATATATTACCCAAATCCATTGGATGGAGGTGGCTGATGACAGTGTATGGTTTGCCACGGACGGGGGGGTGCTAGCTTACTATAAAGACTCGGATACGTGGCGGCAGTACACGACCAGAGATGGACTGGCAGCGAATAAGACAACGACATTGATAGTCGATGGCAATGATGTATGGGTCGTCTTGCGGGATAATCGCATCTGTCGCTATCGGCGGGATACGGATAAATGGGAGACCCATCAGGTCGTTTTTAAGGAGATCTCTCCTGATATGGAATCATACCGTACGCGACTTGCGGCGGATAGGCGTTATGTCTGGGTTCCAGCACAGAGGGAGGGCGTGGCGCGTTACGACAAACGGAACGAAACATGGAAGCGTTACACTTCAGCAAATGGTTTATTGGATGGACCCATCGGCGTTGTTGTCGTGGACAATGATGATGTCTGGGCTTACGGCTGGGGCGAAGGCTTGAGCAAGTAT
>JAKZSX010000010.1:0-11613 GCA_047517405.1 Candidatus Poribacteria bacterium | reverse complement strand
CCTGATCAATGCAAAAAGTCCAAGCGAAATCGTTTTCACGAGCACCGGGACGGAGGCTGACAACTACGCCATCAAAGGGCTTGCCGAGTTGCAGCAAAACCGCAATAGCGGCAATCATATCATCACCTCTTCAATCGAGCACCACGCTGTGTTGCATACCTGTCAATACCTTGAGAAACATGGATTTGAGGTAACGTATCTCCCTGTTGATCGGTATGGACGGATTCAACTCGATGATCTGCGCGAGGCGATTCGGGACACCACAATCCTTATCTCGATTATGCACGCCAACAATGAAACGGGGACCATTGAACCGATTGCAGAGATTTGCGAAATCGCTCAAGAACATCGTATTCCTGTCCATACGGATGCGGTACAGTCCGTTGGCAAGCTGCCGGTTGATGTTCAAGCGTTGGGCATAAATATGCTGTCGCTTTCGGCGCACAAGATCTATGGACCTAAGGGAATCGGCGTGTTGTATCTTCGACGTGGCACACGGTTGGAGAACCTGCTTCACGGGGGCTCACATGAGCGCAACCGGCGGGCGGGTTCAGAGAACGTCCCTTCGATTGTTGGGCTCGGTGAGGCAGCGGCGTTGGCGAAGAAAGAACGGGAAGCGAACGTTGAACATCTGGAGCAATTGACGGACAAGTTACGCCAAGGATTGCATGAACACATCAATTATATCCATGAGAACAGTTATCCTGAAAACAGTTTACCCGGAACACTGAATATCTCGTTTGAGTATATTGAAGGGGAGAGTCTCATCTTACGGTTGGATATGGAAGGTATCTGTGTCTCAACCGGTTCGGCTTGCACCTCCGGCTCAATGGAGCCGTCTCACGTTTTGGCTGCGCTCGGTCTCCCGCCGCGATTGGCGCAAGGCACCGTCCGGTTTTCGCTCGGTAAAGATAATACGGAAGCGGAGATCGATGAGGTCATCGAAAAAGTTCCCAAAATTGTTGAGCAGATGCGGGGGATGTCGCCAGCGTATAAGCGATCATAAGTTCAAGGTGTCAAGTGTTCGATGGACAGATAAACTTTTGAAAGACTGGATTTTTTGCACATTTAACGCAAGGAGGGACAAATGGCAAGGAAAACAGCGAAGAATAAATTTCAGAAGAGACAGCAACGTCGTGGCGAAGACCGATTGCGCGGCGATAAGATTGACCTTTACCTTTCGATGGCATATTCGGATGACCCAGAGGACAGAGTCGCTGCTATGGATAACCTTTGTCCGTGCCATGTTCGCAGACGTATTGATGCCGTATGGGAAGCACTATACCGTGGGCTTCAAGACTCCGACATCAACGTGCGTAGGGCAGCATGGCATACCCTCGACGATGGCGGGCGACCGAACGATCCACAGTTGCATCCAATTCTTGAGAAGGTTGCAAAGAAAGAAACGGATCCAAAATTGCGCCAACGCGCAATCGATCTCATTCAGTCTGTTAAACAGGTAGAGGATAAACATGGGGAGCTGGTAGCACAGAGGGCGGATTATTTTCGTGGGAAATGTGACTGGTGTGGTGAGGCAAATGTACAGGTAACTTACGATTATGAGACGGAGTTTGAGGGTGCCGGTGGACAGAAAAGATTTGCCCTGATGTGCCCCGATTGCGCCGGCGTATCGCCTTAATGTGCTGATGCGTTAACCATACGGATTGACCGACTGTATAGCGAACTACCACATAACTCGACCGTCACAGTTGATGTCCTGTCCCGTCATGCTCGCTGAATCATCGGAGGCGAGAAAGAGTGCTAAGGCAGCCATCTCTTCGGGTCCAGATCCTTTTTCGCGATAGCCTTCATCGGCGCACCATTTGCCCGCGAGAACGGTCTTCGGATCTGGCTGTCCGATCCTCTCGCGAAATGCGTTCTCATCAAAGGGCTGGTTCATGTATTCTGCCCGTCCTCTTGCCAATTCGACGCTTCTCTCCTCATGCCACCCTGGGCAAATCGCGTTGACATTGATGTTGTAACGCCCGACATCGACGGCGAGTGTTCTCGTGAAACCTATCACCCCCATCTTCGAGGTAGCATACGGTGCTCTGTGGGAAAGCGGCTGTTTACCCGTGCCCGAACTAAAGTTTATGATCTTCCCATATCGCTTCTTTATCATTTCGGGCAGCACTGCCTTGCAACAGAGGAAGTGCGAATCGAGGTTGACTGCGAGCGTCTGTTTCCACTCCGCCAAGGTCATATCCCAAACATCTTTGGTGGGTCCGGCGATGCCGACAACGTTGGCAAGGATATCGACTGTCCCCAAAATCTCAATAGTTTCCTTTGCCATTTTGTTCACCTGCTCCTCTTTTGAAACGTCGGTCTGAAAGCAAAGAACCTTTCCGCCAGCAGCGCTTACCTTCGAGCCTACCCTGTCCTCCAACGCCTTCACCGGAATCACATCGCATAAGGAGACCGCGGCACCCTCTTTTGCGAATCGTAGAGCGATTGCCTCGGCGTGGCCTCTGCCAGCACCCGTAATCATTGCAACTTTGCCATCCAACTTTCCCATGAAAACTTCCCCTCCTCTCGAAATCCTTCCTTAATCATTCCGGCTGGAGACAAACCTTGCCAAAATTTTCCCGCGCTTCTATGATTCTATGTGCCTCCGCTGCTGCGTGTAGCGGCAACACTTGAGCGATAATTGGTCTCAACTTTCCCTGCTCGGCAAGACGGATAATGGTACGAAGTTCAGATGTCGTCCCGAGTGCTGAGCCCATCAGCGTCAACTGCTTCTGATACATCTGGCGGATGTCAATCTCACCGATATTCCCCGTCGTGACGCCGCACGAAACAAGGCGTCCTTTTTTTGCGAGGCTTGCCACGCTTTGATCCCATGTTGCTGCCCCAACATGCTCAAATACGATGTCAACCCCTCGTCCAGCCGTTGCATCATGAACGGCTTCCGTGAAATCAGTTTGCGTGTAGTTGATTGTGAAATCGGCTCCCATCTGACGGGCACGTTCAAGTTTCTCGTCGGTACTCGCTGTAGCAAAGACGCGTGCGCCGCACAGTTTGGCAATTTGTAAGCCAGCACTTCCGACACCGCTACCAGCAGATAAGACCAGCACATCATCACCGGGACCAACTTGTGCCCGCGCCACGAGCATGTGCCATGCCGTGAGGTAGGCAATGGGGATGGCGGAGGCATCCACGTATGAGAGATCGGAAGAAATCTGAATGGCGTTTTTGGCAGGCGCTTTGACGTATTCCCCGTAACCGCCGTTGGTCTGAAAGCCCAAAAGCTCCTGAAAGTCACACATATTTTCGTCCTCGTTGAGGCAATCCGAGCACTGTTCACACGGGATGCAGGGCGCGAGTACCACTCGATCACCAACAGTGACGTTGTGGACTTCCGTTCCAACCTCGACCACATCCCCGGAGATGTCAGATCCGAGGATGTGCGGAAATGGCTGAACCTCTGGACGATCCCGTCGAGCACGAATATCGAGGTGGTTCACAGCGCACGCCTTGACTTGGACCAATACTTCTGAAGGTGTGATGACCGGGACGGGGACTTCTTCGTAGCGGAGTTTATCAATTCCGCCCTGTTCGTGGAAAACGATCGCTTTCATGGAGTTCCTTTGCTCGGTTTGGGGTCGGATGTGCTGCGTTTTCTTATTACCATTAACCGTACGCCCCATGCTCAAGGAATCCCAGCAATCGCCGTAACCTCGGATTGGCGTCCTTGTAGGCGTGTTCTGGCATGTTGTAATTCATGAACGGATAATATTTGTGTCCAATCATGCGTCGGGCATAGGTAATCTGCGTAATATAGCGTGTTCGGTTGCTGCGGTTAAGCCCTCCATGATGCCACACCTGATTGTTGAACATAACAACACTTCCAGCTTTCCCCAAGTTGTAGCGAATCTTGCTCTCCCACTCCGTTCCTTCGATTTCAGGAGGGGGACCCGTACCGAACAGATGGGAACCGGGAATCACCTCTGTACCGCCATACTCGATCTCGGTGACATCCGTCAGATAGTAGTTCGCGGTGAAAAACAGGACCGACAAACGAATATTCTTCGGTGCTTCGCCGTCTGTCACGACAAAATGCGGGGCATCATCTTGATGCCATCGGGTAATGCCGCCACCCGGAAAGCTCTGGAAAGAATTGTTGTGGATGACGTGGCAATTTGGGGCGACAAGAGCTTCAGCGAAGCTGGCGATGGGCTCTAAGTCAAATAGCTTGAGGTTGGTTTCGCTGGTCTCAAACATCCGGTGAGCGAGCGCGAGGCGTTCGCTTACACCATTAAAACCGTTGGGGTTTTCTTTTAACGCCCAATCCAGATCCTCACGCATTTGGGCACACCAATCCGGTGGTAACACATTTTGCAAGAACAGAAAACCGTCCCGATGAAATTGTTCCACCCATTCCTGAATCTGTGCTTCACCCACAATTTGATTGACTAAGTAGTTTCCATTTCCTGAAGTTTGACTCATAGCGATCTCCTTGTCAAATACGGAATATAGCATGTGAGCGGCTATGGTATACCGACGCTAAGGGTTTGTCAATATCAAATTCCGTCGATAGGGATACCTCTGGTATCGATTTGCATGGGCTTAGACGGGTAATTGCCTAACTACAATTGAACCGAAATAATCTCGCTATTCCGCAACGATTCTGGCAGGTCATCCGGAAAACTCCGAACCTCCCGGAAATCGGGCACAGGCAGCGGAATCCCACCCTGATTAATCGACGCTTCCGAAACCAACCCTGGCACCGTCATGTCGAGGGTTTCGTAAACGTCAATTGGGGGCTTCGTGTCATTGATAATCGAATCAACAAACTCCCGGACCTCAAAGTAGTCCCCGCCGCCGTGCCCGGCGCGTAAGGCTTCCTCCGGCGGATTGCGCCACATCTCTGGCATAAACTCCTCCTCGAAATCCCATAACGAACGCCACTCCATCTTCTCCGCATAGTCCGCCAACCAGATTTTCGGGGCATCGCCAAAACCGCGTGGAGCCTCGTAGCAGCCCTGCGTCCCTTGCAAGCTATAATAGGTGGGATTGTGAGGACGGTTGGACAACATATCAACCCGGATTTCAATCAGTCCGCCGTTTGTCGTCTTGCACATCATCGTAGTGCTATCCTCGTTCTCGTAATGCACGCCACGCGGATCGCGATAGTGATGACCTGTGCCGAAACAGGAGACGGTGCAAACACGCTCGTCGAACCATTGTAACACGGGACCGAGGCTATGCGTCGGATACGTTGATCCGTTGCGTCCGGTCTGCCATTTGCGCCGCCACTTTGTTCTCTCGTTGCCCGCCTTCAGTTCATGGATATACGCGCCTTCACCGAAGTAGATTTCGCCGAACAACCCGCGCCGAGCGAGTTCGCGCACCAACACATTTGGCTTCATATAGGTGTAATTCTCTGCCATCATATACTTCTTCCCGCTCTGTTTAACGGCATTAACGAGGTGCCAACACTGTTCGAGGTCTGTTGCGGCAGGAACTTCGGAAAGAACGTGCTTCCCTTCCGAAAGCGCAATAACCGCTTGCGGCACATGCAAGGGCATCGGTGTAGAGACAAGAATCACATCGAGGTCAGATTTTGCCATCTTCTCAAAGTCCGTGTACCGTTCCTTAACCCCATGCTGATCGCCTACCTGATTTAGGACCTCGGTATTAATATCACAAATGGCGACGAGGGCGGTTTCATTCACTGTTTGGAATGCCCGGATAAATCCTGAGCCGCGCGGTACTCCGACTAAACCGACTTTCAGTTCGCTTGTCATAGATCTACCTTTCTAGTTGGGTGTAGTTGACTGATACCCTTTGGGGCCTATGCCCTTCTTTTCACTCCTCTGATTCGCGCTCTTCCTGTTCGTATACCAATGGTTTTCCAACGATTTGTGCTAATCCGCTGCCTTGCATTTCGAGTTGATTTGGCAGATATGAGCGGTTGATGGAGAGTTGTGAACCATCAACCAGAAAGAAATAAAGATGCCAGATTTTGAGGAGTTTACCACGAATCCGTATTCTCACAGATCGAATCCCAGAAAATGGCACTAGCCGTTCGTCGGGAAAAAGAAATAGGATACGCCGTTGCCACAGAATATCGCGTTGCGGCAGCCGGATATTAATCCGCAAGGTATAAGTTAAGAAATGCAGCCCAATAAACAAGCAGGGCACAGCAAGCCATATCCGGTCGTCCGCCTTGAACGTGAACATGAGCAATCCAGCCGCTGCAAACCAAATCAGACCAGAGAGTCGAGAGGTAAGGCTGCGTTTGAAAATAATTGTGTCTGGATTGGGTTGCTTGTAAACAAGAGCCATGGGTAAAACTTACGCTAAATAGTCTGCTATTACATCCGCTAGTACACACCAATGGAGGTTGCTCCACTCAAATGACTAATATACAGCCATGGCCTTAGGAGTGCCTTCATTTGTAAGGTAATATTGCTATAGATCTACCAGTTGCTACACTTCAACCTTGTAGTTTAATTCGATTTCGTCGCCCGGCATACCACGAAACCCCCAATTGTGCTTGGGCGTCTCAGTAATTGCGATCTCAAGGTCTTGTGGGAGGATATTCAGCTGTTCATGAATTCTTTCAAAAAGTAGGCAAATCAGGCATTTCTTCGTTTCTACAGATCTACCTTCAAACATGCTAATCTCAATGATCGTATACTTTGTCGTGCGTCCACCGGGATAATAGAAATCAGATGGATCTAGTGGAAAGAAACGGTGGGCTCTCTTATCCTCAAGAAAATGCAAAGCATCAACCACACACGAATGAATCACGTCGGAGAGTTTCACTTTGATAGGGTCAAGGTTCTCTTTTAATCGGTAGATTTTAATCTGCGACATTATATTCTCTTAGGATATTCTCTTAGGCTGTCAGAATCTCGACCCCGGCCTCCGTTACACGCACAGTATGCTCCCATTGCGCCGACAACGAACCATCAACAGTAACGACCGTCCAGCCATCCGGCAGCGTCGTGCATTCGTATCGCCCGGCATTAATCATCGGCTCAATTGTAAACACCATGTTCGGCACCATGTGGGGACCAGCATTTCTCTTGCCGTAGTGCGGAACCTGCGGGGCTTCCCAGAATTCCAAGCCGGTGCCGTGGCCGCACAATTCACGCACAACAGAATATCCGAGGCTTTCGGCATATTGCTGGATTGCGTAGCCGATGTCCCCAATTGTGTTGCCGGGTTTCACTTCATCAATACCAAGGTACATGCACGCTTTCGTCTCCTCGATCAATTTCAGGGCTTCCTCTGACGCTTCACCAATTACGAACATGCGGCTTGTATCGCCAAAATATCCATCCAGAACTGGCGTAACATCCACGTTGATGATATCCCCGTCCTTCAAGACCGTATCATCGGGAATCCCGTGGCAAATGACATTGTTAATCGAAGTACAGCAACTTTTATTAAACCCCTTCACATCAAGGGTTGCAGGATAGCCTCCATGGTCACAGGTGTATTCGTAGACCCATCGATCAATATCATTGGTTGTGACCCCAGCTTCAATTCGCTCTTCCAGCATGTCCAAAGTTTTCCGTGCCAATTGACCGCTTCGACGAATGCCTTCAATCTGTTCCTCAGTTTTGATAATAATTCCTGAAGCCATTCGTGGTTGAGGTGTTCCTGATTCCTTGTCCTGCTTGAGATGACAGTTTTTATATCTTTTTCCACTCCCACACCAGCAGGGATCATTTCGTGATAGTTTTCTCATTATTTTGCGACCTTGCTGAGACCCGGTTTGGAAAAGAACGGTTAATCTTGTAAACGGATCATCTATCTACCACGTCTCAAAATCCTTGAGGCAGGCTACGACCTCACCGGCGATAGCGTTCAGCAAGGATTCCCCCTTTTCCGGCGTGGCGTGTTGAGGTTTCCCCATTGCCCCGGTCGGTGCCCGAGTGACCAGTCGTTTGCCAACATTGATGCGTCCACCATGCTCGCTGTGGTAAAACGGTGAATCTACCATCGGCGGACTGGATGTCACCCGGTCCATCCGCATAACCTCGCCGTGCAGGAACAACATCATCGAGGTTTCGTACTCGCAGGCATGCGTCAGATACGGCGTCTCCATCCCGTGATGTTCTGGCGCCATCGCTGGTTCAGCCACCGTCCAATAAGTGCCCAATGCAATCCACATATTGTCGTAAATTTCCGATTCGTTCGACAGCTCTGTGATTGCTTATGTGCCAGGGATGACATTTCCCCCGTGGCAGTTGAGCAAAAACACACGCTGGAATCCTGCCTTAGCGATGGACCTGACAACGTTCTTGATCATCAACGTATAAATGTCATTGGGGACGCTCACAGTGCTAGGGCGATCTAGATGATGGTCTGACGCACCAAGCCACAACGTCAGCAGCAGATAGATCTGTTCACTGAGTTCTTGTTCGACCCGTTGTGCCACTGCGGTCACAAGATAAGTATCCGTCAGCAGTGGCGAGTGGTGTCCATGCTGCTCCAGCGAACCGAGCGGAAGAACGACGACCTTATTTTTATCTGCTTCCGGAATATCAACCCAGCAGTTATTCCCATATTGCATATGAATTTATCCTCCTGAATGTAGTCCCTGCTCTATGATGATGTTTCATGACGAAACTGTATAGCGGTTAAGAAGTTCGTAGTATACCCCTATTAAACACACAACTGATCCAAAGCCTCTGCCAGCCGCTGTATCCCTGCGTTGATTGTTTCGAGACTAACCGCATAAGCAAACCGCAGATGCCCGGGACGTTGAAACTTGCTCCCCGGCACTGTTACGACATTCGCGCTTTCAATTAAGTAGAGTGCTAACGCTTCGTCCGTGTCGAGACGTTGGCCATCCGGTGTCCAGCGACCACAGTAACGGCGTATGTCGGGGAAAAAATAGAAAGCACCCGATGGACACTCCCAAACTGCGTCCTTCACTAATTCGCTAAAGCGTCTTATCAATGCATCTCGGCGCACACAGAGTGCATCCCGAATCTCGTATCGCAGGCGCAGATCTGCATCTTTCCGTAAAAAGTGTGCGTACCCCTTCTGCGTGGGTAGGTTGACGCATGAGGAGGTACTTCCCTCAACATTTGCTACTGTCCCCATCACCGCTTCCGGTCCCGCAATAAATCCCAAGCGAAGTCCTGTACCTGAAACCTCTTTGGACATACCCCCAATGAGCACGGTCTGATTGGGAAGGTACGACGCAATACTCACATGTTCAAGACCATCATAGACGACGGTGCGATAAACCTCATCAGACAAAACACAGATCTGTTCGTGCTTTCCAATGATCTCGGCAAGTTCTTGTAATAACGAAGGTGGGTAGACTGTCCCTGTTGGATTATTTGGCGAATTTAACACAATTAGCGCGATCGTATCATCTTGGCTCAGGAGGTCTGCCAATTGATTTAGATCCGGCAGGAAATGTGCATCGGTCTGCAAGACAATGGGTAGTTTACCCGTCAACAGGATAGGGAGGTCCTCGTAAGATTCGTAGGTTGGGGCGAACGCGACCAATCGATTCCGGCGAGAACTCGGATTCAGCATCGTCACACAGACTTTGAAGACCGCATCTTTGGGTCCAGGGCAAACGACAATCTCCGCTGAGGAATAGCTCAACCCGAACAGACGAAGATCTACATGAATAGCGTCGAGAAGTTCTGGATCACCTGCGGCTGGAGAATAGTGCGTCGCATTATCCATTACGGCCTGCGAAATCGCGGTTTTCAGGAGGTGAGGCACCGGAAGCTCTGGGTTCATTTCACCAATTCCGAAATCGTAAATCTGTTTCCCTTCCAGTCTCAACCTATCCGCTATCGACTTGATTTCCAGTGTCGGCGATGGTTGTACCTGTTGCGCCCATGCTGATGGCATTAGCCCCATAGAAAAATTCCCTCGTAATGTGTGAGATGGTATGTTGAGGACTTCACAGCGTCCGAAGCCAATCGAAATAATAGCATGAATCGTACAAGGACGTCAATCTCAAACTGGCACTGGGTTAGAGCAATCGCATGTGAATATTACGCTTGAGAAAGGTCGGCAGAGTTGAGGCTGCCGACAAGCAGTTAAAAACTCCATAGAACACCCATTACTTGATCATTGCCCTATCAACCCTCTTCTAAATTTACAGATGCAATTCCCCTATCCTGCTTTTTCCATCAATCCGTTGAGCTAATTAAAAAAACATTGACACTCGAAAAATGAAAGATTATACTTCATAATATGAAGTGTGAAGATTAATCACACTGTTTGAGCATTCTTGAATCAAAATCTACAAAAGGAGGCAGGTTATGTACAGAATCGGCATATTCGGCGACACCGGCATGGTGGGCAAAGAGATTGAAAAAGTCTTAGAAAATCACGATCAGGTTGGAATCTGCTTCAGAAAAAATTCAAGAAGAGAAGAAGGAGAGTTGGACTCCTGCGATCTCGTCTTTCTTGCGACGAAAGATCCGGAATCAATGGCGTTTGCACCACCAATTTTTGAACTTGGAAAGAAAGTAATCGATATAAGCGGTGCATTCAGATTTCCCAGAGCGGAATTTGAGGAAGAGTACGCACCGCGAATAGGATTGAACCCCCATGACTCAGCGGATTACGTTCCGGAATTGTTAGCGGAAGCCGTTTATGGGATGCCAGCACTGCTACAAGATCAGATTGCTCAAGCAAGGTTAGTGGGAAATCCGGGCTGTTATCCGACAAGCGTTGTCCTATCTTTAAGACCACTTAAAGGGCTTGTCCAAGGAGACGCGACCATAGTAGCAACTTCGGGAATTTCCGGCGCGCGCAGAGAGATTGAAGAGGTACCCAATGAGATCACGTACGCTTACGGCAGAACGCACAAGCACATCCCGGAGATGGAGCTATATTCTGGATTTCGCGTGAATTTTACCCCCATTGTTCTCCAGTCTGTTTTCAGGGGAATTAACACCAACATCAGGATTGAATTGACGGAACCCCTGAAAAATCTCCCTGAAGAAGTAGCAGTTGAACAGTTGAGCCAGACCATCCGAAATGCCTACCAACCGGAGGATCTGGTATTTATCGTGGAAGATACTGCTGATAAACAGTGGGGCACACGAGACGTCGCTGATACTCATAAACTCCTCGTCAAAGTCAGGGCAGACGAAGGATTTGCCTATATCTGTTCTCTTGAGGACAACCTTGGAAAAGGTGCCGCCAGCCAAGCCGTTGAAAACATGAATATTATGCTCGGACTGCCCCGGCTATACGGTATCGATCCAGCCTATAGCACGAGTTGAATTGAGTATACGCATAGACCTCCACAAATATAGAAATGGGCAGATACGCGTAAGAATAGTGCTGCGGTTTCCAACATTGCAAATCAGTGTGACTACTACCGATTGGTAGCACAGTTCCTCGGCTGCTAATCCCACCGGGGAACTGTGCTCCAAACCCGGAGATCACTTCAATGACCACCCCCGTCGAACAGATCCCGCCACCCCGGCAGCAGATGGCTTCCGACCCCTATCGCCCCTTATACCACTTTTCGCCGCCAGCAAATTATCTGGGTGATCCGAATGGAACAATCTTCTGGAAGGGCAAGTATCACCTCTTTTATCAGTACAATCCCGACGGTGCCTTTGATGATTCCAAGCGAATGCACTGGGGACACGCTGTCAGCAAAGA
>JAKZSX010000009.1:0-33499 GCA_047517405.1 Candidatus Poribacteria bacterium | reverse complement strand
TGGCTAGGACCCCCATCGGGCGGAGATACCGCAATCGCTGCGACTTCGTGAATGCCGCTCACCGAATTGAGAACCTCCTCGATCTCTGCCGAACTGACTTTGATGCCACCGAGATTCATCGTATCATCCACCCGTCCATGGATGCGGTAGTAACCGTCAGCTAATCGCTCAACCCCATCCCCATGACGACGGAGAGGCGGCATCTTCAGCAGTGGAGGAGTTCCCGCAAAGTATACCTCATGGTGGTCCTTATTCAGCAACTCAGTGGAAAGTCCAATGGAAGGTGGTATCACAAAAACCTCTCCGTTATCGCTCGGTTGACCCTCCTCATCGCAGATCACTATATCCAGTCCCAAGGCGGGCGTTGTAAAGGTCGCCGGGGCGGCAGGCTGAACAGTCGTGCCGGTCAGATAGCCACCGCCAATCTCAGTGCCACCACAATACTCGATAATCGGACGGTATCCCGCCAAGGACATCAGAAACAGCATATCTTCCGAGTTTGAACACTCACCTGTGGAACTGAAGGCTTTAATCGCCTGCCAGTCAAGTCCCTTCATACACCCTGTGTTTTTCCAAGCTCTCACCAGACTCGGCACAACGCCGAGCATCGTAACGCGAGCGTTCTGCACAAACTCGCCAAATTCCCTTGCCGTTGGGGCACCATCGTATAACGCAATCGTCGCCCGATTGATTAAACTAGCGTAGATAAGCCAGGGCCCCATCATCCACCCAAGATTCGTGGGCCAAGCCAACACATCTCCGGTCTGAATATCGTGATGTAGGTACGCATCCGCGGCGCATTTAATGGGTGTAGTCTGTGTCCACGGAATCGCTTTGGGTTCTCCGGTCGTTCCCGAAGAAAACAGGATATTCGTGTGGTCATGCGGATCACAGCCAACTGGGTCAAACTGATCGCTATCACTGAGAAACGCCTCCCAAGTCCAATCACCATTTCGCAATTTAATCGGAGGTTCATCTCCGCGGAAGAGCACAATCGCTTTTGGCGCGTCGGCGTCAACCACCTTCGCATATAACGGCAACTGCTTTCCTGCACGGCGGATAGAGTCCTGCGTGAAAATCCCTTTCGCATTTGCGATGCGCAGACGCATCTGAATCTCATCCGGCGCGAAACTGTCAGCAATCGAAATCACGACACCGCCCGCTTTAATGATGCCTAGATAGATGGGGACCGATTCGGCGTGCATCGGCATATTAACAGCGATCGGGTCGCCCGGCTGGAAACCCGCATCCACCAATCCATTGGCAACCCGATTGGTCAGTGCGTTGAGTTCACCGTAAGTCATCGTCGAAAGCATCGAACCTTCTGACTGAAATATAATCGCGGTGGCATCACTTGGCGTGTTAAAGCAACTCTCGACAATATTAAGCCGCGCGTCCACAAGCCACTTGGGAAACTCGTCCCCTTTAGACAGATCAACTACCTCGCTGAATTTTCGATGAAATTGAATCCCAAGTCGCTCAATCATCAACTCCCAAAAATCGGCGCGATGGTATACTGACCATGAATGGAGTGCCTCGTAAGAATCTAGGTCTAGCTCCCGCATAACCGCCGCAATGTTTGTTTTCTCAACATCATCTTCAGCCGGAAACCAAGCGGGTGCAGCCGCACCAGCCCAGTCGGCGAAAATTGTGTTGTAGAGGAGTTGATGAAGCGTGAATGGGTGGTCAGGGGTTAAAATAGTTTGCGAAATTTCCCCCCAACACGCTGCGGCTGGAAGCGATGCGAGTAATGGGTTGATACACTCTAGCAGACGATCCGATGTCGATCTGTCCAACCCGCATTCGGTGAGGTTTTCACGCGTTAGTTTTTTTGCCATTAAAGAGAACCTCCTGTAATTGCTAACGCCGACATTTTAGCAGAAAGTCGAGGTGAAAGCAACATATCCGCACTTAATTGTTGCACCCGCCCGTGATAGAATAATAAATTTGGTAAGCAAACAAAATCCTCATCAAATTTAGCCATCCCCCATGTATGGAGAATTGTATCTATGCCCCAAAGTCAATTTCTTAAGGTTGCTCTAGAAGCCGCTCACAACGCGGAGGAAGTTATATTAAAGTATTATGCCGATTCTATTCGGGTCGAATTCAAGCCGGATGCAACACCCGTTACTATTGCAGATAGAGAGGCAGAGCGAGTCATCATCGAAACCATTCAGCGTGCGTTTCCCGACCATGGCTTTTTAGGCGAGGAATCCGGTGATACCCACTCCGAATCCGGGTATCACCGGATTATCGACCCGATCGATGGAACGAAGAATTACATCCGCAAAATTCCTCTGTTTGCCACGCAGATAGCTCTCATGAAAGATGGGGAGCGCATCTTGGGGGTTTCCAATGCGCCGCTGATTAAAGAGTTGCTGTATGCAGAGCGCGGTGCGGGAGCATTTATGAACGATCAACCAATTCGTGTGAGCGAAGTGGCAGAAGTGTCCGATGCCATGATTTGCCACGGCGGTCTTGATTGGTTCGATTCAATAGGAATGCAGACGAATATCCGGAAACTGATAACTAACTCAAGTCAATCGCGTGGTTTCGGTGATTTCTACATTTTCCACACGCTTGCTTCCGGGCGGACGGATATCGCAGTAGAGGGTGGCCACTTGCAGCCTTGGGATATTGCCGCTTTAGCGGTCATCGTTGAAGAGGCGGGAGGCAAGATTACGGACATGGAGCGGAATGTGCTAACTCTCAGTCCATCGCCGGTCATCGCGACAAATGGTGTGTTACATGAACAGGTGCTAGACTATTTTAGAGACGTAACCTTAAACACGACCAACGCGACCTAACATCCAAACTTTATCCAACTGTTCAACTGTCTGCCAACACGTCTAACGCCGCCCTGCCAATCGGAACAAGCCCAAATTCTTTGCCCGCTTCCATCATAGTATCCCAAACATAGGGACCTAGCGACTGGGCCCCGATGATAGAAAATGCTGGCAGTTCGCCGATGTCGCGGCGAATAATGAGCTGTGCTGTCTTGGCGAGACTACTCTGTTTCGCTGTTTCGTTTGGGAATGCCGAAGGGTGGAAATCTAATCCGCACACCTTGCTCAAAAGCTGCTGACTATCAGGACCAATCACCCGGATCTCTGATCGTCCGTGTGTAACCTCTGTAACCGTGACGAACTGCTCAGATGCTGCCGATGCAGCTGTCAACTTTTTCTGTGCGCTAACCTCTCTACCGGGCGGCGTGCTAATGAAAAAGAGGTCATTCCGTAACCGATAGATCCCATCGCGTCCATCGTTAATTTTGAGCGTGTCTAAATCGAAGGCATTCATCAACACAGACTCAGCTCGATCTCCTTCGAGCAGCAATTTCCCATTCGGCGTTTCGTCAGCGAGCGCGAGCCCCTTTCTGGCAGCAGCAATTTCATCTTCTAGCGTCGTATAAACCTCTGGGATACGCCAGCCACGTTGCTCGGTGAACGTCGCGCCCAAGCGTTGGGCGATGGAGTGTAAAGGGGTCAACTTGATGGGGGTTTTAGAGGTGCTCACGTGCGTAACCTCTCTCCGTCGGGGTCATAAAAGGCGCCGTGATGGACACGCGCTTCTTTCAGATACCCGTCCATGCGAATCGTAAAGGGGGCACCGTTTTGAGACGCTATATCCGTCGGCAGCCAACAGAGTCCAATCCCCTCCTCTAGAGTCGGGCTGAATCGACTAGAGGTGACCCAACCAATGATTTCCAACCGGCCATCCGCTTCAGGCGCAACAATTTGTAGCCCTTCAGCGGGAACAACGTCAGGATCAACCATCTTGAAACCTACCAGCAGCTGCTTAGGACCCTCCGCAAAGATTCGCATCAAGGAAGGTTTTCCCAGAAAATCGGGCTTGTTCAATTTCACCGCCCACGCCATATTGGCAGAGAGCGGATCGGACATCGCGTCGGTGTCCTGTCCGACGATGATGTGCGCCTTCTCCAATCGCAATATACGCTGTGCCTCCACACCAAATGGAACAATGCCAAACTCTCTACCCGCGTCCATCAGTGCTTCCCAAACGTGCAGCGCATAGCCGGACGGACAGTGAACTTCATAGGAAAGTTCACCGGTGAAACCGATACGCAGCAATAGACACGCCACATCCGCGATCTTGGCAGAGCGGATACGCATATAAGGGAACGCTTTGTTGGCGAGGTTTCGTTCGGTTAACTTCTCTAGTACCGCCCGCGATTGGGGACCCGCCAAGTTGAAGGCGGAATAGGTATCCGTCAGATCGGTTAGGTGGACACCTTCACCCCACCCCGATTGCAACCACCATTGCAGCCACTCAAAGATCGTTGTTGCGCCGGTGGAAGTGGTGGTCATGTACCAAGTGTCCTTCCTCAGATGTGCACAGACTCCATCGTTTAGCACCACACCTTCGTCATTGCACATCACGCCGTAGCGTACCCGCCCAACCCGGAGATCGCGCCACTGGTTGATGTAGATGCGTTCGAGCAGTTCGGGGACTCCGGGACCGGTGAGCTGTAGTTTCCCCAACGGGCTTACATCAATAAGACCAACCCGGTCACGGACACACAGTGCTTCTGCCGCCGGATCGCCGTAGTGATTTGGACGCAGCCAAAGCCCCGCGACCATCATGTGTGCGCCCTGGTCGAGGTGCCACTGATGTATCGGGGTTGTCTGTACCGGTTCCATGTTTTGGCCCGCCAAAGCCCCTAGCGTCACCGGCGTGGCGGGTGGTCTCGCGGTCGTCGTGCCGGTCTCCTGCACCGTCCAACTGTTGGCACGGGCGCAGAGATGGAGGGTGTTCATTGAGCACATAGCACCCTGACAGGGACCCATTGAAATGGTACTGTATCGTTTGAGCAACTCGATGCTGTTGTACCCTTCCGCAATCGCCGTCTCCACATCTGCGTCGGTGACATCTTCACAGTAACACACAAATCGCTTCTTTTTTCCAGGAATGCACACCCGCTCGGAAGTACGACGCGGTTCTAAAACGTGGGAAGACCGCGCTGTCGACTCATCGAATTCACTGAAGCCTGCAAAGGCGGCTGCGTTTGATCCAGTCTGCTGCGCAGCATCAATCTGTGAGTCAACGGCGTGTATTCCTGCTGCTCGCCCTGCCACATAGATACCGGGTGGAGTAAAAGCCGGTAGCATTTCCCCTCGGTCCTCACTGTACTCCGATTTTCCACCCGCCATGTAGGCAAGTTCAGTCGCAGGTGTCCAGCCCATGCTCGTCACGATGAGATCGCACTGCAGCGATTGTGTCGTCGCGGGAGAGATGTCGCCTCGTTCATTTAAACGCGCGATCTTTGCCCCTCTTACTGCGCTTGAACCGATAGCCTCAAGAATGGTATGCCGATAGAACACCGGAATGCCGGCATTCGCCAATCCATCCCTGTAGGGACTAGAGCAGGCATTGTGATCTCGTTCATCCACAATCGCTGCCACGTTCACTCCCAACGACTGAAGGTCGGCAGCTAAGTCCCAGCCATCTTCGTTCGCGGTTACAATCGCGACCTGTTTGCCGGGTAGGACGCCAAAAAGATGAAGCAGACGCTGCACAGCACTTCCCAACATAACGCCCGGTAGGTCGTTGTTATCGAAGATAAGTGGTGTTTCGTAGGCACCGGTCGCCACAACCACCGATTTCGTTCGTATCTTGAACAGACGCCTTCCCCTCACGGCGCATAGCCAGTTGTCCTGATACCACCCCAGAACACTCGTATCGGTGAGGACCGTGATATTTGGCTGCTGATTGAGCCCTTCTAACAGTTCGGGTAGGTCTTTGGGTACTTGAGTGGTCGGGGTAGATTGTAGTGGAACAGTGAAACGAAGGTGACCGCCAAGGGCTGAGTTCTCGTCGAAAAGCAACACCTCTGCACCGGCTTCGGCTGCTCCCAATGCCGCGCTAATCCCTGCCGGTCCACCACCGACTACGACGACATCGGTATGCAGATATTGCTTGTCAAACTTGCCTGGAGGTGTATCAGGATTGACCTCGCCCAAACCAGCGGCATGGCGTAACGTATGTTCGTAGAGAGGCCACAGCCTTTGGGGACGAATGAAAGTCTTGTAGTAAAAGCCCACCGGCATAAAGCGTGACCCCAGTTGGGTCAGGGAAAGTAGATCTCGATTAAGCGAGGGCCAAACGTTCTGCGCTCGCACGTCCATCCCCGCTTCGACAGGTCTCATACAGGCGCGGACGTTTGGTTCATCTCCGATCTGTACCAGACAGTTGGGGCAGTGTCCGGCGCAACAGAGCAGCCCGCGCGGGCGATGATACTTAAACGAGCGACTCAAAACTTTGACGCCCGCCGCCGTCAGAGCCGAAGCAACAGTATCGCCGGGGTGGGCGGTATACTCCACCCCATCAAAGGTGAATCGAATCGTAGTAGAACGATCAATCGCCTCACCTTGCTTCGGATGAAGTCGATTGGGCGTTGTTTTTAGTGTAGCTTGTTCAGTTCGCATTAATTCTCCAGTTCCCGTACCTCATAGAAATAACGAGGCTCATGTTAAGAAATCGTGCAACAGCGCGTAGGTTGGGTTGAACGGAAATCCATGAAAAATCACACGCAGCAGAGACGCTTTTGAGGTCTCATGCCGCTTGAAATTGCCGAAATACGAGTGAAACCCAACGGTTCATCTTTGCGCTTTGCACTTTCTTTTTTCATGAACCAATAACGAAATCGGCAGAAGTCCCATCACGCATCACGTTTGGCGTAAAGGTAAGTCTTTATCACTTGGTTAGTCTGTGTGTGCCGTTCAGCCAGAAACCATAAACCGCAGCCGGCGTTATGATGCCACCACTCTGTTTGTGCGCCCATGACGTTATTGCGTACGTAGAGATGGTTTACCCACTCTGCGTTACTGGTAGCCGAAGGGTTTTTGGGACGCGGACCGTATTCTCCACCAAAGCGGAATTCGCTGACATTTCGATTTCCGCAGTTGGGACAGGTTAAAAGTAACATATTGACCTCAATTCATGTTAAGGCTTTTAATTTCATCGAGCAAAAGATTTTAACGCAAAGACGCAAAGATTTTTTAATATTTTTTCTTTGCGATCCTTGCGACCTCGCGACCTTGCGTTGAGAATAAAAGCGTCTTATTAGTGCCCTACCGCCGCTGCACCTTTCTCACCGACCAACGCATTTTCCTCAAAACGCGATAAGCGGAACGGAGCGATGAGGGTTGGCGTCTTACCGGTGGCTATTAACTCCGCCAAGGTTTTGCCGGCAATGGGAGACGCCTTGAAGCCGTAAGTACCCCAACCGACATCTATCAGAAAACCATTGACAGGTGTGAACCCCATGATCGGGCTGTAGTCGGGAGGCATCTCGCAGATACCCGCCCATTGACGCAGGATACGGACATGGCTTAGGGAAGGGAAAAGTTCGAGAACATGCCCCGCAATGCCTTCGAGGAACGTGAGGGAACCCGCCATCGAATAGGAGGAAAAGGGGTCTACGCTCGCACCCATCACCAACTCCCCCCGATCTGTTTGACTGATGTAGACGTGCAGGCTACCGGAGACAACAACCACGTCCAAAAATGGCTTGAGCGGCTCTGTCACGCAGGCTTGCAGGGGGATAGTGGTCAGCGGCAGCTTGATCCCCACCATCGCCGTAATTGTCGAAGCCCAGCCGGCGGTCGCGTTAAGGACAGTCCCGGTTTTGATGTGACCACGGGTCGTTTCCACGCCGGTAACTTTGCCGTCCTGTATCTTGAGCCCGGTCACCTCTGTATTCTGGTGAATATGGACACCGCGCACATCTGCTTGATGGGCATAGCCCCAAACGACCGCATCATGGCGAATGATGCCGCCGGGCGGATGGTAGAGTGCCGCCAAAATGGGGTAACGGGGATGGTCGCTCACATCGAGATAGGGGCAGAGGGTTTTGATTTCATCGGGAAAAATCAGGCGCGAATCCACGCCTTCAATCTGATTGACCTCCGCCCGACGACGCATGGTGTTGACCCCACCATCGGTGTGGGCGAGGGTCAGGTGCCCTCGCTGGCTGAACATCACATTGAAATTGAGCTCGTCCGACAGTTGTTGGTAGAGTTTTACGCTTTCGTTGTAAAAGCGCACACCTTCTGGGGTGAGGTAGTTGCTGCGGATGATTGCGGTGTTACGGCCACTGCCACCCGCACCGATGTAGCTTTTTTCCAGCACCGCTACATCGGTGATGCCGTGCTCTTTGGCAAGGTAGTAAGCACAAGCGAGCCCATGTGCCCCTCCGCCGATAATAACGACATCGTAGTATTCTTTCAATTCATGTGACCGCCACATTTTCGGCGGCGGTCGGTCGCCATTGAAGGCTTGTCGAATGAGTTGGATTGACATTTATTTTTTGTCGATGGTATCCTTAAAGAGGGGTGTGATTGGTTGGCTTCACTTCAATCGCCCATGTTAAGAGATCGTGCAACAGAAACCGAGTTTTTTCTTGAAAACTCGGTTCTCTTCGTGTTTTGCACTCTCTTTTTACATGATTTCTCTTTTCCGCGACCGCTCCTGCAACTCGTAAAGGGACACACTTTTTTCCTTGTAGTAAGGAACAGGGAATTCCTTCATCGTAAAGCGTGCCATCTGTGCGCGATGTCCACGTACCAGTCGTGTGTGTGTTTCCACATGGCTGGTCATCTCCCCGTAGTAGATGGGGAAAGCATCAGCGGCACGGTAACTGAGGATCAGCGTACGTCGAGAACGATTTGAGCGGTTGGTAATCGAGGCGTGTGGCGTCATACAGTGCATAAAGATCGCTGCGCCAGCTTTGCCTTCAGCCAACACCGCTTCCGAGCTATCGACCCCTTGCGTGGCTCTACCTTGAAAGTATCCTTCGCGTGTATGGGCGAGCAGATCCCCTTCGTGCCGGCCAGGTAGCATCTGTAGACAGCCGTTTTCTGCGTCAGCATCATCAAGATAAAGCAGTACAGCGAGCGAATCTCGGTTTGTCAGCGGATAGTAGGAGAGGTCTTGATGCCATTCCACCACTGAACCGATTTCGGGCGGTTTCATATTCAGTTTGCTGTAGTGAAACAGGAGATTGGGACCTATCAAATCCTCCATAGCGTCCAGTAATTTGTCGGACTCGGATAACGCCCTGAATAGCGGGTAATGGGTGCACGGTTCATAAAGTCGACGCACTTTTGTGCCGTTCGGGGGCTGATCTGGCTCCATTTCCATCCGATTTTTGTCATGATTTGCAAGTGTGTTGCCGCTGCTAATCCTTTCGGTTTCAGCCGACAACTGAGTAACTTCGTCCGAGGTCAAGAAATTTGGGCAAACAGCGTATCCAGCCTGATGATATTCGGTTATTTGGGTGTTGCTTAACATCATAACCTCCTGTTCGATGTAAATGCTATGGGGGATCTGTATTGTGCCTGTGACTGTTGGACTTCGCTATCGCGCTACATAGTCCACGTAAATCGGGCTGCTCCAAGCCATCTCCATATCAGTCTGGACGACCCGGACCCAGTAAGGATTGATCCCGGGGTTTGGCGATAGGTCGGCAAATGAGAATTTAACCTCGCCGGCCTCCTGTTGCGTGGGTGCCAATGACATCGTTACCTGCCGATTTAACCCTCCGATTTCCATCGTCACAGGACCTTTCTTCAGTTCAGTCAAGTTGATATTGAACGCCACTTTCTCCGCCGGGGCGTAGGACATCCGCCTAGGGGCACTGATTCCGCTTCCCCCGTAGAGCGGTCCCGTAATCACCGAGGCATTTACTACCAACTCCAGTTCTCCATCATCTTCTCCAGTCAGATCCAAGATTATCCCGCTCCGGTAGCCGCAGGTCACCGAATACCACCGTAAACCATAATCTTCCACGTCGAACACCCGGGAGCGTGGGCTGTCGAACCGAATCTTATCTACGTTTGCAACACGACGACCAGTGACCCTCAATTTCCCCTCCCAGATTACCCCTGAATAGCTACTTTTGCGACTGGCTCCTTCCCAGAGGATGCGCACACGGTTGCTGTCCACGCCGCAATCCACGGGATGGCTGTAAATTCGTTCTAGTCCTCGAAATAGTTCCACCGATTCAAACGGTGCCGTGCCAGCGATAAACGCTGAAATCTGGAGTTTTTCCGATGTGGTGAATTCTGATCCCATCAAGTGTCCTACCGCTTCGGTGTGCATCAAAATCCGTGCTCCTGTTGTTGCGTAAATGCGTCTGGCTTTATATGCCGAAAGCACCGCCGGAATAGTCAATTCGGGGGCATACACGGCTGCCAACCCGGCTTTGGCGTAGCGCCGGTGCTGAAAGCCCGGCGTATCGTTTCCTGGACGACCATTGTGACTGTCGCTACCTCCGAAAAAACCCATTTTGTAATTCCGCTGAAGTGCCTCGTCCAAAATCCACTCGAACGTCCCATGGTCGGAGGTCACCTCGACCGCTGGCTCTAATGCGGGATCATGGTAGGTCAAATTCGAATGCTCACCACCAACGTGAGCAGTAATCACTGTGTCGGAATTCCGGAAAACCTCATAGACATCTTGGATGTGATACAGGTCCGTGTCAGCATCCGACTTGTCTTCCAACCCTGAGTGATCGGAGCGCCGAATGGGTTGGTCATGTTGCCGGAAATACACGTTGTGATGTCCGCCCCGGCTCGTATTGGCAGACCACTCGTAACCGGGCAGAGCCACAAACCGTCCGGGTTGATCGTAGGTCCGTTCCGCTGTCTGTTGTAACACCCAATCCCGCTTAGACAGCACATGATCGTTCCGCTGATAGCCTGCGAAGTCGATTGCTGCGACGTCCCGGGCATACTGAAAGAAATCTGGAATCTTCTCTGCCATCGCCACCTGCCCGCCGTGAGAATCTCCCCAGTAGAGGTTATAGGGTGCCTTGGTCTCCTTGCACAGGGTTGGATTACTCTGTGCAGTCAACCCCGCTTTTTCATCCACCACTGTCAGTCGGTGAATTCCCGTCTGCATAACAGTGCACCCCTCGATCCACTGCACCCCCTTATCCGCTTCGCTAAATGTTAACTCCTCCGTCGGGGTCCTCACCTCCCCTGACTGAGTCACTACCATCCCCCGGTACGCCCTAGCGGGATTTCCCCAGGCATCCTCTGCCTTGATTTGGATCCGGAACTGCTCTCCTGCAACAACCATTGATGGCAGGTTCACTACCAGTTTTTCCGCTTCCCCACCGACGATACTCAAGTACGGTGGATCCGGCAGCGTCACGATATTTCCATCGCCCACAGTATCCACATCTACCCAGAAATAGTGTCGTGCCTCCTGAAACGTCTGTGACCGGAAGCCCGGTCCACCCTCGCCCCGATCTCCGTAGGTCACAGCTACCTTCTCACCCGGTTCAAGTGCTCGACCATTCACCACCAACATCACCGAAAGCACACTCTGTACTACTACGCCTATCCGCGCGGCTTTAGGTGCTTCTATCGTCAGGTAGTCCGCGCTTGTCGGATCGTCCATCTGCGGTGTTGCCCGATCCGAATCCGAATCAGTGTAAATCCTTATCCGTCCGCCCGTTGCTACGCCATTTTTGCCTGCGGTATAAGTCAGTGTCCATGTCCCATAACTACCCGCCACCACCTCGTCTCGCGGCTCAAGATGCACTTCACCGTACAATTGATGAATGTCTGTATTAGACATGTTCAATTGCTCCGAGGCATTTGTTGTGAAGACCGGATTTCTCTCATCAACGAGGACCACCGCTTGTTCTTCAGTCATTAAGAGTTGCTCCTTCTCCAGATCGTTTTCAATATGGCCTGGACTAGTTCGCCGCAGCTGTCTAGTTTATGTGTGCACCAATCCCTAATTCCTCGCTGTTTTAATGCAAACACCTGTTACTGCAACAACCACATTGTCAACCCTCGCTGCCGGGAGTCTTAATTAAGTAGGATGGCACCATTCTTATATCACAAATTGTTTGGTGCGTCAACAGAAAAGCATCACGCGTGATTTGCTCTTACTTTTTGTTTTCTCCTTTTAGGCTATATGTGCTATTATGTTACCCTAAGTTGCTAGTTGTCAAAGCCGCTCGGCTTGGATAGACATATCCAAGCCATTTCTGCGTAAAGGAGTTTTTTATGTCAAATCAATCGAACATTGAAGATAGCGGATCTCAAATCAGAATTACTGCACTACACGCCTTCCCCATGGGCGTCAAAGCCTATGTCAAAATCGAAACCAACATGGGTATAACGGGTTGGGGCGAGATTAACAACATGGATAACAATGTTACCTGTCGCCTCGCAGAATCGCTCTCGGAAATCATTATCGGTGAAAACCCAACTCGCATTGAGCATCACTGGCAGCGACTCTTTCGCGCCCACCGTAACATCCGCGGTGGCGGATTGATGGTGCATACCATCTCCGCAATCGACATGGCGTTGTGGGACATCGCCGGTAAACTCTGGAATGTTCCCGTCTACCGACTACTCGGTGGGCCATGCCGTGATAAAGTCTGGATGTACCCAAGTCCCAAAGCTATCAAGACAGGTCCCGGCGGTTCCAAACCGTTTGCAGGAACACCTACCGAAATCGAAGAACTGGTCCAAAGAGTGCGGGAAGCGCGTGAAAAGGTTGGACCTGATGGGGCTGTGATGTTCGACGCCCATAGTTGTCTACCCCCTCCCATCGTGAAACAATTTGCAAGCTATCTCAAAGCCGATGACCTGCTCTTCCTAGAAGAAGCATGGGTTCCTGGTAATATTGAGGTAATGCGGAAAATCCGCGAATCGGTTCCCGTCCCTCTAGCGACAGGGGAGCGCGATCGCACTATCTGGGAGGTTCGTGAAATCCTTGAAGCACAGGTCATTGACATCCTGCAACCGGACTGTGGGCATGGCGGCGGCATCAGCCAAATGAAGAAGGTCGCAGCCCTCGCCGAAGCGCATCACGTTCCGCTTGCACCACACTGTACAATGTCGCATCTCGGTTTGACCGCGAGCCTACATGTGGCAGCGTCCGTCCCATTTTTCTTAATTCATGAGGGCTATAAAGGTGTCCTGCCAGAAAGGGTCGCGCGGAAAACATGGGAGATGGACGAGGAAGGCTACGTGTCGCTACCAGAGGGTCCCGGCTTAGGCGTTGAGGTTGATGAAGCGTCGGTGATTGAGGCCGGAAAAGACACTGAGCGTAAGTTCACCTGGCCCGACAGTCGATTGAAGGACGGCTCAGTCGCAGATTATTAGATGCAGTTGAATCCTTGAGAGGTGAGCGATGAAAGTAACTTCGGTTGAGAGCTTTCGTGTTGAAGTTCCGATATCTGAGGAAGAACGGCAGCGGAGATACTACAATTCTTCGGCGATCACGCGAATCCATACCGATGAAGGAATCACAGGCTACGGATTTGAGGGAGTGGATGTCGATGTTGTCAGCCAGCTCTTGGTGGGGGCAGATCCGTTTCAGATTGAACAACACCTTGAAGCAGGTTTGGATCGGTGGTTTGGCGCAGAAAACGCGCTTTGGGACATTGTCGGCAAAGCCGCGGGGCTCCCCTTGCACAAGCTGATGGGTGCCTATCGCGATGAGATTCCGCTTTACCTGACCTGTGTTTGGCCCGGCGCAGCGGATCAGACCGACGTGACCCCACATCAACAAGCTGAAGATGTATTACGGTATTCAGAACACGGGTACAAAGCAGTCAAGATCCGCATTTTCCGACCAGATCTGATGGAGGATGTCGAAGCCATCCGATTAATTCGCGAACGGATTGGTGGACGGGATAAAATAGAAGTGATGGTAGATAGAACAGGGGAATACTCAGGATCCACTTGGGATTACGATACCGCCCTTCGCGCCGCTAGAGCATTGGAGGAGGTTGATGCCACTTGGCTAGAAGAACCGTTCACTCGTGGTGACATACACCTTCACGCCCGACTTCGAGCGGAAACAGACATCGCCATCACCGGTGGAGAGCATCAACCAGAAGAAGTGTATCGGGGGTATGTTCAAGGGGAAGCGTTTGATATTGTACAACCCCATTGCGCCAATCTGATCGCCACACTAAAAAAGGTGGCAAGTATGTCTGAGCTATTTGGCATGGAATGTGTTTTTCACGGCTCGCACGGGATGGATCTGATTTATTCACTGCAAGTTGCTGCAACCATCCGCACATGTCGGATGCAAGAATTGGTTTACACAACCCCACCAATCCTCCCTGAGGATGCTTGGTCTCCTTTGAACAAGTTGGTCAAAGCTGATACGCTGTATACAGTAAAAGATGGCTGTGTTCAGATTCCACAAGCACCAGGATTGGGAATCGAAATTGATGAGGAAGCAATTGAGCGGTATCGGGTTGACAGCTAACAGGTGTAAAAGAAAACTTTTTGGCTCATGTTAAGAAATGGTGCAACAGAAACCGAGTTTTTTCTTCAAAACTCGGTTTCTTCCGCAATCCGGAAGGGCGTACACTATTCAACGGCATATTATCACTATGTTCAGCAAACCGTGTCAGATCAATGGGAGGGGCTTGGTTTCCAAGCCCGACGAGTTGACAGACTCAATCCCTACCCCCCAATGCGGCTCGCAGTGGATTGGCAAATCCACTGCACTTTAGGACAATTTCTTGCTTTTTAAAACAGATTCTTAGCGTTTTGCACTTTCTTTTTGTATGAGCCTCGTAGATTAAGCTTCCTTGCCTGACTGAACCAATGAACAAATGGTTTTCACGTTTCACGCATCATGTTTCACATTCCACATTCAGACAGGTACCGGAACAACAGGTAGCAACCTACGCTTTAATACTGTAGAGGAGAATATGCATGAAGAATCGTTTCGGCTTTAATGCCTCAAACCAACCTATTGAGGACTCGATCCGCTGGGCAGCCCAAAACGGTTTTCGATACATCGATTTTCAGGCAGATTTATCCCCGAATGACATTGCCTCATTCGATGCCGCTCGTATACGGGGGGTGCGAGACCTCTGCGAAACGCATAATATCGCTATCGGCATCCATCCGTCCTCCGCAATAAACAACGCTGAGTATGTGCCTATCATGGCGGAAGCAGTGGACGAATATCTCTTTGCTAATCTGGATCTAGCTGCTCGACTGGACTGTGGTTGGCTCGTCGGGCATGGGGGCTATCATTTCGGTGATACCCCACTACGGCGGGAGGTGGCTGTTGAGCGGATGAAACGACTGGTAGACAGGGCAGAGCGAGCAAACGTTGTCATCTTCTTCGAGAACCACAACAAGGAACCCGAACACGCTGAAATTCACTACATCCCGCACAACGTGGAAGAGACGCACTGGTTCTTCGATGCGATTGAATCACCGCACTTTAAGTGGGCGTTCAATGTTGCCCACGGTCATCTTGTGCCCGAAGGTTGGCAGGGGTTTCTTGATGCGTTTGGTGTGGAAAATATCGGTCAGGTACGCCTCAACGATAACACAGGCGATTATGAGGTCCATCTCGTCCCTGGCGAGGGGACTATTGACTTTGAAGCATTGTTTGCGCGGCTGAAGGCGGACAGCTATTCCGGCTGGTTCAGTCTCGGTTTTGGAAACGATGCGGATAAAGTGCGGGTGCGGGATTGGTTCGCGACTCTGGTATGACGGAATCAACTCCCTATCTTCCCCCGTTCTCTTAATTTTTTTCTTGACAGTTATGGGTCTGAATGCTAACATTTACCCGTATTGAATCCGAATGAATAATGGTCGGGGCGTAGCGCAGCCCGGAAGCGCACTTGAATGGGGTTCAAGAGGTCGCTGGTTCAAATCCAGTCGCCCCGATTTTTTTATGTAGAGAGGTAGTAGTGAATAACGCCAGCATCAATGTGGGGCTTCTTGGTTGGGGCACAGTCGGCACGGGTGTCTCCAAAATTTTGCTCAACCAGAGTAATCTCATTGAACAGAATGCCGGAATCCAACTCCATCTAATTAAAATTGCGAAACGTACGTTACCGGCATCTCGTCCCGGTGTTGAACTAGACCCGGATTGTTTGACGACAAATCCCGCTGAAATTGTCGAGAATCCTGAAATCGATATAGTTGTCGAGTTGATGGGGGGGACCGATGAAGCGCGTCTTTTAGTTGCTCAAGCTATCCGCAATGGAAAGCACGTTGTTACGGCGAATAAGGCGTTGTTGGCAACGCACGGATTTGAGCTCTTTCAACTCGCTGATAAGCATAACGTCAGCCTGAATTTCGAGGCGAGCGTGGCGGGGGGTATTCCAATAATCAAAACCCTACGGGAGAGTTTCGCAGCGAATCGCATCCACTCAATTTACGGCATCATCAACGGCACCTGCAACTACATCTTGACGGAAATGCACGAAAGCGAAGTCAATTTTGACGAAGTGCTGAAAGATGCACAAGCTAAGGGGTATGCTGAAGCAGATCCGACATTTGATGTTGAAGGGATTGATGCCGCACATAAATTGACCCTCCTCACCTCCCTCGCTTACGGTTTCGCCATGCCGATGGAGGAGGTTTACACGGAAGGTATCACACATATCACGCCAAATGAGATTCAGTACGCTCGTGAACTCGGATACGTAATCAAACTCCTTGCTATTGCGAAACTTAATCAAGACCGGGTTGAAACGCGCGTCCATCCGACCCTAGTGCCAGTACGCAGTATGCTCGCAAACGTTGGCGGTGCGTTCAACACAGTCTGTGTCATCGGCGATGCTGTTGGCCCAACCCTTTTCTACGGACAAGGTGCCGGCGAAATGCCAACAGCGAGTGCCGTTGTCGCGGATATTATAGATGCCGCGAAATCAATCAGTGGTAAGGTTAGGTCTCAAGTCCCGCGTGGTTGGCTTTCCGGGTCGCAAGCCAACATTTCTCTCTGTCCCATTGATGACGTTCAAACCCGTTACTACGTCCGCCTTGTTGTCCTAGATCAGCCGGGGGTGTTAGCACAGATTAGCAATATCCTCGGAGAACACCGTATCAGCATCGCATCTGTCATCCAGAAGGAACGCCATGAAGTCGATGATACCGCTTCAATTGTTATGGTAACGCACAAGGCTGTTGAGAAAAACATGCAGATGGCGATTCGAGAGATTGATACCCTTGATGTTGTCAAGGGGGCAAGCCGGCTAATTCGCATTGAAGAGGAAGTTGCATTTTAAGGAAATCGTAGCAAATGATCTGGAAGGGTGTCATTCCCCACTACCGTGCATATCTACCGGTCACATCAGAGACCCCGATTATTACGCTCAAGGAAGGGAATACGCCCCTCATTGAGGCGACAAATTTAAGTGAAGTAATCGGTAACGACCTGCGCCTCTACCTGAAATATGAGGGACTAAATCCAACAAGTTCCTTCAAAGATCGGGGTATGACCGTTGCTATCTCCAAATCTGTTGAGGATGGTGCTCAAGCGGTGATGTGTGCTTCAACTGGTAACACGTCTGCGTCTGCCGCTGCCTACGCTGCCAAAGCGAAACTGAGATGTATTGTGCTGGTTCCAAAAGGAGAAATTGCCCTTGGGAAATTGGCACAGGCGTTGATGCACGGTGCAAAAGTCCTCGCGGTTGATGGAAATTTCGACGAAGCACTTCAACTTGTCCGGAAGATTACCGAAAAACACCCAATCCGTCTGGTGAATTCGCTTAACCTCTATCGCATTGAGGGGCAGAAGACATGTGCTTTTGAGATTGTTGATCGCCTCGGTTTCGCTCCTGACTACCAAGCGATGCCTGTCGGTAACGCGGGGAATATCACCGCTAATTGGAAGGGATACAAAGAATATTACGAATGTGGCAAGGCAGAAAGCCTTCCCAAAATGCTTGGCTTTCAGGCGTATGGAGCGGCACCTATAGTCTTAGGATATTCTATTGAGAAACCGCAGACAATCGCCAGTGCAATTAAGGTTGGGAATCCTGCAAGTTGGCGGACTGCGGAGGAAGCCCGCGATGAATCGAAAGGCTTAATCGATCGGGTATCGGACGACGAAATCTTGCAAGCCTATCAGATGCTCGCAAAATTGGAAGGACTGTTCGTCGAACCTGCCTCCGCAGCTTCCGTTGCTGGCGTCATCAAGCTGAATAAGAGCGGATATTTCCAGCCGGGCTCTACAATCGTTTGCATCCTGACCGGACATGGCTTGAAAGATCCGGACACTGCACTCGCAGTCGGGGGAGATCCAATCACAGTGTCTGCGAACGAAGCCGCAATCCTGAAGTGCGTTTATGAGGCTTGAAACGCAATCTCTATCGAATCCTTGACATGCCCTGATGCAGAAAATGCCTTTACTTAAAAGTGTAAAAGAGGTTGGTAAGCGTGGGAATCATTGTCCAAAAATTTGGTGGGAGTTCTGTCGCGGACGCTACAAAAATCAAAAATGTTGCCAAGCGAATTGCATTGACACATGAGCAAGGACACTCTATCGTTGTTGCTGTATCTGCGATGGGAGATACGACTGATAACCTGATCCGACTTGCCAATGAGATCTCTGCAACGCCTCCTGAACGGGAACTCGATATGCTGCTGTCCACGGGTGAACAGGTCTCAATTGCCTTGTTAGCGATGGCAGTTTCAGAACTTGGATGCCAAGCAATTTCTCTCACTGGAACGCAAGTCGGCATCATCACCAATGGCTTTTATAGCAATGCCCGAATTAAGAGCATCAACAAAGAGCGCATCCTGTCGGAACTTGAGCGCGGAAGAATTGTCATATTAGCGGGTTTTCAGGGAGTAACTATTGATAACGAGATTACTACCCTCGGACGGGGTGCCTCCGACACTACTGCTGTTGCTATTGCCGCAACGCTGGGAGCTGATCGTTGTGAAATTTATACGGATGTAGAGGGTGTTTACACAGCAGACCCACGCATCGTTACAAATGCCCGTAAGCACAATCGGATTACCCATGACGAAATGCTTGAGATGGCAAGGCTCGGGGCAAAGGTTTTGCACTCCCGATGTGTAGAGCTTGCGAAAAAATTTGATGTTCACCTGTGTGTGCGGTCTAGCTTCAGTGAAGCCGAGGGCACAATGGTGATAAAGGAAGGTGAGATGATAGAAGAAGTTGTCGTCAGCGCGGTGACCTCTGATAAAGATCAAGCAAAGGTATCGCTGCTCGGTGTGCCGGACACGCCGGGAATCGCAGCGCGTATTTTTCAGGCAGTTGCTGATGCCCACATCAGTATCGATATGATCATTCAGACCACAAATCCGAGGGGGACAGCCGATATATCGTTTACAGTTACTGAAAAGGACCTACAAGCAGCTATCAGGATTATCGAAGGACTCAAAGACGAAATTGGTTTCGCCAGCGTTAGTCCCGACAAAAACATTGCACAAGTATCGTTGGTCGGAATTGGGATGAAGAGCCACGTGGGTATCGCTGCACGAATGTTCCAAGCTCTTGCTGACGCCGATGTCAACATTCAGATGATTAGCTCTTCGGAAATCACGATTTCCTGTGTGATTGATGAGAGTGAAACAGAACGCGCTGTGCGCACAATTCACGATCGATTTGAACTCGGAGGCACTTCTTCGTGAAAACACTTGAATTCATTGTCAGAGAAATCTCTGACAGCCAACCCGCACGACACGAAGTTTGGGTTCCCCCGGCGGAAATTGACTTAGATCTAGAAGAAGCGCAATTTGTTGAAGATATTCACGGACATATCCAGCTTTCACGTCACGAGCAAGGTGTTTACGTGAAAGGGAGTTTTTCAGTATCAGTTGAGGTCGAATGTGGTTGTTGTATTGAACCGTTTGCGACCAGCATTTCAGGGGATATTGAAGTTCAATTTTATCCAACAGATGTGACTGCCCCTTCAAATCCGTGGCAGATGGATACTGGTGAGCGGTACTATTTGGGAGATACAATCGATTTATCTGAGGAAGTGCGGCAAAGTGTTATACTCGAAATTCCCAATTGGCCCCTCTGTTCGGAGAACTGCAAAGGACTCTGTCCGCAATGTGGAGAAAATCTCAACGTTACTAACTGTGATTGTCATATTTCCGAAGAGAGCTCCTCTCCATTTGCTGCTTTGGCAGACCTATTAGATCCATCTGACCGCACGCTTGAAAGCTGATTTCTCTGAGTCTAAAATATACAATCCATATGATAATAAGGAGATGAACTATGGCACATCCAAAACGGCGAACTTCAAAATCAAAAAAACGGATGCGAAGAAGCCACCATGCACTTGGGGAGAAATTTGTCTCAGCATGTCCCCACTGTTCAGAAACAATCCTATCTCATCGTGTTTGTCCGAGTTGTGGATACTATAACGGGCGAGTTGTGGTGAAAACGGTTGAAGAAGTTTAATCCAATACTATAATCAGCTTCAATTCTGGGATTAAATAACGGTTGAAACCAAAGAGGACGCTATCACAATGGCTCGACATGCAGCAATTGCCGGAACAGGTGCATACCTGCCGGAGGAAATCTTAACAAATTTTGACTTAGAAAAACTGGTTGATACTAACGATGAATGGATTCGACAGCGAACTGGTATTGTCGAGCGGCGCATCGCGGCACCCGATATGGCAACCTCGGATTTATGTATTCGAGCAGCGCGCCAAGCCATCAAAGGGGCAGAGATTGATCCACTTGACATTGACATGATCATCGTTGGCACCGCAACCCCTGATACATTTTTTCCTTCAACAGCGTGTTATGTGCAGCAAGGTATTGGTGCCAAAAATGCCTGTGCTTTTGATCTTTCGGCCGCTTGTGCAGGGTTCGTCTATGGACTCGACCTTGCCGACGGTATGATCCAATCCGGCCGTTATCAAACAATTCTGGTCATTGGTGGAGAAGTCTTCAATAAAATCCTCGATTGGGAAGACCGCAATACCTGCGTTTTGTTCGGGGATGCGGCGGGTGCCGCAATCTTGCAGGGAACAGATGAACCAAAAGGAATTTTGGCGTCTTATATTGGATCCGATGGTGATTATGCCGATACGGATCTGTTAGGGATCCCTGCCGGTGGTACACGCCTTCCAGCAAGCCATGAGACTATTGATAACAAAATGCATTCGATCAAAATGCGTGGGCGGGAAGTGTTCAAACTCGGCACCCGTATTATGCCAGAAGCCGCTCAACGTGCATTAGACATGGCAGGAATAACGATTGATGAAATCGATCTGCTTATCCCACATCAGGCAAATATCCGCATCATTGAAGCTGTCGGAGAGCGGCTTAGAATTGATCCCAAGAAAGTGTATGTCAATGTTGATAAGTACGGAAATACCTCTGCCGCTACCACGATTGTTGCACTTGACGAAGCCCTCCGGTCTGGACGGATTAAACCGGGTGACTTAGTATTGCTGGTTACATTCGGTGCCGGACTTACGTGGGGAAGCACCCTGATTAAGCTCTAAACGAACCGGAGATTTACACATTCCATTTTACGCTTCATGGCTTATATGATTGAACCTGCGCTAAAAACATTCGAGGACGCGCTCGCTTTTCTCTTCCCCGGTCAAGGTTCTCAAAAAGTGGGAATGGGTTTGGAGCTTTTCCAAGAATACGCCACGGCTCGTGCAGTCTTTGACGAAGCGGATGCGGTCTTAAATCGAAAGTTGAGCCAACTCTGCTTTGAGGGTCCCGCGGAAGTACTGAGACAAACGGAAAACACACAACTAGCGATTCTAACATGCAGTGTTGCGGCATTGCGAGTCTTGAGCGAACGGGGGATTACACCGAAAGCTGTTGCTGGTCATAGCCTCGGAGAGTATTCCGCCCTTGTTGCATCAGACGTGCTTGTTTTTTCAGATGCGCTGAAGCTGATCGAATTTCGGGCACAAGTCATGGCGGAGACTTCCCACCGGCAAGATTGTACGATGGCTGCAATTTTAGGATTGGAGGAAGCAACGTTACAAAATCTCTGCGAAGCTGTATCGTCGGTCAAAGAAACCTCAATGGGTCGGAATGCAAGTGCCGGTGTGGTTCAAATCGCAAATTACAACTGTCCTGGGCAACTAATTGTTTCTGGCGACACTGCAGCTGTTGAACAGGTCATGGATAGCGCGAAGGCTACCGGTGCCAAACTTTGCCGCCGACTGGAAGTGAGCGGCGCATTTCATTCCCCCTTGATGGTACCTGCACAAGAGCAGCTTCAAACTGTAATCGATGACTTCCAATTCAACACTCCAAGCATTGGTGTGGTTGCTAACGTAACGGGTAACTTTGTACAAACCGCGGAGGAAATTCGCCGCTTGCTGATAGCACAAGTAACGTCCGCTGTTCAGTGGGAGAACTCAATACGAACCATCGGGGCTGCCGGTATTTCGCACTTTGTGGAAGTAGGATCTGGAACAGTGCTTTCTGGGTTGGTACGCCGCACGCTTCCGGAAGCGATTTGCCTGAATGTTGAGGACACCAAAAGCCTTGATAAAGTAATGGATATGGCGAGTAACCTCTCACATGCAGTTTAATGGGTTCAGCGTGAGAGTCAAATTTTTTACACCGGCTAAGAACGGATATGTGGAAACATTGGGGTCTCAAATTATTTTGTTCTATCAACCATTGGCTGACTGTGTGTAAGGGATAGCTAAATGATACTTAAAGACAAAGTGGCAATTGTAACAGGCGCATCGCGTGGAATTGGGGAAGCGATTGCTCGAAAGTTCTGTAAGGAAGGCGCGAGTGTGATGCTCTGTTCACGTTCCGCTGAATCAGTTGCTGCTATCGTTGAATCCCTTTCACGCGAAGGCGGAAATGCAAAATCAACGCAAGCCGACATCTCCAACAAAGCCGATGTAGAGGCACTCGTGGATTTAACTCTGAAGGAATTTGCCCGTGTCGATATCCTCGTAAATAACGCTGGAATTACCCGCGATACTTTGTTTATGCGAATGAAGGATGAGGACTGGGATGCGGTTTTACAAACCAATCTCACAGGAACGGCGTATTGCATGCGTGCAGTTATTCGTTCGATGATGCGTCAGAGAAATGGACGCATCATTAATATTTCATCAGTTGTGGGAATCGTAGGAAATGCCGGACAAGCAAACTATGCAGCTTCCAAAGCCGGGATAATTGGCTTGACGAAATCTGTTGCAAAAGAGGTTGGCAGTCGTGGCATCACAGTGAATGCAATTACTCCCGGTTTTATCACAACCGACATGACGGGAAAAATATCGGAAGCAGATCAGCAGAAAATGTTAGAAATGATCCCAACGGGCAGTTTCGGTGCACCAGAGGATGTCGCAGAAGCTGCCCTGTTTTTGGCGTCGGATGCCACTCGATACATCACAGGGCAAGTCATCCAAGTTGATGGTGGCATGTTCATGTAAGTGAATCGATATACAATTTTCAATAACTAGGAGGTTAATAAATCAATGGCAGTAAATCAAGATCAAATTATCAAAATGATTGCAGATCAGTTACAGATTGACGAAGAACAGGTCAAACCTGATGCCTCGTTTATGGATGATTTAGGTGCTGATTCGTTGGATACAGTGGAATTGATCATGGCACTTGAAGAGGAATTTGATATTGAAATTCCAGACAGTGAAGCCGAAAAGATTCGCACTGTGCAACAGGCACTGAATTACCTAGATGAGAATGCCTAATGGTTGTATGCGCTCAATTCGAGCGTTGTAGTCACTGGTTCGATAAACAGTGTCTACTTACTTATTTGGAAAGGGGGACGTATCGCTGAATACGTGAGTAAATCTAACGATGTTATGCGTGGTACATGATCGACTTGCCCCGACAGATCGGGCTGCGCGTCTACCTTCAATGCATGACCGGGATAGGCAGACGCATGGAGTGGGTGTAAGGTTTCTCACAGGTTAGGTGATAGTCCCTTTCCACTAATTTATTTTTACGTTTTTAAAGCGAAAGAGGTATATTCGTGGGGTCTCGAGTCGTTGTCACTGGAATGGGAGTTGTCTGTTCTGTAGGCAATACCAAAGATGAGTTTTGGGAATCAATTGCGGCAGGCAAGAGCGGTATCGATCGTGTCACGAATTTTGATCCGCAAGATTTTCGTACGCAAATTGGAGGCGAGATCAAGGGGTTTGCGCCAGAGATGTATCTTCCACGGAAGGCTGTGGCGCGTTTGCCACTGTTCATCCAATACGCACTGGTGTCTGCAATCCAAGCTCACCAAGATGCAGATCTCGACCTTTCCTCATTAGACCCTTACCGGGTTGGCGTCGGCGTTGGATCTGGAATCGGCGGTATCAGTGTTCTAGAAGAAAATCACCGAATCTTGCTCGAAAAAGGACCAAGGAGAGTAAGCCCTTTCTTTGTGCCTTACGAGATTATTAACATGGCCGCTGGGCAGATCTCGATGCATTTGAAACTCAAGGGCCCCAATTTTGCTTCTGTTACCGCCTGTGCCACCGCGAACAACGCGATTGGAGAATCGTTCAAGATCATCCAGCGTGGCGATGCCGATGTGATGTTTGCCGGTGGCTCAGAAGACGCAATCACCCCATTGAGTTATGCCGGCTTCTGCGCCATGCGTGCAATGTCTACGCGCAACGACGAACCGCAACGGGCAAGCCGCCCATTTGATAAAGACCGCGATGGGTTTGTGATGGGGGAAGGGGCAGGTGTGTTAGTCTTGGAATCCCTCTCACACGCCTTGAAACGCAATGCCCGTATCTATGGCGAGATTGTTGGCTATGGGATGAGTGCTGATGCGTATGATATGGTGCACCCGAGTGAAAATGGAGAAGGGGCCGCCAAGGCAATGGAATTGGCACTCAGAGACGCCCAAATTGCACCGGAGGACGTTGATTATATCAATGCACACGGCACCTCAACACCAGCGGGCGATATTGCAGAAACACTTGCCATTAAGCAGCTTTTTGGAGATCACGCCCACCGTCTTCCCATCAGTGCCACGAAATCCATGATGGGCCACCTACTCGGTGCTGCCGGAGCCGTTGAGCTGATTGCCTGCTTGTGTGCAATGGAAAATAGCTATATTCCACCGACCATCAACTACGAAAATCCGGATCCGGATTGTGATTTGGACTGGGTGCCGAATCAAGGGCGATCTGCAGATGTTCAGGTTGCATTGTCCAACGCCTTCGGTTTCGGTGGACACAACACGTCTATTGCTGTCCGAAAATATGTGACGTGAAACGTGAAAGGTTAGTAAGCCTGCGAACCTTTCACGATTATTTTACCATGATGTTTAAGCGTCATTTCATCCCCTATTTGATTGGAACTTGTGAGCGACGGCAGCACATCTTATCGTACTCGTCTGTCAAAACGGAGTTGCCATGAACCGAAAAAAAATCGCGATTATTGACCTGACCACCAATAGTAGCACCCGGTCTTTATATAGACATATTTTGCATGCCAACTTTGCAAGCGTTATGCCCCAAGCGATAGGTGTTTGGTGTAAAGAAGAAGGGCACGATGTTACACTCGTGTGTTATACCGGTTTTGGGAATTTGATTGAAGATTTGCCCGATAACCTAGACTTAGCCTTCATAGGTACTTTTACGCAGGGTGCACAACTTGCCTATGCGTTGAGCAACCGGCTTCGCTCGGAAGGAACTATCACTGTATTAGGTGGTCCTCACGCCCGCTGCTATCCAGAAGATGCACAGCAATACTTCGATTACGTTCTTGGCTTTACTGACAAGTCTGTAATCCGAGAAGTCTTATCTGATTGTTCACAATACCGACCGATTGGTACACACCTCTCAGCGAAACAGCAGCCGACAACACTTCCTAGCGTACGTGAGCGTTGGCCGTTTATTGAACCGATATTGCGAAAAGCACCGCTTGTCAAAGCTGTTCCAATGCTTGGGAGTATGGGTTGTCCCTACACCTGTGCTTTCTGTATTGATGCAAGTATCCCCTACCGTCCTTTTGATTTTGAGGTCATCAAGGATGACCTCCGTTTTCTGTTGCGTCAGTTCAAACGTCCTTTAGTCGGATGGCATGACCCCAATTTTGGGGTTCGATTTGACGACTACATGGGCGCAATTGAGGAGGCGATACCGCCGGATAGCATCAGTTTCGTTGCTGAAAGTAGTCTATCGCTTTTGTCAGAGGCCCATCTCAAACGGCTCAAGCGGAACGGATTTAAGGCCATCTTACCCGGTATTGAGTCGTGGTATGACCTCGGCAATAAATCGAAGACAGGTTCGAGGGTAGGGATTGAAAAAGTGTGGAAAGTTTCTAGCGAAGTCAGTACCATCCTGAAATATATCCCTTATGTACAAACCAACTTTGTATTCGGACTTGATACTGACCAAGGGGCTGAACCGTTTGAACTGACCAAACGATTTGCGGATATGACGCCCGGCGCGTATCCGTCTTATAATTTGCTGACTGCCTATGGAAGAGCCGCACCGCTCAATCTGGATTATCAGCGTGCAAACCGCATTATTCCAATTCCATTTCACTTCCTGAACAATGATATGATGAACGTAAAACCAAGCAATTACTCATGGACCGAATTTTACAAACATATGATTGATTTAGGAAACCATACATTTTCGTGGAAGTCCATTGTTAATCGTTGCAAAGCAAATGAGGTGCCTCTTGCAGGGTGGCTGACTGTACCACGAGGTATGTCAACAAGACGCCATAAAATCGGGCGATACGTGCAAGTACTTCAACGGCTTGAGAGTGATTCCAAGTTCCGAGCTTATTTTGAACAAGAAACGACTGAGTTACCGCAGTTTTATATCAATCAAATACGGAAAGACCTAGGCCCCCTGTGGGAGTGGCTTCCTGATGGGGCATTGCATTACGATCCGAATGCCTACCTCAAATCGGAACAAGCGAATAGCACCGAAGTTATCGACTTAAAAAAGTTGAAACGCGGATAAGTTCGCTCCAACTTCTGAACTTAACATAACCCTAACGCAATTTGCTACTTATCGCAAGATACCCGGAACGCTGTCCTGAAAACGGGTATTCGTGGAAAACCGAGATTGGGTTACAATTATTCCCTTCTGGGTAATCTAAATCCAAGTTGCTACCTATTGAAAATCCATGTTTTTTGTTGGCTCATGTAAAAAGAAAGTGCAAAGCGCGAAGAGAAACCGAGTTTTTTCTTGAAAACTCGGTTTCTGTTGCACACCATAGCTGAGTTCTACCTAACCGCTAAAGATTTCTCTAATCCTTGTATTACCACGCTAGAACTGTTGAAACGCATTCCGAACCTCGGACACCAATCTGTCGATATGCGTCTCCGTCATCGGGAGCGACACATTTCCACCACTTGTCCAATGAATCCCGTGGTTGAGGAGCCAGAAAAAGAGATAATCCTGCAATAGCTTGTCATCTTGAGCGGCTTCACGATAGTTCCGTGGCGCACGGGGCAAAAAGTGAACGCGGAAAAGCGAACCGACGACAGTAACTTGGGCTTCAACCCCTACCTCAGCAAACACAGACTCCAATTCCGACCCCAACCGTTGCGCCAGCACACCGATTTTTTCGTATGCCTTCGGTGTCATCGTGTGGAGTGTAACGAGTCCGGCGACCATGGAGATCGGATTCGCGTTGTAAGTTCCCGACTGAGGAATCTTCGCCCCGGAAGTAGGATCGTACAGTTTCAGCACATCGGCACGTCCACCGAAGGCAGCTCCCGGTGTCCCGCCTGCGATGACTTTTGCCATGCACGTCAAGTCGGGTTTTACGCCGTATAGCTCCTGTGCGCCGCCGCGAGAAGCTCTGAAGCTGATGATTTCATCAAAAATCAGCAACGCACCCGCCTGTGTTGTAAGCTCTCTTAGCTGGGTCAGAAAGCCATCAGCGGGAAGGCAAGTGCCTGCACCCGTTGCCAGGGGATCTACGATCACAGCTGCCAGATCATCTGCGTTTTCGTTGATAATTTTTGCACAGGCCTCCGCATCATTAAACGGTAGCACTAATACCTCTTCAAGGACTGCCGGAGAGAGTCCTGCTGTCGAAGGAATTGACCGAGGACGGTCCGGGGGACCCAAATCTGGTCCCAGTGGGGGAACGTAGCTAACTAGTGCGTATTCACCCACACCGTGATATGCCCCTTCAAATCTAGCAATTTTACGTTTGCCGGTGAAAGCCCTAGCAACTCTCAACGCGTTCAACACTGCCTCAGTTCCTGAACTACAGAAGCGAATCCGTTCTAGAGATGGCACCCGTTCCCGCAGCAGCTCTGCCATTTCCACTTCAAGAGCTGTCGGTCGAGAAAACGCTGTCCCTTTAGCCACACGGTCCTGAAGTGCTTCGACAAGCGCAGGGTGAGCGTGCCCCAAAATCAAGGCAGTGTTATTGTTGACGAAGTCCAGCAAGCGGTGACCATCCAAGTCGTAAAAGTAAACGCCTTCTCCACGCTCTATGTAAATCGGAAAGGGACGCATATACGCGCCGGTACGGGTGTTACCCCCCGGCAACGACTCCTGTGCCCGCTCGAACATCTCCTGCGAACGTGGATTGTTAGCCACATATTGCGTGACCAAGCTATCCAACGAATTTTGTAATGCTTGTTTGTCCATACTATCCCCCTTGTTTTCTGCTGACTCTTATTAACGTTTGGTGCGAGTTGGTGAAGCTGTCCTTTCCACATTGTCCAAGCATGCATCACTTCAATGAACCAACTTACGTTTCACGCATCACGTTTCACTATCCGTCTCGGCTTTCGGAGGTTCAAAAAGCTCCATCGTGATGCCATCCGGGTCTGTCATATAAACCGCCCAAGCACCTTTATTCGCACCTGCTGTAATCTCGACGGGCGGTGAACGGAACCTTACACCCGCAGCGCACAATTCTTCATACGCTGCCCGCAGGTCATCAACCAGAAATGCGATGTGTGAACTTCCCACATTTTTGGTGCGAACGTCAGCGGTGACACCACGCGGGACGACGTACTCAATCAACTCGATGGCGTGGGTGGAACCGGAAACACTCAACATTGCCATCTTCGCAACACTATCGGGATAGCCCACAATATCGCGGAAGTATTGGTTGCGGTTCTCGCGCTGCCAAATTACCTCGCAGCCGAGCAACCCAACATAGAACTCAAGCGAGCGTTCGAGGTTAGAAACAGTGTAACTGGTGTGGTGTGCGCCGGTGATTTTCATGCCGCCTCCTCAAGTTTGCACGTCATTCATACCTCCGGGCATTTTACCAAAAATTCAATATGCTGTCAATTCAGAATCTTGTTTCAGTCCTTCAGAAATCGTGTTATAATTTTCAAGTAGTATTGAGAGCAACTGTCTTTCCATTGGATTGAAAAGCAAATTCGGAGAAAATTTGCCACTATGCTACTAGATTGAATGTCAATAGTAGTAACCCTTGGTGCTAGTTGGTAAGACTGTCGTTTCCACATTGTTCATAGGTTCAGAAGTTCATTCCCCGATAAGATCGGGATCGAAACCGGCATGGATCAATGACCGCATGAACAAATTGTTTGTACGTTTCACTCATGGTGGACGTTAATCCTTAGCTCCTAAATTCCGTCTTAGTGTATACACAAAGGTAAACGCAAAAGATTCAGGAGAGTTCAATGCAAATCATACAAAGCTTGCTCATTGGGTTGGCTGCCCTGAGACGGAATAAACTCAGATCTCTGCTGACGATGCTCGGTATCATCATCGGTATTTCAGCAGTTGTTGGCATGGTCTCGATAGGTGACGGGGCAAAGTTTTTAGTCTTAGCGGAATTTGAACGAATGGGTGGATCCGATTTAATTATCTGTTTCCGACCGAACTGGATCCAGAGGGAGGATGGCACCTGGGAACAGAATAAAGCTCCGGTGTACCTTGAATACGAAGACATTGATGCAGTTATGACAGCTTGTCCTTCCATAAAAAGTATCACAGGCGAGATTGATACGATGGCGCAGCCCATATCTTACAAAGGAGAGACAAAGCATTTCCGTTTTGAAGGTGTTACGCCGCTTTATCAAGAGGTCCACAATTGGTATGTCCAATCCGGACGTTTTATCCAACAGGAAGATTTGGATCGAAACGAGTCGGTATGCGTGATTGGGGCCCAAGTCCAGAACGATCTATTCGGCAAAACCGATCCAATCGGTCAAGAATTGAAGATTGGCAGACAGCGATTTACTGTCATCGGGGTGATGGAGGAGAAAGGTGACAAGATGGCGACGGAGGGTTGGGATAAAAGATTGATTATTCCGTTTACGACGATGTGGACCCGTTTTATTGGCGATCAGAGGCGGGGGTTTGAATTGTGGATGAAAGCAGAGAACTTTGAAAAAGTGGATCAGGCACTAGCGGAAGTCATGGTTACTATGCGTCGCCGACACGGGTCTGAAGAGCACTTCCAATTTTACACCGCAAAGGCGGTTTTGGAGCAGGTAGGGAAAGTTAGCCAAGTCCTCAAGATTCTGCTCGGTGGTGTGGCGAGTATCTCGCTATTGGTCGGCGGTATCGGGATCATGAATATCATGCTAGTTTCCGTTACGGAACGTACCCGGGAAATTGGACTGCGCAAAGCAGTTGGTGCACAACGCCGCGATATTCTGCAGCAGTTTCTGGTCGAATCAGTTGTTCTGAGCGTCTCTGGAGGGCTGATTGGGATTCTCATTAGTGGGTTCATTACTTTTGCAGCGGCGTGGGGGGTCACAACCTTTCTCATTAAAGAGACCGAATGGCCCGCGGTTGTATCGTTATGGGCGGCGATTATTGCTTTCGGCTCTTCCGCGCTTATCGGTATCATATTCGGTATTCTGCCTGCCTATAAGGCCGCGCTACTCATGCCAACAGAGGCTTTGCGGCATGAGTAGAGTTCAAGCTAAACAAGGTCCGCCAGATAGGCGGAATTAAATTGATGAAAATTAGAAAATGAAAGTATGAAAGGAGGGATAGATGTGATCAAATTATACGACGAGGAGTATCATCGCCTAGAACTGCTGCGACACGTCGGGGACATTTCTCAGATTGCCGGTGTAAAGAGGTATGAATTAGCAAGTGGGCGTGAGAAGGGGGTGGCTGGCGTTGATTTTCGGACCGGCGCCGGGTTAAATTTTTCTGTCCTGCCAGATCGTGGATTGGACGTCTCTTATGCCGAATACAACGGTATCCCATTGTGTTGGAGATCAAGCACCGGCGATGTTGCACCGACTTATTATGAGCCGGAGGGAGACGGATGGCTGCGCGGATTCTTTGGCGGGTTGCTAACCACCTGCGGCATGACATACCTTGGGAAACCAGACACCGATGGAGAAGAACGGCTTGGTTTGCATGGCAGCGTCTCTTATATCCCTGCTCAGAATGTATGGGTCGATACCCGCTGGGAGGGAGATCGGTATATCATGTGGGCTCAAGCTAAGGTAATCGAAACAACAGTTGCGGGCGCAAACCTCTGTAGAACCCGTCGTATCTGGACGGAACTTGGCTCAACAAAACTCCGTATCGAAGATATTGTTGAGAACCTTGGCTATCAGGATACGCCACACATGTACCTATTCCATATCAACCCCGGATTTCCAATCGTTGCTGAAGGTTCTGAGCTGATTGTCCCTTCGACGCAAGTTACCCCGATGGATGATCGCTCAGCGGCAAAATTGAGTAACCACGCACGGGCCGAAGCGCCTACCGTAGATTTTCAGGAAGAAGTGTATTACCATGAGATGGAAGCAGACGTGGATAATCATATCTATGTTGCTTTGGTTAATCGGTCGTTCAATAATGGACAGGGACTTGGGCTGTACGTGAGATATCACAAAACCCAGCTTCCCAAATTCGTTCAGTCGAAAATGAACGGTGAAGGTCTCTATGTTATTGGTCTGGCACCAGCGAACTGCTGGGTGGAAGGCAGATCAAAGGAGAGAGAACGAGGGACACTCGAATTACTCGAACCGGGTGGACGTAGACATTATGAAGTGGAAATCGGTGTTCTGACTTCTAACGCAGCGATTGAGAGGCTAGCAGAAAAGATTGAAGCGACAAAGAGGAATACCTAATCTGGATCGACTCAAACTCCAATCCAGAGGTCCGGGGCGAGGACTCGATCGAATTCCGTCAATCGAGGCAGCGCGGGTCGTCTTGGATAACGGCGTAACGGTGATTCTCAAGGAAATTCATCATGCTCCCATTGTTTCGTTCCAGGCTTATGTCAAGGTTGGGAGTATCCACGAAGGCAAGTACTTAGGCACCGGTATCTCCCATTTCATTGAGCATGTCATTGACGATGGAACTGAACGCCGTACGCGTGAAGAGATTGATAATCTCGTTGAAGCAATGGGGAATGCCTCCAACGCCTACACGACGAAAGATCACTCCCAATATCATATCACTACTTCCCGTCAATACCTAACACACGCCCTTGATCTCCTATCTGACTACCTCAAGCACCCTACCTTCCCACCTGACGAGGTGGAGATTCAGCGTGGTGTTATCTGGAACGAACTAAATGGTGAGCTTGATGAACCGACTCAGCTGTTGTATGACCTTTATTATAAGACAGCGTTTCGTGAACACCCGGTCCGCTTCCCAGTCGGCGGATACAAAGAACTTTTCATGGAAGTGACGCGAAGCGATCTCGTCGAATTTTATCGACAGCACTATGTTCCTGATAATCTAATCTTTGTGGCTGCCGGCGATTTTCAAACGAATGAGATGCTTGAAAAGATTAGCACGGCATTCGAGGATTTGCCACGTCGCAGCCCACCTTCAATTGAGCTTCCATGCGAGCATCACCAACTTGCCGCTCGACGGGCTGAAAAGTATATGGATGTGGAATTAGCATATCTAGCCATGGGATATCATGGGGTCCGTATCAATCACGAAGATGCGCCGGTATTGGATCTGATCGCAACGGTGTTGGGCAGCGGGGAAAGCTCGAGACTTGTCCAGATCCTGAAGAATCAACGTCAGCTTGTGTATGACATCCAAGCATGGTCAGATACGCCACGATACGATGGCGGTTGCTTCGGCATTGAAGCGGAGCTTGTGCATGGGAAGTTGGCAGAAGCGGAGGTGAGATTACTTGAACAGATTGAACGGTTGAAATCTGAGCCGGTGTCAGAAAGCGAATTGCGACGCGCCCAAACCCTTGAGACAAGCGAGTATTTCTTCGCCTTACAATTTGTCGAAGAGCAGGGCGCGATGCTCGGTGTTGACGAACTCACAACGGGTGATTGTCGGTTTCACGAAAAATACCTTCAGCAGATTTGTACGGTGACACCAGAGGATATACAACGGGTGGCACACACCTACTTTCGGACCGAGAACCTCACAACCGTTGCGATTCGGAACAAAGAAAAAACCTTATCTGTCCATATCCCTCAAGCGCAATCAGTGACTTCAGCTGTTGAGAAACACATTTTCTCCAACGGTATACGTCTGATTACAAAATCTATCAATACTGCGCCGGTTGTTTCTATCCAAGCAATGTTCCTCGGCGGTACACGATTTGAAACGGAAGCGAATAACGGGATCTTCCATCTCATGACAAGCCTCCTGCTAAAAGGAACGAAAAACCGTTCTGCGGAGATGCTTTTTGAAGAAATTGAGGCAAAAGGTGGCAGCATAGGTCCAATAGGTGGACACAACGCATTCGGTATCGCTGTGAATTTGCTTCGTCAAGACCTAGAATACGGCTTAGAATGCTTGGCGGATGTGCTTCTCAACCCTGTTTTTGATCCAGAAGCCCTTGAAAAGGTAAAATTGGAAACAATCGTTGGCATTCAGGC
>JAKZSX010000008.1:0-14743 GCA_047517405.1 Candidatus Poribacteria bacterium | reverse complement strand
CCCGCAAACTACGACGATCAACGTTTTATTCAGTCTTACGGGCCCGTGGCATCGCTCGCCCCCGGACAGGAGTTCACCTTCGTAACAGCGGTAGCGATCGGTGAGGGACTTTCGGGTTTACAAGCAGCTGCGGACTGGGCGCAGAAGTTGTATGATGATGCGTACGTTGCACCTGCCCCGCCGCCGTCCCCACTGGTAGACGCTTATCCCGCCAATGGACAGGTAACGCTCGTCTGGGAAAGTGCAGGACACTGGGTGGATCAGGGTGTGAATAAAAATATCGAGGAGTATGTCGATGTGACCGATCCGGAGAAAATTTTTGAGGGCTATAGAGTCTACCGGCGAGAGGCTTCCTACGATCCAGCCACCGGTGCGCCTGTGGAAGATTGGACGATGCTTATGGAGTTTGACAAACCGAGCGCGACCGGTAATTTCTTCACGGTCGCACACGTCGGTAAACAATCAGACGCTACCATTGCAAGCGAGGGCGATGAACCGTTTTTTGGTGACTTTTTCAAAAGTGCTGTCTATGCAATCAAATTCAATTCCAACACCACCTTTGAGATAGTTAATACGACGCTGTGGGAAGTTATGGCGCATAATCCCCAATTCCCAGCGAACGGTGAGGGATATGTTGTCGTGAAGGACCCGAATACAGGTGAAGCGTATCCCGATGGGACCTATCGTTCCGGCGCGCTAATCTACTTCGGGGGGTTGTATGTAGCAATTACCGATGGTCCCTCAGGACCTCCTGTGGCGGGCGATATCTTCCGCGTCGTTTCGACACCTTCACAGGCACTCGGTGAAGATGCGGGTATCAAGAATTTCTATACCGACACAGGGTTGACCAATGGGCTTCAATACACTTATGCGGTGACCTCATTCGATACTGGCAACCCGAAAACTGGGCTTATCGCAATGGAGAGCAGCCAGATTGAGACGATGGTTCACGTCGTTCCCCGTGCCCAACCTGCTGGTTATCGAGAGGCAACTGCTGACGTGGAGGGTCAAGGGGTAGGAACTGTCACCGTTGAACCGATGGTGCTTGCACCAAACAAGGTGACGGGACACCAATATAAAATCGTCTGGCAGGGTGCTAAACAGATAGGACCCGCTGCGTTTATCACAGGTCCCGGCTATCAACCGCCCTCTTATGAGATTATCGACATGACAACAAATCGAACGGTAGTGGAGCAGCAACCGTTTGAATGGTATGACCCTGAGCACGGCGAAGCTGTTGAGGTGCTCTCCCCGATGTTTGATGGCATTGTCCTGAAGATAACGGGGGTTGATGTGACTTACGGGAGTCCAGCCGAAAACCCGATCAACAACGTCGAACTAACCGCAGGCTCCGTTCCGGGGTGGACGGTGGATATTCAATCTCCCGGTGCCGGAGAGAACACTTGGCCTAACATCTTCTGGGCAACGTACTACCGCCCACATAAGTATTCGATCACGTTCATCGACGATACACATGTCAGAGTAGTGGACGAAGATACGGGCGAAGAGATTCAATTCAACGACCAGCGTGCTGAGGGATACGCAATCCTAGGGGCAGGCTGGGTTGATACATATAGCCGGGAAGCCACACCGGACTTCTTTCGGATTTACATTCGGGGCTCGTACGTCTACATAAAAGATCCCAACCATGAAATCTCCGGTGGGGATGTGTTCGTGGTTGAGATGGGAGGTGTCAGTGCACCACGGGATGGCGACGAGTTTGTACTGATGACACAGGGCGAGTCGCTCGCTGCTGAAGACATCAAAGCGGATCTAGAGCGGATCCGCGTGGTACCAAATCCCTACTTCATCACGAACAGGACTGTGACTGCCGTGGGAACGGACAAGATCTTCTTTACACACCTTCCGCCGCGGTGTACAATTCGGATTTATACGCTAGCGGGTGAATTGGTGCGGGAGATTGAACATGAAAGTTTCGCGCCCTTCAACGCAGATGAACGTTTGGCACAGGGCGACAAGGGTGGGACAGAGACATTTGATCTCCTTAACCTCTACAACCAAGCCCTTGCGAGTGGAGTCTATATCTACCACGTTGAAGCCCAAGATGACAGCAACGACGTTATCGGGAATAAGATTGGCCGGTTTGCAATAATTCGATAAAGGGGGACACGCTCTAGAAGCGAACTTTTCAGGGTAAGCACATGCACAATACCACTATTAAGAATCAAACAATATGGCGATTCGCCTCAATAATTTCCATTCTCTTAGTTACCGTTATGTTTTTATGGGCAGTTCCAAGTGATGCGACCACCAATGTTGGAACTGCCGGCGCACAGTTTCTGAAAATTGGGCCTGGGGCGCGTGTGGACAGTTTGGGAGGCGCGTTTGGCGGGCTTGCCAACGATGTGACCAGCATGTACTGGAATCCAGCCGGGCTCAGCCAACTCAAACAGACTAGCTTTTCAGACACACATACAATATGGCTTGCTGACACCCGATACAACTACCTTGCGTTCGCCACGCCGGTAGAAAAGGTAGGCACCTTGGGCGCGAGTGTCACATTCCTCAACGTCCCTGATACAGAAATCACAACGCTTGCAAAACCAGAAGGGACGGGGCTTTGGTTCTCGGCATGGGATGCGGCGGTATCGGTGGCGTATTCTAGACAGCTATACGAAAAAGAGTCGGGGGTCAATCTCTCCTTCGGCATCAATGCCAAATACATCCATCAACAGATCCATCGGGAAAGTGCTACGGGGGTTGCCCTTGATGTTGGGACCTTATACCACACAGGGTGGAGAAGTTTACGCATCGGGATGTGTTTCTCGAATTTTGGTCCTGAGATGCGTTTCAGCGGTCCAGACCTTGCGACCGGTGCGGAAGTAGCGGGGGATTCCAGAAACGCTGAGTATCTTCCTTATCCAGACACAACGAATCCGACGCGAAAGGCTGAGCTAGAAACGGTAGAGTTTCCATTGCCATCTAACTTCCGACTCGGCGTGGCCTATGATCTGGTTGATACCGGCGACAACCTCCTGACCGTCGCGCTTGATGCCAACCATCCGAACGACAACAGCGAACGACTACACCTTGGATTAGAATACTGGTATAGAAAGATAGCGGCGATTCGTGGGGGCTATAAATTGCGCTTGGGTCCCGACCGAAGCGATGATGAAGAGGGACTGACGCTCGGCTTGGGTATCCACATGAATTTTGCCGCAACAATGCTATCTCTGGATTACGCGTTTGCTGATTTTGGGTATCTGCAACAGGCGCACCGTGTGAGCTTAGGCTTGAAGTTCTAAGAACTTCCACAAGATCTCTGTTGAACAAAGGAGCAAGGTCGTGCTTTTCAACAAAACCCGTGCACAGGAGTATATGCGTCGTTGCGGAGTGGATGTCTTAGTGGCGACCTCACCGGTCAACATTACCTATTTTTCGGATTATCGGTGCTGGATTGATCCGTTGTTCAAAGCATATATGATGGTACCGGGCGCACCAAGCGATCCCGATCCGACCGCTGCTTATGCAATCTTCCCGCTAGATGCTGACCCCGCACTTGTGGCAAGTCCGACTTTCGCGGTGAACGCTTCTGAATTGTGGGTGCAAGACGTGCATATCTTCGGAGACCACGGACTGGACGATTCGATGCCGGTGCCGGCGTTATCCGATGCGGAACAACGTATCTTTGACCTACTCCACAGGCCACAGCAAAATGCCACACCGACCGATGCACTCCTGAGTGTTCTCAAGGCACGAGGGTTAACCAACGCTCGAATCGGAATCGAGATGGAGGGGTTATCACCAAGGGTAAAAAATGTAATCAAGGCAGGACTGCCAAAGGCGCAGCTTAAAGATTGCTCAAACCTTATTCGCCTCGTTCGGATGGTCAAGACCGAAGATGAGCTGTCGCGGCTGACCCGTTCGGCGAAAATTAGCGAGACTGCAGCGATGGAAGCGCTCGCGCTTGCTCGGCCGGGGCATCCGATTGCGGACGTAGTTCAACACTATCGGCAGCAGATTGCCAAGGAGGGGGTCGATTTCGATCATTTTGCGTTCGGGGTGCGCGGCTTGGGTCTTGCCACGGAACCAAACTATATCCTGACTGACGACGACATACTCTATGTAGACTTTGGCTGCATTTATGAAGGATGTTTCTCTGACAGCGGCACGACCTTGGCTATGCGCGAACCGTCAGCGGCACTGATCAACAGGCACAGCGCGTTGCGGGAATGCGTTGCGGCGGGAGTGGAAGCAATGACGCCGGGAGCGCAGGCATCGGGGGCCCAAGCTGCCATGTGGGGAACGCTCAACGCACACGACATCACAGCCTCATCTCCTCATGGACATGGGTTGGGCTTGGAGGTTCGTGATTACCCAATTATCGTAGCAGACAATGGGCAGCGGATTCATGATGATTGCGTTGACATCCCTTCAGATCTGCCGCTTGAAGTGGACATGGTCCTCAATCTGGAAGCAATGATTTCGATGCCGGGCGTTGGATCACTACACATTGAGAAATCATTCGTTGTAAGACCCAACGGTAGCCGTCCGTTGATTCCACAGGATCGAACGCGACCTGTGCAACCGGACTAAGCAATAGCATAAATAATAGAGGCTCATAAAAAAGAAAGTACAAAAAGAAACCGTAGGGGCGGGTTAACCCCGCCCCTACGGTTTCTGTTGCACGATTTCTTAACATGAGTGAACCAATTTAGACGCGGGCAAACTTCTGAAACCGCTGTCCGCGGCCCGCTTCGCCGATTTCAGCGACATAGATGCTGCCTTCGTCGTCAACGCAGAGACCATGCGCCGACTGGATGATACCGTTGTTTTCCGCACCGGAGAACCGGCTCAACCGCTCTCCCTCCGGGGTCCAGACGCTGACACGTGCGCCCGCTCCCTGTTCGACCACATAAATCATATTGTCATCAGTTATCCACACATCGCCGGGGGCAACTACATCCGTCCATGTTTCCATGTGTTTTCCATCTGGATCGAAGATCTGGATGCGGTTATTCTCACGGTCACAGACGATGACACGTCCCGTTTTATCACACCCGATGTTATGGACCACTGCGAATTCGCCTGGACCGCTGCCCGCTTCGCCCCATGCTAGAAGATGTTCACCCTCTTTGGAATACTTGTGCACAAGGCGATTGCCGTATCCGTCGGAGACGTAGATTTCCCCTTCAGGACCAAGTGCTACACCGGTGGGCATATTATACTCGCGTTTATGGTATGTCACGCCAGCAACGCCGCGCGTTCCCCATTCGCGCTCCAAGTCACCGAGCAGCGTGTAGCGGCGCACAATATGCTGCCACGCATCGGTCAGGTAGACTTCATCGTCGGGTCCGATGAAGATTCCGTGTGATTGGCTAATGAGGTGCGGCGAAACGCCGAAATCCCCATATCCCCACGAGGTGACGAAGTTTCCCTCTTTGTCAAAAACAATGACCGGATGTATACCGCGGGTAAAGGCAAAGATCCGCCCTTTGGAATCAATCGCCGCATCTGATACCATAGAGAAAACCCAGCCCTCCGGCAGCTTTGGCCATCCGTCAACTAACTCATATTTATAATCTCCCTCTCCTAATGCCATGTTGTACCTCCAGAATTGAAGTTTGAAATAATGCTTTGTTATTTTAGCACGTTTGCCGGTTTGGATCAACAGCAAAGCGGAACTTCTTAAAAAATAAAAAAGGTTCACATGGGAATGAAAAAACTTCATTACTCTTCCATGTGAACCCTTCCAAACTAAGATAGTGATAGTTATTTTTTTGAGAGTCCCTCTTCGAGTGGCGCGGGAGCCCCGGCTTCCAAGGAGGCAAGCCCGTTAAGCGGAAATGCCCTCGCCATCAGAGGTTATATGGCTTGACTGGGCAATTGATTTATAACCCCTCTTCCGCCTCCTCCGGATCTATCACCTCGTCTTCTTCATGGTATTCCTCGGTTGGCTGAGATTCTTCCGAGGTTGGCTGAGATTCTTCCGATCCCTCTTCCTTCTCACTATCCATGACACCGAATGGAGCATCATCCATAGGCTCTTCCGGTTGATCTAGCTCCTCGTACTCAATCAGTCCTGATTTAAGCTCATCAATTGCAACCGTTACAGGTTTTTCGGCATTCGGAATCAACATAGGCAGACTGTTTTCAGCATTGATTTCACGTGCCCGTTTCGCTGCGATATTCACAGCTAGATACTTGTTACCGCCATGTTCCACAATGTCCTCAAGATAGATAAGTGGCATTCTGAGCAACCTCGCAATTTATGGGTGATTTGGGCAAACCAAATTTGGAGGGTATATATTATCAGCGGTTGCCTGAATTGTCAAGGCAATTTCTGCCGATTCGATCCGTTAAGCGCTTCAGATTCCGAGATTATGTGTCTATATTGGGGCATAACAACACCGCAGATTTACCATCATTTGCCTGATCATTCATCTGCTTAAGTGGAAATTTTTAACGCCGCCGCTGCATTTCCCCAAATGGATAAACCAATTTCATGGTATTTCGTCCAATTATTGCGATAAGAATTATGACAAATAGGAGGGATACCATTGAAAATAACAGAAGGATTTACAGTAGGATTTGCAGCGATTTACGCAAATAAAATGCGATCACTCTTGACGATGCTTGGGATTGTCATCGGCATTGCTTCCGTACTAGCGATGATTGCCATCGGTGATGGGGCAAAGCTGCTCGTGCTTCAGGATGCCCAAAAAATTGGTGGTGCTAATCAAGTTTCGCTGTATCGGAGTAGCCGTGTCCGCAAAGGAGATCGCTGGGTGCCGAATCGGAGTGACGAATATTTTGAGTATGGAGATGTGTTAGCAATTGAAGCTGAATGTCCTTCTGTCGAGGGAGTCATCCCCCGTATTCCTCAGTGGCGCGGAGTGCTTGTCCAAGCGGCAACTGGTGCTGAAAAACGGACAGGATATGAAGGCATCACATCTTTCTACCAAATTGGGATGAATTGGGAGACTGCAGCCGGGCGTTTTATCACAGAGGCAGATGTCGAGAATCGCACTAAAGTCTGTGTTCTTGGCACGGAAGTAGCGAGCGAGCTCTTTCAGGGCGAAAATCCGGTTGGCCAAACAATCAAAATCGCACGCGGTGGCGGCAACAGGTTTCGCCGCTGGCGACGACGCAGTCAGGACAGGAGCATGGAACTGTTCACCGTTGTAGGTGTAATGAAGCCGCGTGGGAGAAGTCTCCGTTTCGGATGGAATCTGGATGACCGGGTTCTGCTTCCCCTGACAACTGTTCAGGAACGATTTACCGGTAATAACCGGGTGACAATGATTTCCGTCCAAGCAAAGAGTATGGACTTGGTTGACAAAGCCAAGGAAGAGGTTATAGCGGTAATCCGGAAACGGCACCGTAACCTAGATAATTTCTTTAGTATCTGGGAGATGAAGGCGGGCATGGAGCAACTGTTCAAAATTAGCCTGGTTATCAAAATCGTGCTGGGTGTCATCGCCGGATTCTCATTACTTGTAGGCGGCATTGGTATCATGAACATGATGTTGGTGTCTGTAACGGAACGGACCCGAGAAATTGGCTTGCGAAAAGCGATTGGTGCCAAAAAGCGGGACATCCTCCTCCAATTCTTGGTTGAAGCGATTACGATGTGCAGTGTGGGTGGGATCATCGGTATTGGGGTGGGCGTTGCTGCCGGGCATGGGATGGCAAGTATTGCGGTAAATATTGTTAAGATTGTCCCCGAGTGGCCCGCTATCGTCTCGACGCAATGGATGATTATCTCGGTTGCTTTTTCGGCACTTATTGGTATTGTCTTCGGTGTCTATCCTGCGGTAAAAGCGGCACAACTTTCGCCCATCGAAGCATTGCGGACCGAATAGAAACGTTAGTAAATTAGCACTAGCGAACTGGTGCACAATCGAAGGAATCGACTAAAGGAGCGAATTGCATGAATCTCATCGAATGTCTTATACTCGGGCTGACTAGTTTACGTCGTAATCCACTGCGCTCTGGATTGACTATTTTGGGCATTGCCGTCGGTGTGGGTGCGGTGGTGAGCATGGTTTCAGTCGGTGACGGCTCACGAGCGTTGGTCTTAGGTGAAATTGAACGCACCGGTGGATTGACCATGATAGAGGTATATAAAGACGATTGGGATCGGCAATCAGGAACACTCAGCAGAAGGGCGGGACGAACCCTGAGACGCTGGCGTAGAAACCGTGCAGAACACTTGGAAACCCAAGATCTAAACGTGATCCTGGAAAAAGCGAGGGGCGTTGTTCATGTGGTCGGTGAAGATGACTCGGGCGGCTGGAACGTATATCATCAAGGGATCAGTAGGCACTCCAGGGTGGTTGCAGGGACAGCCGGTTATGATCGATCGCACAATTGGTATCCAATCATGGGACGCTTCTTTACTGAACAAGAGGTTGAAACAGCGAGCGCGGTTACTGTTATCGGTTATAAGCTCTATGATGAGGTCTTCAAAGGTGAGGACCCAGTCGGCAAGGAGATAAAGGCGACACGGACAACGAGTTGGGGTCCCCGATATGACGTGCGCTTGACGGTGATCGGCGTGTTAGAAGAAAAAGGCGATGCAATGGATACCGAAGGTTGGGATGAACGTTTTATCATCCCCCTCACAACCTATCAGCAGCGGTTTACCGGACGGAAGGAGGTCGAACGCATCCGTGTGGAAGCGGCAAGCTTCGATGACGTTGAAATCGCCAAAGAAGAAACGAAACGAATCTTGGGAAGGCTGCACAACAATTCGGGAGATGAGTATCAATACTGGACGGCACAGGAAGAGCTAGCGACCGCCGAGAAAATCGGGAATACGATGAAATACCTAATGGGCGGAATCGCGCTGATTGCGCTCTTTGTGGCAGGAATCGGTATCATGAATATTATGCTGGTCTCGGTCACAGAACGAACAAAGGAGATTGGTTTACGCAAAGCACTTGGGGCAAAGCGTCGGGATATTTTGATGCAGTTTCTGATTGAGGCATTGGTCTTGAGTATAACGGGCGGTATCCTCGGTGCAATCCTCGGTATTTTTCTGGGGAAGGGTAGTGCCGCGTTAATCGCCAAATTTGTGTGGGAAGGCAGCAATTGGCCATCGGTCATTTCCTACTCTACCATGCTCATCGCTATGGGTGTCTCTTTAACCATTGGGGTTATCTTCGGATTGTATCCTGCCTATAGGGCAGCAATTCTAATGCCGATAGAGGCGTTACGGGAGATGCCGGGAGACGAAGCTCTCAAGATTGCGGGACAAGAATTTAAGCTTGCGCCGCTTTCCGGAAGATTTTGCGGACAGTTATTGGACAGCTTGGTCTACGCTGCCATTGTCGCTATTCCGTTTGGTGTATGGACGCGTATAGGATTAGAAGGTTCCACTATTGTGCTTTGGGTTGCTGTTTCCATTGCGCTACTGTATTTACTCTTTCAAGATGCTCTAAACGGACGAAGTCTTGGCAAAAGACTTATGAAAACACAAGTCATTGATTCAAAAAGTGGGTTGCCTTGCAACTTGTGGCAATCTATTCTTCGCAACCTGTCGCTGCCAATACTTAGCGTAATTGACTGTATCTTCATTTTAGGAGAGAAAAAGCAGCGACTGGGCGATAAACTTTCAAAGACACTCGTGGTTACGGTTACATGAGGTATTAAATCGTAAGTAACAATTATCAACAAAGGAGCGGTCAGATAGTGAAGAAGATAATAGGAACTGTTACGATTTTCATTTTAGCGACGACTCTCGTGTCATGTGGCTGGCTTGGAGGACGCGGGAAAAACGACGGGACCACGGAAAAGCGGGTTGAAGTTGTCAGAAGGGGGGATTTCCAGAAGCTGATTAGCGCGACAGGAAATCTCGAAGCGCTGATTGATGTCGAAGTCAAAGCAAATGTTGCAGGTGAAATCATAAGACTGTATGTGGATGACGGGGACTACGTTAAGAAGGACCAAGTATTGCTAGAGATAGATCCGGAACAGTACATGGAAGAAAAGAAGCAGGCTGAAGCCGATGTCAATGCTGCTAAGGCACAACTCAGGCAAGCGGAAATCAACATTATGTTGAAAACTGAAGAGCTTAATAGCACACGCCAACAAGCCGAGGATAATGTCAAAATTGTCAGATCGAATTTAAGGACAACCTTAGCAGTTACACAAACACAGATTACTTCGGCTGACACGGACATCCAAACGACGGTGAACCAGTTGGTTCAAGATAACATTGCGCTGGAACAGGCGAAGATCGAATTCAACCGGGCAAACATAAGGCTCGCAGAGCTTGAGACAGAACTTGAGTCTGTCAAAGTGGAGCGGGATAACGCCGCATCTGAAGAGAATCGGAACAAGGAACTGTTTGAGAAGAAACTGGTTTCCAAGAAATCATTGGAGGAGGCACAATCGAGATATGCAAGTGCAGAATCGCAATATAAGATGGCTCTTAAGCGATTAGAATCCCAGCAGCAAACTGCAGAGTCTCAAGAGAAAACTATCGCTACACGAAGGAGTGCAATCGCAAACCGTGAACTAACCAAGACGTATCAAGAACTGAATTTGAAGGAACTCCGTGAAATGAGAAAGGCGGCGGAGGAGGAGAAAGACCTCCAACTGCAAATTGCCCAAACCCGCCTTGCGGAGATTGAAGATACCCTGGAAAACGAAAAAATCGTCACCGAGCAAGGGGAGGTGAGCGCGCAAGCGACTCTCCTGCGACGTCGGAGTAGCCTGAAGAACCAACAGGAATTTTTGGGATGGACAACCATCAAGGCACCGATGGCGGGCACTGTGACCATGCTTGAAGTTGAAGAGGGAGAGATTGTGACCTCTGGTCGTTCCGCATTCTCGCAGAGTCCACCGTTGATGACAATTGCAGACCTGTCAAAAATGGTGGTGAAGACTTACATCAACGAAGTCGATATGGAACGACTAAGGATGGATCAGATAGCAGCAATCAAAGCTGACGCATATAAGAACACAACATATGACGGTCGCGTCGCCGAAATCTCGCCGAGCGGAGAGGAACGGGATAACATTATCACCTTTGAGGTGATGATTGAGGTGGTCGGTTCACCCTCTGAGCTGCGCCCTGGCATGAGTGCCGATGTCGATGTCATCACCTATGAGGAGAAAGGCGTCTTGATGCTGCCGATTGATGCCGTCCGAGAGGAGGTATCGGCAATCGCCACAGCCCAAGTTGGTGCCGATGCAGACGTTTTCAAAACGGATCAGGATATCGAGCTCAAATCTTTAAGCGGCAAAATTTTCAACGGAAAGGTAACTAGCATCAGCGGCGACCGATTGACAATCAGTCTTGATAGCTCACAGCGAGGCTTACGTGATGGTGAACTCACCTTCACACTTCTTGTGAACGGTAAGCAGAAGGCGGACGGGGTTTCGACGAATATTAAAATCACCAAAGATAAGTACGTCATGCTTGATACAGGGGACGGCTCTGAACAGAATGCCTCCAAAGCTCAGCAGGGCAAGCGCGTTTCTATCGAGACGGGCGAGCAGAACGAGACCGACGTCATTATCAGGGGTGGACTGGTAGAAGACGATCGGGTGATCCTACCTGCGCTGCAGCAATCTGAAGGAGGTGCAGGCAGACCGTCGTAATGGATTAGTTCAAGATATAAGCGTCTCGGGCAACCGAGGCGCTTTTTTTTTGTCTTTTTACATCTTTTTACGCAATCTGTTTTTGCTTTGACAGGGAACCCCATCCGTGCTAAAATGCCGGAGGGTAGTAGGGAGATTGAAAAAACAGGCACAATGATATGAAAACCTAAGTTTCTACCTATTGGAACTGGGAATATTCTGTGTGTTTTTTGGTATGCTGTCGCGCGATATGCTAGGTATCGTGCAGTGGATTTGGCAATCCATTGCGAGCGGAAATTGACTCGATTTAGCTCTCATTCGCCCAAGCGGCGATCCAGCCGATAAGTGGCAACTCAGGTTATGAAACTGCAACTTGCTTTGGACTCAAGTAATGGTCAGGAAGCGAAACGTATCCTTGAGAAAGTTAGCGATCTTGTGGATATTGTCGAGATTGGCACACCTCTGATCATGAAAGAGGGTGCAAAGGTTGTTACAGAGATTAAGCATGTTTACCCAGAGCTTGAGGTGCTCGCAGATCTGAAAATCATGGATGCTGGCGATATTGAAGCAAGGATAGGTTTTGAGGCGGGCGCTGATATTGTGACAGTGCTAGGGGTGGCGCATAACGTTACGATTCGTCGTGCTGTGAACCAAGCTCGTATCTTCAGCAAAAAGGTAATGGTAGATCTGATAGCGGTCGGCGATGTTCGGGAGCGCATCGATCAGATCGACGCTATGGGCCCAGATTACTGCTGTGTCCATACAGCTTTCGACCTCCAAGACCACGGTATGCATCCCCTACGAGAAATCCAGCTTGTTGAATCTGCTCTGAAACAGTCTCAGATGGCGGTGGCGGGTGGGATAAATCCAGAGATCTTGCCAGATATTATCGCTTACCGTCCGGCAGTCGTCATTGTAGGTGGTTTCATCACAAATCATCCAGAACCTCGTCAGGCGGCTCTCGCAATCAGAGAATTACTGGTTTAAAAAAGGGAGATCGGTGGATATACAGGCATATATCAGTCAGATACTTGACGAATTGGGTAAAACCGTGGGGTATATTTGCAACGATTCGGCGAAAAAGTTAGCTAATCTGATCATAGATGCGCAAACAGTCTTTGTTGCCGGTGCTGGACGATCCGGTCTGGCGATGAAGAGTTTTGCTATGCGCTTGATGCACCTAGGCTTTGATACTTATGTCGTGGGAGAGATTGTAACCCCTAGCATCACGGAGAAAGATGTACTGCTGATTGGTTCTGGTTCAGGTTCAACCAGCGGCTTGGTGACCAGTGCCAACAAAGCCGATGCAATCGGTGCAACCATCTGCCTTATCACCATTGATGAAAATTCACCAATTGCTCAAATAGCAGAGGTGATTCTCACCATACCCGCCCCTACACCAAAGATTGACAGAGATCTCGGCTTTCGCTCAGTACAGCCAATGGGATCTCTGTTTGAGCAGAGCCTCCTATTGACCTTGGATGCGATTATCCTCCTACTGATGGAAAGAACGGGGAAAACCCCGGAGTCGATGTTTACTAGACATGCTAATTTGGAGTAAAAGCAAGGATAGACTTGCCCATGATTATTGACGCGCATTCTCACATATTCCCTGAAGTCCGCGGTGCGACGGGTGCGGGGCCCAGTCGTGGATTGGGTTATGGTCGCATTGCTGTCGGTAATGAAGAAACCCAACTGTTGCCACCGTATAATGAAACCACCGTATTCACGCCTGAAATGCTTATAGCAAATATGGATTGGGCGGGTGTTGACAAGGCGGTGTTGCTCCAAGGACCGTTTTACGGGGAATGTAATTCGTATGTCCTTGAGGCACTGAATCGTTATCCGGATCGTCTAGTCGGCGCGGCTTATTTCGATCCATGGGGGATGAACAATCGCCAAGAATTTGAGATCCTCACAGCATCTTCGAGTTTTCGGGTTGTCAAACTAGAATGCTCTGAGGCGACTGGACTGTGTGGCTTACATCCCAATGCTAGGCTCGATATGCCCAACATCGCTTGGCTCTGGAACGCGCTTGAACGGTGCGGATTGGTGCTGACGCTTGATTTGGGGGCTATAGGCAGCCGTTCTTATCAGACCGATGCCGTGCGTGCCATTGCACAAAGACATCCGGATCTGCGGATCGTTATCGCACATCTGGGACAGCCAAATCCGTTGGCGGAAGCGGAGGTAGAACGCTGGGGCTTATGGCTGGAACAGATCGACCTCGGTGGGCTGTCCAATGTGTGGTTTGATACCGCGGCTTTGCCAGCCTATCTGCCTGATGAGGATTTCCCTTATCCAACTGCGGAGCAATATCTTCACCTCGCGGCTGAACGGATTGGACCATCGAAAATCTTATGGGGCACGGATCTGCCGGGACTACTGCGTCACCTAAACTATCCACAACTGGTTAAGTTGGCAAAACTGCACACACAGTCGCTCTCCCACGATGAACAAGCGATGATCCTCGGAAAAAATGCGATGCGCGTCTACGGCGTTGATTAAATCGATTAGTAGAACAGGAAGGAATAGGAGGGTTAAAAAATGCACCGAGATGCGGAAATCCTGGTCGTTGGGTTAGGTGCGATGGGGAGTGCCGCCCTCTATCATCTCGCGCGCCATGGCGCGGCACCGGTTGGCATAGATCAATACCCAGTTGGTCATACGCATGGCAGTTCTCATGGCCACTCAAGAGCGTTCCGAGTTTTCTATAACGACGCCGTATACGTGACCTTAGTAAAAGCCGCGTTTCCGCTGTGGCAGGAGTTAGAGACGCTTTCTGGCGAACAGCTGCTTACCCCCAACGGCATGTTAGCCTTCGCCAAGCCGGGGAATGAGCGATTGGATCAAAATATCCGGGTCATGCAGGAAACGAGAACATCACACGAAGTGTTAACGGCTGAAGAGGTTACCGCCCAATTTCCAGCACTTCAACTCCCGGCGGACAGCGTCGCTTGCTACACACCGAACTCAGGTTTCCTAAACGCAAGCCGTTGTGTTTGGACACATGTCTCACAAGCTGAGCGTTTCGGGGCAACGGTTCACAGTGAGGTGAGCGTCCACCACATTGACATCGGCAAGGAACGTCCTGAAGTTGAAACGTCAGCAGGCAATTATCGTTGCAGACGGCTTATCGTTGCCCCTGGACCGTGGGCTTCGCAGCTGCTCAAAGATCTCTCGCTGCCGC
>JAKZSX010000007.1:0-22489 GCA_047517405.1 Candidatus Poribacteria bacterium | reverse complement strand
CCACCAAAGGTTGTTCATTTACATTTTGGCAATATGCGGCAGCGCGTTTTCCAAGCGTTTTTAGCCAGTGTTTGGTCAAGGATTGAAGCATTGATAGTGGATCATAAACTGATTGATGTATATCAGGATCGAATTGAAGCGGTTAAGTAGCTGCAGTTCTGTTGACATTTGATTGAAACAAAAACCCACCAACTCCCCGACCTTGAAAGCGAAACCTACCCCAAGACCAAAAACCTCGCTGACATCAACAGTGATGGCAATATCAACGTCTTGGATTTGGTGTTTGTTGCTAGGTTCTGTTGACATTTGACCAATTGAACCAATATCGGTTTCTGTAGGCGCAATCCTTGTGGTTGGCCTGCTGTAGGTCGATTTTCCCAAATCGACATCAATTTCGCAAAAAGTGTTAGATTGTGTTAGATTGTGTTAGATTGTGTTAGGTTATTGTGGATAACTTACAAATTGAACTACCTCTGATGCACTTGAGACGACTTCGGACTTCAGTTTTTGTCAGATTCTCCGAAGTCTTTGCCAAATTGGTGACACCAAAATGTCAACACGCCCTAGTTGTTTCTTTAGGAGATTTGAATGCTTTATAAAGGGCTACAATTAGATCTGTTTCAGGAGGAAGCAATTCATGCAATAGATCGGAATCATTCCGTGCTCGTCACTGCGCCGACGGGGGCAGGTAAAACCGTACTCGCCGAGTATGCTATTGAAAAATGTATTGCGTTGGGACGTCGCGTGATTTATACGGCACCGATTAAAGCCTTGAGCAACCAAAAGTATCGGGATTTCTATCAGGCTTATGGCGATTGCGTCGGGATTGTCACGGGCGATGTGGTACTAAACCAGTTTGCTCAAGTGTTGTTGATGACAACGGAGATTTTCCGCAATACAATCTTTGATGATATTACCCGCTTAGACGATGTAGAATACGTTATTCTCGACGAAATCCACTATATCAACGATATTGAACGTGGAACGGTTTGGGAAGAGAGTATCATTTTTGCCCCTCAGAATATCAAATTTGTCTGCCTAAGTGCAACAATCCCTAACATCAACCAATTTGCCGAATGGATGCGGACAGTCCGAGAGGTTGAAATTGATGTGATTGAAGAACTGGATCGACCAGTTCCTTTGGAGCATCACCTCTACTTGGAGGGATACGGCATTGGCGATCTTGAGAGCTTACAACAGGTCCAAGAATCTATTATCCATGACAACTCCTACAACTATGACGAAGACTTCGACAATTCTGACGAGAATCAAACCCGTGAAGATGCACTAGATGATCTCCTCATTAACACAGACCTTATTTCTTATATTCAGCATCAGAGCACACTCCCTTGTCTCTATTTCTGTTTTAGCCGGAAGGTTTGTGAGAAAAATGCAGCGTTTTATGCCAAACGGAATTTCCTGACCTCCGAGCAACGGAAAGAAATCCTCCATCTGTTCGACCTGTTATGCACACAATACAGCATCCAAGACGAGCGTAATATCCAGGCTTTTCGCCGCCTTGTTTCTAAAGGCATTGCATACCACCACGCGGGTATGCTGCCAACCTTGAAAGAGGTGGTCGAGCGACTGTTTACCTCTGGGCTGATTCAACTGCTTTTCACGACAGAGACCTTTGCAGTCGGCATTAATATGCCGGCATGCACGGTTGTTTTCGAAAGTTTAGAAAAATACGATGGCGTCAGCTTCCGTTACCTGAAAACACGTGAGTACCATCAGATGGCAGGTCGAGCGGGGCGGCGTGGCATTGATCCAATTGGCTATGTTTATGCACGAGTTTTCCCAAAATTTGCACATGTTGAGAGTGTCAAACGAATCCTCTCCGACAAAATCGAGCCAATCGAAAGCCAGTTCAATCTCTCCTATTCAAGTATTCTGAATCTTTATGAAAAATATGGAAATGACATCTATAATGTATGCACCCAAAGCTTGAATAACTTCCAAAATCATGAGCGGGTGCGCAAAACGGAAGCACAGATTCAACATACGACCACAACGCTGGGAAAACTCTCCCAACCCACTTGTATTCATGATGGTGTTGATGGATTTGGTCAGATTAGCAGCTATAACCATCTCCGTGATCAGGTCACAGAACAACGTAAATCCCTAAGAGTAGAACGTCGTGCAATCAAGCGAAAAAAAGGTGGGCGAAAACAGAAAAAGGGGCTATATCAGAAACTGATTGGAATTGAACGTCATCTGGGGCAGATGGAATCCACGAAAAATGACAATCTCTGCCACAATTGCGAGCAGTTCAAAATCTGCGATCAAAGCTACCGCAAAATCAAACAAGCTGAGAATCGGATTCAGAAACTCCAAAATAACAAACTTTTCCTTGACAGTTATCAGCGTAAACAGATAGCTTCACGTTTGAAAATCCTCGAAGAACTGGGATATCTCGATACCTCTAGATTACTCGCACGAGGGAAGACCGCATCGCAAATCTACGGCTATGAAATACAGGTGACTCAACTCCTCTTCAAAGGTGTCTTAGAAAAATTAAGTGAAGATGAAATCAATGTCTTGGCGATGGCGGTTGTTTGCGAAGACAGGAAGGACTGGGGATACTATAGAAAACTAGAAAATAAAAAGATCATGAGATTACTGCGAACAATGGACAAAGAAATTGAAGCAATCCGAATATTAGAGGAACAGTATCAGGTTGATCCAATGACCCCGAAGCTAGTAACAAAATTGAGCACAGCGATGCTTGCGTGGAGTCAAGGCTGTGAGTTTGAAACACTGCCCCAATATGCAAGCTTAGCGGATGGTGACTTTGTACGAGCGTTTCGACTCGTGATAGATCTCCTGCGGCAGGTCCGCCGGGCAGTGGTTGGGCAGCATGATGGGTTATTGGATAAGTTAGATCGGTGCTTGGACAAAATCAATCGTGATGTGGTAGACGCTGAACGTCAGCTACGCGCCGGACAGGAGGCACTGTAAGCATCGTCAGCGGAATTTTTCCTTGTCCTCATATGCGTGTTGTGTTACAATAGTTAATATCTGTTTATAATTATGTGAAAAGTAACAACTTGCACACACTTAACGAATGGAGAAATAACATGGCAGATCAAGAATTTGAACTCACCACAAAATTACGAATTCGAGCTGCTGCTGCAAACGATGCGAAAGCTTTAGAGCAATACTGCTTTACCAGCGGGACCGCAGCAGAAATTGATGAGGAATTACTGGATGATCTTGCGCGGACCGAGAAGGGAGAGGTCTATCGAATCGTCGCTGAAGCAAGCGGACATGCGATCGGGAACATTCGACTTGAACGCCACCCCCTCAACCCTGAAATTGGTGAAGTCAGCCAGTTGGCGGTATCCGCGCCCTTCCGCCAGTTCGCGGTCGCAGATAAATTAATCGATTTCACTGAGCAGGTTGCACAAGAAAACGATATCACGACGCTTCAGATCGAGCTATCCCGGTCCGAAGAAGCAATCATAAACGCTTACAAAGGGTGGGGATTCGATGAACGTTCTGTTGTTACACTGCAAAAAGCTGTCGGTGCTGCTGACACAGTCGGTGCTCCCGACCAAGAAGCTTCCACAGATGAAGACCCTCCACCAGAAGAATCTCCACAACTAGAGGAATCCTTTGCAGATTCGGAGGATTCTGCTGACGAAGGACCGCAGCAGAAACTGTTGTAAAGTATGTGTAAAGTTTTGTGTTTTACCCTATATATCGTGCTACACTGATTGGAGTGGATAATGAAGAAATATTTCAAGTTACCTATCGTTATAATTGGCATCGCCGCTTTTCTTATCGGCTGCGGAAGTCAAAATGCATACCTTTCTAAAGGTAAGGAATTAATCAAATCCGACAAACGACGGAAAGAGGAACGTGCTGCACAACAATTTAAGTTGGCAATTCAGCATGAGCAAGATAATGCGGAAGCACACTATCTTCTCGGCTACTACGATTCTGATAGGTTTTATGCGATTGGCACCCCAGAAAGAGCGCAGGCATCGATCGAAGAACGGGGCAAGCACATGTTCCAAGCTTACCAAAACGACAAGCGAAAATATCTTGAAATCCTCGTCTTCGAGACGCTAAGAGACCGCGAGGCTGATGTTCAGAACGCGGCGCTAAACGTACTCAAGCGTATCTACCAACAAGCTGATCGAAAAAAACTGCTCAATGCCTTGAAAAAAGCAATCAAGTCCAAAGATAACCGTGATCGACATGATGCGCAGTGGGTGTTGGCTGCCCTCGGTAGAGACCACCCCGGAACAATCGTGCCAATTCTTGTGGACCTGCTGAAAGACAAACGCAGGGAAACTCGTTTGAACGCCGTCAAGGCACTAGGTGCAATCGGCAATGAAAGCGCAATTTCGCTGGTAGTAGAGGTAGTCAACTCTGGCTCAGCCAAATGGGAAAAAGATAGGGAGGATCCAGAAATACGTGGGCTTGCTGTCGAAGCGTTGGGCAAAATCGGGGGCACGGCCGTAGAACAATTGGTCGAGATTGTCGAGAACAAAGGTTCCTCTATGCGCGTTGATGCGATGCAGGCTTTGGAACAACTCGGTGACGAAAGAGCGGTTAAACCATTGTTAGAAGTGTTAAACGACCAGGGCAACCGAGAGGTCGTTGTCAACTTCTAATCTGAAAATCCGAAAATTAGAAATCCGCTGTGAGAAACCTTTGGAAGAAACCGTACCTCCGGCTACCGATTTGACCGTAAATTTGTGAGATCATGTTAAGAAATCATGCGGCAGAAACCGAGTTTTCTCCAAAAACTCGGTTTCTCTTCGCGCTGGGTGCTTTCTTTTTACATGAGCCGCTTGTACAGCACAATAAACTTTCCCAAGGTTATTTTTAACCTATCTACGTGTTGAGAATCTCTAATTGAAAATCAGTATGAAAGGAATCTCATGATCTGGAAAATAAAACTCAGTTTTCTCTTAATCGTTGCAGTGCTATGTGCTGTTGGGTGCAGCGATAATCGCTATTACGACGATAAACTTCAAATGGAGCTGCAGCAGTTGGATACTGATCTCGACAACCGTTGGTCAACAACCGGCGTGGTCATAATAAATGTTAATGCAAACGGTCCCGCAAGCCGAGCAGACCTTGAGAAAGGCGAACTAGTTTCTCATGTGATTGGTGAACGAACAATCCGCAGTACAAGTGACTATAAACAAGCGACCAAAAACGCACTGAAAGAGAGCAATAATTTTATCCTCAAACTAGCAGATGGTCGAGAAATCCGTTTGGCAGTCCGAAAAAGCGGCGATAAAGTTGGCTTAGAGGTTGATGGATCGCGTGCTAGCAAAGTAACTTCGGGAAGTCCCGCTGATACCGGTAACATCAAGGTGGGCGACACAATCCAAAGCGTAATCGACGAGCGGAACATCCGAACTCTTAAAGATTATAAAGAAGCACTCAGCGAATTTACAAAGCACGACTCTAAGGTGACATTTCGCACAATCGAATTAATTGGTATTAAGATTGGTGCCGTCAATGCACTCGGTAACTTGGGCGATGTACGCGCTGTCCAGCCGTTGGCCACAATTTTAGAGAGTGAAGGCAGCACCTTGCGCCAACCGGCTGCGGAAGCCTTGGAACGCCTCGTCGCCTTAAGCCAATTGAATACGCTCTTTCAGCAATTCCAGCAAGCCAACCTTGATGAGCTACCCGCCGATCAGCTGAACCCACGGCAGCGTGAGTCCGCTGAAATTTTGGGGCTGCTCACGAGCGACCTTGAGAACAATCGTGTTACCCTCAACGACCCATTCGGCACACAATTCCGGCACCGATCGCAAGCTTTATACAAGAAGATAACCGATGGACAGATGGTCGAATTGGCGCGCAAATATATCAAACGTGAGGTTGAACCAAATCAGGAAATTCGACGGGCTTGCATCTCCATTTTGGGACATCTCAGGTCTACATCCGCCATTGAAGATTTGATTGCTGTGATGGAAGATAGCATGGAAGTTTCGGGTATCCACTTCAAAGCTGGACTCGCACTGAGTCAGATTGGCGAGGACTCCGTTGACGCGCTCATTGCTGCCTTCGACCGCGGTGATGCAAGCGTTAAGGATATCGCTGCCTCTGCGCTCGGAAATATCGGTGGGAATAAAGCTCGGAATACATTGATTAACGCCCTGAATACGATAGACAACCCAATGATTAAGTTGACCCTTGCCGATGCGGTCGCCAAAGTTGGTCGTGCTCCTTCGATTGAGGCGCTTCGTCGTCAAAAAGAGGATCTCCCACAAGGCAGTGGTTTAAGGACATTCCTCAACGAGCTGCAGGTGTTACTGTTTAATATTGAATTGAAATACCAAACCCATCTGAACAGTGAAAATATCTCAGCGGAATTACGGCAGGAATTTAAAAATAATCAAATCCCGCTTTCTCAAAATGCCATCCTTTCGGTTCAGAAGAAAGATAGCGAGTGGTGGATAGATGATAAGGATAACCAACGAGTGTACATTGTCCGTAAAGAGGCACGTAAAGCAGAGGGTAAACTCAACATCTATGAACCACTTGAAACGCAATCGATCTCGTATTCAGCCACAAACTGATAAGCTGAAGTTTGGACAGCACCAACCTCAAGGAAACAGATGCCTGGCCTAAGCGGTGGATTCGGGGGCATTTTGAGGTTCAAGGGATGCTAAATACTAGCCTGCAAACTGACACCCAACCAGATGAAAATTGGCGTTACCTCCGATCTGCATACCGATGTCACCCCGCTGAATAAACAGATTCTTCCACATATTGTCGAAGCGGCTGAGAACGCAGCCTTAGATGTCTTCATCCTTGCTGGCGATCTCTCGCCCAACCTGTTTGAACTTGCCAAGACCCTCATTGCATTCACCGAATCCAACCTGAACTGCCCGAAATTATTCGTTCCCGGTAACCACGACATCTGGGTTAGCGAACATCCCGATATCACGAGTGAACAGAAATACGATACCATCACGATAGTCTGTCGCGAGTGCGATTTCCATCCGTTGGATGCCACCCCCTTCGTTAAGAACGGTGTGGGATTCTGTGGGACAATCGGGTGGTATGACTACTCGTTTCGACACAACAAGTATAAGTTTTCCGAGGAGACTTACGCCTCGAAACAGCTGCTGGGATCCGTTTGGAATGACTCGAATTACGCAAAATGGGATGGGACAGATCCGGAAATCGCTCGCCGATTTGAGAATAAACTACGGAGACAGATCCGTTCAATCAAAGATTCTGTTTCTCAGATTATTGTGACAACGCACCATGTTCCCTTCCAAGAGTGCGTCCACTCTCGTGACAAATTGCCGTGGGATTTTTTTAATGCGTACATGGGAAGTCAGGGGCTCGGCAATCTCTGCCTCGAAGAACAGCTTGTCACGCACGCTCTCTTTGGGCATACGCACGCTCCAATTCGGCAACAAGTTGGGAATGTCACCGCAATCTGTTCTCCGATTGGTTACCTGCATGAGTCGCCCGCGTGTGATTTATCCGTCTATGCACAGGAAAGACTTACCTGCTTCCAGCTTTGACCATCGATGGTGGGTAAACTGTTTGTGAGCTAAGTTACGGAATCGTGGAACGCAGATTCGTACCATCCAAACAACGTGAAGAATCAAATCTTAACAATCTACTAAGATGTGATGGATAATACACGATTCACCACCAATATCCGTAATCGTAACGAGGAGGCAACGTTCGCATGAAACGTCCGAACCGGCAAATCAGTGATTCCACGGTGCTGAACTTATGGGTCTCTTACGTTTTACGTTTTATGTTTTGCACACTATGTTGCTTCCATCTGCTTGACATCTGGACTTTGGACGTTTACGCAAGCGCAAACGCCAGAACTGATCAGAACGGAATTACTGTAGAGTTTAATCTTCCAAAACTTGAGGTTTCGACAGTTAGACGGGATGGGATTCGGTATCAAGCAGTCAGCTTCGACGGAAGTGGATTTACCAATGAAGCGGGTAATCCGCGCCTTCCTGTGTCGCGTGTTATGCTTGGTGTTCCGTCAGACGTCAGGTTTCATGTCGAAATCCTCCATGCAACTACAGAAACACGGTCCGGCTATCGTATCCCCCCTGTACCACATAATGTTCCTAAGCCGCGTGGTGACAACTCTTCTTCCCCTTCCTATCCCGAAAACTTCCAAACACTCGAAGAGGAATGGCGCGAAGATGGTCCCGCTTACAAATCCACCAGCGACTATCCGAAAGCTTTGGCGCAAGCTGTTTACGACGGTTACATCCGCTCCCAACGGGTGCTTTATCTAGAACTCTATCCAGTCCAGTATCAACCGAAATCGAAAGTGTTGCGGGTTCACTCTCGCATGACTGTCCGTGTCCATTTTGTGTCACAGGGTTCAGCTAACAGGTTTCACAGCCTTAGTGCTTCACCTTCCCAATCCACGACCACAGAACCTTCCTCATTTGAGCGGATGTACCAAAACTTCCTGCTAAACTACGATGACGCCAAACATTGGCGCGTCCCAACGAACATACCAGAAGCATCGCGCCAAATTCTTGGTTCAATTAACCAGAAACAAACGCTCAACCATCCGGGTATGCAGGATGCTGTGCCAGCAGGACCTGCAGTACGGGAACAAACGATTGGAGAACGGTATAAGATCCTCGTTGATAAAACCGGCATCTATCGCCTAACAAGCGAAGACCTACGGCGAAAATGGGGGATTGATTTGAGTGGAATCGACCCGCGGCGTCTACATCTTAGAACGAATGACAGGGAGGTTCCAATATACATTCACGGTGAGGAAGATGGACGTTTTGACCGTGGCGACTTCATCGAATTTCTCGGCATAGATGCAAATAATCGGTATACAAGATGGAATGTCTATTGGCTCGGAGCTGAAGCTACACGCGGGGCTCGCGTTTCCGAAATCCATGCCAGTCCTGATGATCCAGCGGCAAAATTGATTCCCAGCTTCCGCTCGAAACTTTACTTTGAAGAAGACCATCTCCACAGTAACTTGCGGCAGGTTAACCCCCAAGATGTTTCGCCAGATAATAAGCACGGTTGGTTTGAAGCACTTGATTTTTGGTACTGGACCGGCGTCAAAAACCTAGCCGATGCCAATGAAATAGATCTGGAGTTCCCGCTTTATGACCTCACACAAAGTTTCGATCAACCAAGTATCCGCGTAGATCTACAAGGTGGAACGCCAACCAATCACGAGGCTCTAGTTTCCATCAACAACATTCGGATTGATGAGGCGAAGTGGCAAAACCACGACGTCACCACAGTTGGCAGAGCACTACGGGTCTGGAACAACCTGCGGGATGCTACCAAGGGCGAAAAGAATGTGATTACCCTCGATCGGATTGATACCACGGAAGAAGAAAATACCACGGCCTATCCATATCACGTTTATATCAATTCTTTCGAGGTCGAGTATACCCGCCTGCTAAAAGCAGTTAACGACTCTCTTGAATTTATCACGCCTGCCAGCACCGATCCACACAATGTCCGAAAACGGCGTCGGTTGGAATATACTGTCCAAACCTTCCTTTCCCCAGATGTGGCGATCTTTGAACACGACGGTGAGGTGTTGGTCTCAAAGTTTCAAAACCTCAGGATTGAGCGCGTCGATCTGGACCGAGCTGAGCGCAATCGCCTCCGCGAAATCTACCGTATCGAGGCCGAAGCCGGTGGCACGAGCCAACCATCACTACAGGATATCCCGCGTGTTGCCTACAACGCAACGTTCCAGGTGCGTGATGCACACAATGCCAAGTATATTGCAGTTTCCACCGCCAGTGTGCGCCAGCCAGTTCAGGTTGAGGCGACAACGCCCAGCGATCTGCTCTCCTCCACCAACGGTGCAGACTATGTAATCATTAGTCACCCAATATTTTTCGAGCCATCGAAAAGGTTAGCCCAGTGGCGAGCAACGCAAAAGGGCGGCGGATACCGAACGAAAGTCGTTGATGTGACGCAGATTTATGACATCTTCAGTAACGGCATGGTTAATCCACAAGCTATCAAGGACTTCCTCACGTACGCTTATAAAAATTGGGCCCCGCCTGCGCTCTCCTATGTTGCGATTATGGGGGATGGAACCTATGACCATCGCGGGATTGACGATGAGCTTTATCCAGAACCTCCAGAATTGGTGGGGTATATCCCAACCCACTATATCTGGACCACCTCCTTTGGAAAAACCGCTGTTGATCACTGGTATACAACAGTAAACGGCATTGACGAACTGCCCGATTTCTACATAGGAAGATTGAGTGTGGAAACACTCGAGCAAGCCGAAAACGTTGTCGACAAACTCATCAACTATGAGGATAAACGGCCCAATGGGAATTGGCGCCGCCGGATCCTCTCCGTAGCAGATGACGAAATTAAGAACTCCGGCGACGAGATTTTCAAAAGGAGTTTGACCTCCCTTTCAAAAAACCAGACACTGCTCGGTTACGAAACTGTCCCCATCTATCTTGAAGATGTCATCAACATGGTTGAAGCGAACCCAGCGGCTTATCCTCAGCTGCCGCAACGGGTAGCAAAAGACATGATCATTGATGCGATGGGTGATGGCGCAGTAATTGCGCAATATTCGGGGCACGGTGGACGCATCGTCTGGGCACATGAAGCAATTTTCGACAACCGGGCAGTTGATCAGGTCGGTCAGACCGACCACCTGCCGTTCATGCTGGTGTTGAGTTGTTATAACGGCTATTTTGATGCGCCCGGCGAACCGAGCATGGCGGAGAAATTGCTCCGAAAGGATAAAAGCGGCATTATCGCCATGTTGAGTGCCACACGCCTTACCTACGGCAGCGGTAACGACACACTCAATAATATCGTTTTTGATATGATTTTCCGGCGGAATATACGGCAACTCGGACCAATCAGTTTCGACTCGAAGATCGAACAGTTAATAGAGGATGGTCGCGGACAACTCAATGTCATGCTCGAATATACCCTCTTCGGCGATCCGGCGATGAACCTCGCTATGGCGGATTATGAGGTGCAGGCGGATATTGAAACGGACACTGTTGCAGCGGGACAGCTTCTGAAAATCGCGCCGGGACAGATTGTCGAAGTTAGCTACGATCCCGCAATTAAGGGGAAACGGTTTACGCCGATTTCAAATTTCAACGGAAAAATCCATGCAAAAGCCGTCTTCCCCGGCACCTATTCAACTGTTGAAGGAGAAGAAGGCCCCTTGAGGGTATACTCAGGGAATGTTGCTGTCACCCAAGAAGCGACCGTCGTGAATGGTCAATTTCCCCGACTTTCCCTCCCTGTACCTAAAGGAATCAGTGCAGGGCAAGGTCATGTCGAATTTTATGCTGAGAGTACGACGCATGTTGCCGCCAGCGGGAGTTCATTTACCGTGCTCGTACCGAAGATTCTCGACATACAGCCGGAACTCGTTGCCGTCAACCCGGGAAGCGACCCCTCCCAATTTAGTATATCTGTGCAGGTCTCGGATGAATTGAATGAAGGTGGCATCAAGTCGGTCATCCTAGAGTGGCGAGACCCGGCGCAGAGGGAATGGTTGAGTGAAACAATGATTCGTGATACATCACGTGGCAACGGTTGGTATACAATTCTCAAACCGTTACCTCTACCAGCCGACCGATCAAGCATTCAATATGAGATTACAGTCATCGACATTGATAATCGATATGTTAGTTCCGGACGGCGGACATACCGCCCATTTGTATTTCCTGACGTGCGAGTTACCCCTGGGCTAGGATTTTCAGATCCGTTAATCTACTACGGTTACTCCCGCGAAGATGGTGCTTGGACGATTAACGCAGATATTGAGCAGATTGTAGATATCGAACTAAAAGAGAATCTAGAGGTCGCTTTTTTTGACGGAAACCCCGACCGCGATAGGGATGGTGTAGTTGATATCGGCGCAAAGCTGCTTGGGAAAACGCAGATCCCACCTAGTGCCTGGCAGCGCAGAAATCCGATAGAGCCTCACAACAATGTAATCAAAGACAATGGTGAAACCGATAGTCTGCGTCGCCCTCGTGCTTTCACGGATAGACCGCTCAACACCAACTGGATTGCAACAGCGACCCTTAAACATGAATTGCCGACCGGTAACCACGAGGTTTTTGTATACGTTGATCCCGCTTTCAATGCGGTTGAATTGCCCTATGCCAAACTGCGCGAAGGCGATGAGGGAGACAATATCAGATCGCGTCTTATCCAAGTTCAGAGTGCCCTCATTGGTCAAAACAATCAGCGTGTTTTCAGCCAAGACGCGGCTATCGATCTCCGTATACCCGCTCATGCTGTTCCGCAACTCGCTGTTTTGACAATCACACCACTGAATCGCCAACAGCAGCCGAAACCGGTGAATCCATCAAGTCTCATCCCGGTTGAGCTGCCAAATGGGGATGACACAGTCGCCTACAGTACAGCACTGGACATAGCTTCTTTGAATCAAGTGCCGCTACAACAGCCAATAACAGCGGAACTGCGATTTGACCGCTTGGCATTACAAGAAGCGATAAAGGCTGAACTCGGTTTAGAAGAAATCTCCTATCCGGCTCCCGATCAGATCGTAACAATTGACGAAGGAGTAGAGGCTATCGCAAAGGGGATTGGTATGTACCTGTGGGTCGATGTGCTGAAAAACTGGGTTCGCCTTGATTCAGAGTTGCTCGCATCGTCTGACGGATCGATGCAAACTCAACCCACGATTGCAAACATCAGTGCATCGAATCACGGCGACGGTGAAATTCAGACAGTTAGAATTGATCCAGCTAGCGGACGGGTAGGCAAGTGGGTGTTGCTATTTACATCGTCCGTGGCTTACCGCCTGCTAATCAGCGAAGAAGAAAAACCGCTTGAAATAATTAATCCGGATCGATTCGTGGATCCATCTGCTGAGGCTCCAAGCGTGTTCAGCGACGGGTTGGCTATTGGGATACGGTTAGGCGAAAATGATTTCCAGTTTGGAGATGTTGTCACTTTTCACATCATTGAGAGTGCGTCTGGTGGTTCCGGCACAACATTTTATGCTTCCTCCTTCCGTGAGCAGAATATCGGGAGAGGCAGCATCCAATATATTCGTCTTGAGGAAAATTCGTCAATGCCACCGGATCAGTGGATCGTTCTGTTCGTCGATTCGGACCACTTCCAGATTGAAGGGGAAAAGAGCGGTCCCCTGTCACGGAACGGTCAGCCCCTTCGCGGTAAAGTTGGTAGCGAGTTCATTTATCCTGAATTCGGACTACGTCTCAAAATCTCAGCCAGCGAACGCGAATTTGAAGCGGGAGATAGCTTCCGGTTTAATACAAAGGAAACAGGACGGATTCGCGCTGAAGTTCCAATGTTTGGCACGTTGACGTTGATGCAAAGTAATGATACCATTCCCCCGGATCTCCAACTGACGGTTGGCAAACAAAATTTTATTGATGGTGATCCGGTTTCTTCAGAACCATTCATCCAAGCGACACTTACGGACAACAACGGTATCGATTACATTACCCGCCCAGTCGATCTCGAAATCAGTCGGGATAATCAGCAATTCACGTTAATCCCACAAACGGAATATCGGCTGAGTAATGTTTCAGGGTCTAATCAAGTCAGTCTGAATTATCAGTCGTCAAAGCTGGAGCCGGGAACATATCGAGTCCGTCTGAATGCCAGCGATCTGGATGGGAACGCCTCCGAGGAAGAAATTGAATTCCATATCCATAAAATCCTCCAGTTGTTCAGGGCGATGAATTATCCCAACCCATTCAACCGCGAGACCGAAATTACCTGTGAGCTGACCGGTGCCGCCGATGAAATGATAGTCAAAATTTATAGTCTGTCGGGGCGATTAGTCCGTGAGTTCACCGAGCCGGCGCGTGCAGGTTTCACAATGATATCTTGGGATGGGCGTGACAGAGATGGCGATGAGGTGGCGAACGGCGTGTACTACTGCAAGATTCGCGTTAAGATGGCGGGCGAGAAAGACCTGACGGAATACATCAAGATGATGAAGTTAAAATAGAGCAAGACTAAATGATGATCAGACTCAGTTCGATTTTTATTCTCATTGCCCTCTGTTGCTACACTGTTGCCGACGCGGCGGAAAAGTATGCGGGCGATTTCTTGACACTTGGCGTGGGGGCGCGACCGTTGGCGTTGGGTGGAAGTTTCGCAGCCATCGCCGACGATTCCACTGCGGCTTATTGGAACCCCGCAGGACTCGGGCGTTTGCGCCATTCCGAAGCTGCTTTTATGCACTCAAGTCTAGGCGACTTGGACAGTTACGATTTCGCCAACTATGTTCACCCAATCGGTGGGGCTGCATCGGTTGGGTTGAGTTGGCTACGAGTAGGGGTCGATGACATCCCGATTACAGCACTCCCACGTCCTGCGAGTCCTGTCAGTCCAGCTAATCGTCCCAAACAGGTCGGAGCTTTTAGCAGCACCGACAACGCCTTCTTCCTCTCCTACGGTAAGCGGGTCGGATTCAATTTGGGATCAAAGCGGTTGAACCTGTTCCTTGGTGGAAACGCTAAATTAATCTACATTACCGCGTTAGGCAATACCAATGCGCTTGGCGTTGGCGGAGACCTAGGTGTCCTCTGGACGACACCTCCCGAAAGATCTCGCCGATTGTCGGTTGGTTTGGTCGCACAGGATTTTTTTAAGACAAAATTGTACTGGAATACACCACCTGAAAATCCAGGTGAAGCCTCCAATACAGACACGATTGAACCTAACTTGAAAATTGGTCTCTCTTACGGGCAATCAATTAAACCGTTGAACAGCCAGTTACTATTGACCGTTGATACGGATAGCCTGTATTCCTTTGAAATGCACTATGGTGCAGAGTACGTCTTTGCAGAACTTCTGTCGTTAAGGATTGGCGTTCAAGAGCGAAGAGGCATCAATACCATCCGTTTAATAACAGCTGGTGCAGGGCTACGACTCTCTTTCCTAACCGGTGCCGCATTCTCTGTTGATTACGCTTTCTTGAACAACAATGAACTAGGTAATAGTAATCGAATTTCTTTGATGACGCGGTTCTGATTGGTTCATTAATTAACCAATGAACTTTGGGTCCGAGGACGTGTTTTTGTTGAGTTTTTTGGCAAACGTGATATAATTGTACCTGTATGCTTACTGGTTCAGCGAGGAGCAGCATTAAGAGGAGAATACCCGGAGCTATAGCGCGATAGTCTTGGCTCAATCAATCCGGAATTATTACGCATCCGTTTATGGTGTTTTTAGCAGGTACTTGTATCCCGATCTATCGGGAGTATTGTCAGCTTGCGATACGACAATTCGAAAGTGCCATGCTTCTGCTTTGGGAATATACCATTTGGAAATAGAGGAAGCGAGAAAACACACGCTTCCCCATACAACCGCTCCCGCGCTTCGATCAGCCAATGAACCTCTTAACTAACAAACCAATGAACCAACAATGTTCTCTCAGTTTTCTCTTGATGTTCACTTTTATCCTAGGTATGGCTATATCCTTCCCAAATCATTCCGATGGGGATGATGATAGTGACCTTTTCACTTTTGTGAGGTTAAGGTACACAGGGAACGGCTGGTTCGGTAACAGTTGGGATGTCGATTTACCTGCCTCCGATCGGAATTTTATCCAGAAACTCGCGCAAGCGACCAACATTCCCGTTGTCCGCCGCGAGAGGATTATCTCTGTTGGCTCCCCAGCACTTTTCAACTACCCTTTTGCTTACATCTTGGAAGTTGGTACGCTCAACTTGAGCAATGCAGAAGCTGCAAATCTCCGTGAATATTTACTACGTGGCGGTTTTATTATGGTCGATGATTTTCACGGTGGACAGGAATGGAATAGTTTTTACCGCCAATTAAAGAAAATTTTTCCGCAGCGCGAGCCTGAAGAAATCCCCATTACCCACCCCTTATTCCACTGCTTTTTTGATATCGATGCCCTCGTTCAGATTCCCGGCTTGAGATCCTTGTTTAACGGACGGACCTACGAGCGCCGTGACGGCTATCCTGCCTATTGCCGCGGTGTTTACGATGATAAGGGTCGCTTAATGATGATGATCAATTTCAATACCGATATTGGGGATGCCTGGGAACATGCAGCGGAGCGTTTCTATCCGCGCGAGTACTCGGATATGGCTTACCGTATGGGAATCAACGCTGTGGTCTATGCTTTGACGCACTAATGGCGCGGATAGCAAGGGGTTTCGGACCCCAAAGTGTATTAGAACTTTCCAAAAACGCGCACGAAGGTTTCCATGAAGTTATCATCGTTGACATCCGCGTTGGCGCGTTGATCGATGTATTGCGCGCCGATGTGCAGAAACAGCTCTTTTTCGTAAGCGACAAAACTCTTTTCCATCTCCGCTAGAAGGGCTTGGCGAATAAAATCGTTACCATCCTCAAGCATATCGTTAAAGAGTAGAATCTGTCCACCTCCGGTGATTTTGATTGTCTTGGTGAACTGATAAACAACTTTGAGGATAAATGCAGCCGCCGCGTCACGCACAGTCGCCGCTTCAATTACACGCAGTCGAATATTGCGTACAGTCTCTGCACCGTTGATTTCTCCGACTAATGAAAGATGTTCCAAACGGCCTTCTGCCATCTGAAAGCCGTTGCGAATCGTGTATTTGAACATAGGCGTAATTTCGAGCGATTTAGATGGACGGATGCGGTAGTTTGTTTTTAGGATGCCGACTTCGTAATGTTTGTTGTCCCGGTCGAAATCGAGATTGTATCGTAGTTTGAAGCGTCCTGTTGTAACCATCTGCTTAATCCCCGAATATTTCCAGGTGGCCTTCGCGGTGTTGATTAAATCATCCTGCATCAACAATGGGTCTTTGCGTCGCTTCTCGACCTCAACCCCACCGTCTATATCGAAAAACGTCACATCTCCCCTTGCTTCCATTCTCTGCACCTCAGGCTGAGCTAGGTAAAGTTGTCCTTCCTCCCTGCTCAAGAAACCGGCAAAATACCAGGTCTCATCGGGAATACGGTCTTTTACCCACTTCAGTTCGTTCTCAACAACCAAGGCAGCATCCCGAGAGAGATCCTTCTTGTAAACTAGGTTGGTGAACGCCTTTGTTGCTGTCGAAGAACTACGGAAAGCTGTATTTCTGAGATCCTTCTCAAATTGCAAGCCAACATCAAGGTCTGTAGAACTTCCACTACGGCTTGTCTTCTGTTTCATCAGCAGCCGCAGACCGCGCAGCCCAACATCAAATTCGTAATTAGGGTCTTTATCGTTCTCTTCCTCGTCCCGGAGACCGTTGTTATTCTGATCTCTTTCGTCAAGGAAATCTTCATCGACATCAAAGAGCAGAATGTCATCCTTATAATCGAAGGTGCCGTTGTTGTTCTTATCGAGGTCACCGGGGATAATCAGGGAAGGCGGATCTAGCCATGTGTTATCCGTATACCGGTCCTGATCATCGTTGTCCCCGACGGAACGAGAGGCATCGAAGCGGGGACCGACGCGGAAGGCTTCCCCCTGAAAGATTGTGTCCCCAACGGTTCGGAACGCCTTAAACACGGTCGTCGTTGCCTCAAAACGCGAACCGAGGTCCTTTCTCAACGCGCTTTTTGGCGTCGTCGCAAACTCCGCCTTCAGACCGTAGTTTGCAAAGTTGGTTTCCATGTCCAAAGCCCATACCGGCGTGTCACGGAAGTACCACGAAACTCCCAGCTTGGACTTTCCAAATTTCGTCACTTCGCGTATGCCGACTCCAGATCCCTCGACACCTTCTTGACCAATCACCGGATTGAGCAGACCGGGTACCATTAGGATCATCCAATCGGTGCGTTCGGAACGCACATCCCAGCGCACACCTGAGAGGTCAATCTGATCGAAAGTGAACTTTGTAAAGGTGGTAGGAACCTCTCCCAAACTCAAGATGTTCTTGACATTGCCGGCGGTCTCTTCAATAATCATGACGCTGTGAAAACCGCGCCGAAACACGCGGTCAAAATCAAACTCGTCCTGCCGGACTGCATCTTCCTCCGTATCCGCGAGAAAGTCTCTTTTATTGGTGAAATCATATTCCACACGCCCTGATAGAAAGAGCTTGCCGAATAGACTGTAGACATCCTCCGCCTCTACCGGAAAGGTCAGAAGGTTGAAGAGGAAGAAAACCACAAAGCCGAAGATTGAAAACTTCGCCTTTACCTTCCATTTATCCATTTGTTGGATTTCCTTTTACGATTTGTATTTCGCATTTCACTCCTTATATGCCATCGTGATCGAACCGCTCGGTATAAACCGTCCACGTGCCCGTCAGAGAATCATATCGGGTCAATCCACCATGTGTACCAAACCAGAGGTAATCGCCATCGATCGCAATCGATGGGATGCCATTATGGGGAAGCCCATCGGCTTTGGTGAAGGTTGTAAACTGCCCGGTGGTTTTGTCCAACATAGTAACCCCCTTGTCGAACGTTCCGAACCAGACCTGATTCTCGCGAATTGCCATTGATGTAATCAGATTCGATCCCAAGCCATCCGCTTCCGTAAGTATCTTCCATGTTTCATTCACCGTGTCGTAAACTGTTACACCACGTCCGCTTCCGAACCATACTTGCTCATTGTCAATGGTAATGCAACTGACCTCATCGCTGGCTAACCCGTCCTTTTGGGTAAAGGTGGTCCACGTTCCCTGTTTGAGTGCATAGACTGACACACCTGTTTTCGTTCCGACCCAAACCTGATTGTCATTGGCTGCCAAGCACCGAACATCATCATTTTTTAGACTCTTGGCGTATTTTCCTTCTACTGTTGGCAGAATCTCAATAGCAGCGTTGTATGTTTCCCAAGCGTTCCGATCATCGGAGAGAATATTGTGCTTGCTAATACCATTTTTCGTGCCGATCCATACATCGCTTCGGTTCTCAACAACCGCTCGGATATCAACGCTCGGTAGTTGATTCTCTTTGGTGTACGATTCAAACCGATCCGCTATTTTATCGTACCGACCCACACCGCCTTCAGTCGCAATCCAAACATACCGCCCTCCAACAGATAGGTCAATGACATTGTTATCGACAAGTTCATTTTTTTCCTCTTGTTCCTCTCCCTCGTCATCGTCCTCCTCATCCCCATTGTCTTCCTCATCTCGCTCTTCCTCTGATTTCTGAAAGTGTTTCCATCTATCGTACCGCTTGTCGTATCGACTCAAGCCGCAGTGCGTACCGACCCAGACGTATCGGGAATCGGTAGCAACAGCCACCGCTCGTCGATCTGCCAAGGTCGTTGGTTTGGTGAAGGATGTCCAGGTCCCTTTCTCCTTATCGTAGCGGCTCAAGCCCCTTGATGTGCCTACCCATACATATTTTGCATCAACTTTGAGTTGGTAGCTCCAGACGCTATCATGAACGAGCCCATCCTCGACCGTGAAAGCTGTCCATGCCCCGGACGCTTGAGCGTATTTTAGCACACCCTCATCGCCTGTGCCGACCCAGAAGCCATCGCTATCCTCGGCTACAGCCTCGACCCCCGAACGGGGGAGTCCATCGCTTCGTGTGAAGGAGGTCCATGACTTGCCAGTTTTATCGTATCTGTTAATGCCACCCCAACCGAAGCACCAGACGTAATCCTTGCCGACCTGTCCGTATTCCATTCCACCAGCTCGCAGCCCTTTACGCCTGTCGTAAATTGTCCAAGTATCCTCGGTGGGGTGGTAGTAACTCACACCAATTATTCCCCGGTCTCTGACCCACGAGTAATGGCCCCTACCGCTGGTCCACACCCCTTCTCCGTCCGCCGCAATCCACCAAGCGGACCGTGAAGCCATACCTTGCGCCTCTGTATATGACCGCCAAGTTTTCGTCGCACGCTCATACCTTTTGACCCCAACGCTGTTTGTGGAAAACCAAACGTAATCTTTCGTACAGGCAATGTCTTCGATATTCGTTCCGGCACCCGCTTCCGTCACTTTTACTGTTTCCCATTTCTCGGTCCGCGTATCGTAGTGCGCCGCTACACCACCCTGAAAGGCAACCCAAATGCCATTTGGCCCGTCAAGCTCGATCAGTGTCGCGTAGTGCCCTGGTAGCCCAGATGACCTTGTGAAGTGTGTCCATGTATCCGAGGCTTTGTTGTATCGCAGCACGCCGCCATCCCCCGTAGCGCACCAAACATCTTCTGCCCCCACCGCCAGTCGGCGAATTGCGGTGATAAACGGGACTTCGGCGGAGAGTGGTAGTGCGTCCTTCGTGTACTCTATCCATGTATCGGTGCGCCGATCGAATTTCAAAATCGCACCATTCGGGGTAGCCGACCAGTTGAGTGCCCACAGATGATGCCCATCTAACTCAATCCAACGTACCTCATCTTCTCTCAGAACCTCCGTATCGTGATATGGCTTATGCCTATCCCATCGATCGTTCTCTACCTCATAGACAGCAAGCCCGGCCACAGTGCCAAAAAAAACCTGCTTATCCACAACAGCAATGCTCTGAACATTATCGTGCAGCAAGCCATCTGGCTGCATCGTAAAAACCCGTTGAACTCCGATTCCATCTGAACGTGCAACCCCACCCGGTGTCCCTACCCAGATGGTTTCTTCGTCTATCGCGACAGCCCTGACATTCAGACTCGGCAAACCATCGGTGATATGGGTTGACGCTTCACCACTAATCATCCACAACCCGTTCCGTGTGCCGACTAGCAATCGCCCATCCGGACTGAACGCAAGTGTGTTGACATAATCTGTTACCACTGGAACGGGCTCAAATTTATCCGTCGCAACATCTCTCCGATATAATCCTTCAGTTGTTCCCGCCCAAACTTCCTGATCAATTGCCAGCACCGCTGTTACCCACTTGCCAGTGAGATAGGAACGTGAGGCGTGAAAGGTTATGCGTGCTGAGTCGAGAGCCGGGGGGTTCGCTATTGAGGAGTTTTGCTGATTTGTTGATTCGCTGACTGTTTCAATTCCTGAGTGCAGAGAGGAGATTGGGGGTTCTAAGACATTTAATCCACCTTTCGTCGCGACCCAGATCTTATCGGCGGGACTGACACAAGTAACGAAATTGTTTGCCAGCCCATTTCGCTCAGTATAGAAACGCCATCGTTCGTCTTCCAGTCTTCCCAATCCCAAGGGCGTTCCAGCCCATAGGGTTCCGTCTTCGGCATCACCTGCCAAAGCGGTGATATAGTTTGTCATCAGACCGTCTGCTTTGGTGTAGGTCTTCCACACCTTTTCGCGAAGAGTATAGCGGTTCAAACCTTTATTTGTACCCGCCCAGAGTGCACCCTCAGTTGAAACCAGCGATTTAACCTGATTCGACACCAGCGTATCCCGCTTGGAATACCATGTCCACCCATCTGTCGCTTTATCGTATCGGCCCAAACCGTGCTCGTAAGTGCCAAACCAGATGTCCCCCCCATCAACAGCCAACCAAGTTATGTGATCACTGACCAATCCCTGCATTGTCGTATATTTGAACCAGGTATCCACCGTGACGATGTACCGCCGAATTCCACGGTCTTCCGTACCAAACCAGACGTTGTCACCATCGACCGCAATCGCCCTAATGAAATCGCTCTCTATACGATCTGTTCGGGTATGGCTTTCGGTGAAGGTCTGGTTAATTGTGCTGTACTTGCTTACGCCTGATTTCTCCGTACCCACCCAAACGGCGTCAGGACTCAAAGCGATGCAGCGGATATGGTTTTCCACCAACCCTTCCTCTTTCGTGTAAGCGTTCCATGCGTCCTTGGGTTTATCGTAGCGCCGGAGACCGTCTTCTGTACCGAACCAGACATACTCTGATTCCACAGCAACTGCGGTGATTGCGTTAAATCGATCTTTATCTTTCTCTCGTTGTAACGCCCACGCCCCTGTCGTCTTATCATAACGCGAAATACCTGCCTCGGTCCCAACCCAGATATGATTTCCATCCACAGCGATGGCAGTAACTTTGTTGCTTGCCAAGCCGTCGCGTCGCTGGAAATTTGTCCAACGTCCCGATGAATCGGGATCATAAAGACTGACGCCGAGAGTCATACCTATCCAGACCGATTGCCCATCGGCGGCGATTGCAGTGACGTCATCAGAGAGCAGTCCGTCCTCCCGGTCTAACTTCGTCCAACGGTTATCCGCTTTATGATAGACGCTGACACCTCGATCTGTCCCTACCCAAACGTGGTCAGCGGAAGTTGAGACGCAACGGACATTATCACTTACTAACGCTTGTTCTGCTGCTGCTTGGGTAATTACTGCTTCCTCCAGAACAGTCGATTTTTCTTCTCCCGAATCAATTTGGGTCAGACCACACCCAACGTAAAATAACAGGATGAAAACTTGAAAACAGAATAACAAGACAATGGAACAACGAGATAACAATCGCCCTCTCGTTTTCACGTTCTCTCGTCTTTCCGTTTTCATGTTCTTATCAATCTTCCGCATAACTTGTCCATGTCCCTGTTTTCTGATTGTATCGACACAAACCTCGCTCTGTGCCGAACCAGAGCTGATCGCCGTCAAACGCGATTGCCTCGACTCGATTGTGGAGCAAGCCATTATCTGTGTTAAAAACA
>JAKZSX010000006.1:0-3200 GCA_047517405.1 Candidatus Poribacteria bacterium | reverse complement strand
TAGTTTAAGAAGTTTCTGACGCATTATATCTTCCCATTATAATCCAGAACCATTGATAATACTACAAGCTAATCTGTCAACTACAACAGTAGGGAGATGATTATTGAATCAGCTTATCATATTCAGCGTGTGTTCCGATCCAGAACCAAACTAGGCCTTCCTCGACTTCCACAGCGACCGCCCGATATCTGATTCCTACTCTACAGACCAATACCTTTCAATTCTTTTCAAATGTAAGGATGGATGCCTCGGATCTCGCTTCAGTAATTTGAAATTGTCATCTGCCAGTTTTCGAATATTTCGCGGGAGTTTTCGATAACACTCCCAAAATGAAGGGCTTGTGAAGTGATTCATAGCTGCTTGCACTTCCCAGCCTGAAAATCTGCAATTGCTTGATTAGCTAACTGATTTAACTTTCCAGATTTTGCATCTTCTTCAAACTGTCGATCCCACACTTCGGCATCGAATTTATCAAACCATTCCCTGAAACGGGCAAGTTCCTCCGCCGAAAGTTGGGAAACGGCTGACTGAAGTTCTTGTACGGCTTGCATGATTAAACTCCTTTACGGTATTTGCACCAGACTTTCTGACTCCCCCTTCTCAAGAGAGAGAACCTTGTAAACCTTATATAAAAGTCAATACTTAATCCTCGTAGGATGAGCTGATTCGGATTTGCTATAACTCTTTCATCAGACTTTGGTGTGTAGCGATACGGCCTAATTTGCTCTATTTGTCTCTTCAAACAGCAATTCCCGCTGTATCCAAGAGATGATATCTTCCAGCCCTTCCGATTTCCGTAAGTCGGTGAACACAGCGGGCTTTTCGCCGCGCATCCGCTTGGTATCTCGCGCCATGACCGTGAGATCGGCACCGACATATTCCGCGAGATCTATTTTGTTGATAACTAGCAAATCGGAGCGCGTAATTCCCGGACCACCTTTCCGCGGAATCTTATCCCCACCGGCAACATCAATCACATAGATGGCGGCATCAACCAGCTCAGGGCTGAAGAAGGCGGCGAGGTTATCCCCACCGCTCTCAAGGAACAGAATATCCAGATTGGGAAATTCCGCTGTCATCTGTTCAACGGCTTCAAGATTGGCAGAAATATCCTCCCGGATGGCGGTATGCGGACAGCCACCGGTCTCGACACCGAGAATTCGTTCTTGTGGTAACGCTTCAAGACGCGTGAGTATTTCGGCATCTTCCCTTGTAAAAATGTCATTGGTGATTACCGCCAATTCGTAGGCGTCCCGCATCCTTTTACACAGCTTTTCAATCAGCGCAGTCTTGCCCGATCCGACGGGACCGCCAATTCCGATTTTTAACGGTTTCATGGGGATCTATCCTCTCAAACTCAGGTAATCTTTCTGCTCCGACCTTTTCCAGTCCGGTTAGGAGATAAATAGCCTCGAATATAGTCTTTCGTGCTGCATACTCCGAATATCAAGCCCCGGTGTAAAACCGCCTAAATCGTCCATGCTCGCCTCCTCAGCAAATCGGGCGATGTCGATGAGCTCGGGACAGATAGCCTGGATTATCCTTTGTCCGTCTGTCGGCTTCAGTGGAATCAGGCGCACCGCAGCGGAGACCTGCCCAACGATGTGAGCGTGCAGATAACCGAGAACTGCTGAGAATAGGTCAATCTGTGCAGCGGACGCGACCAAGCCGTAAGCGATTGCGTGGTGACCGGCACATCTGCCCGATCGAACCCTTTCGGCGTATTTGTCGATCATCTCGTTCCGTTCAAGTATCGCAGCGTTTCGGAGAAATTGTTTCCCGATTTTGATACTCCCCTCCCGTGATTCACGAGCGACCTTCATCGCAGTCAGCCGCGCGTCAAGGTCAATAACCTGGTCGATCTCAGTTGCCTTATAGGTCTGCCCAATAGCGACCGCATCACCATTTCGGAAGCCGTGATAGAGCGTTGAGCGGAGAAACATCTCAAATGTCTCAGGGTCGTTGACGAGCTCAAGCTGGACGTAGGTTTCCAGACCGAAGGAGTGAGCGAACGCACCTGTGGGGAAGAAGCTGTCGGTGAGCTGCAGCAGCGTTAATAAGGATTTGCCCTCTGGGGCGGTATCAGTGAGCATGGGCATGGGACTGTGAGTGCTGGACGACGCCTGTGAATATCCGTTCTTCGACGGTGTAGGCGAATCCGAGCCGGGTTAACTGTTTTTCGAGAACAGGTTCGTAAGGGACAAGAATCGCGCCATCATCGAAGCCGATGGGACGATGCAGGTTTCCGATCTGGTAGCAGGCGAGACCAAAAGCCTCACGTTTCTCAGGACGAAGAGCAAACACCTTTTCAGGTGTCCCTTCGACGACAATTTCAACGTCCGCATCCCGATATAAAACGTCGCCGGGCGACAAGCGGGTGCCGGTCGGCAGCGCGAGCCCGATCTCTCGTCCGGCTTCTGTTCTGAGTCGCTGCCGGCATTTTTGGCGAGCCTCCCAACCGAGCCTCACTAGATCGCGCTCGGAAGGGGATACCCCTTTTTGCGTTGTAACAATTTCTTCGACGATAATCATCGGTTAAATTCTGTGTTTAGAAGACTACAATGGCTGGTACAGAAACGGTTTGTTCAAATCAGCGTGGCTTTGAATGGTGGTTTACCCATTGAACAAATTCTTCACGGGATAGCTTGCCATCTACAAATGGGTGGTTCGTGACTAATGAAAAACAGAGCGTAGCTGCCTTTTCCTGAATTGTTTGGTATAAATCTACACCCCCAAAAGTCATATGGGATTGAGCAACTGCGGATGCTAAAGCCCCAAAATCCCTTATTCCTGTGATTCCACCAGATTGCTCAAGTACGTATTCATGGAGTTGAATCACTTCGGACAGCGATAGGGCGCGCATTAGCTTAACCGTTTATATAATTCTTCGTTTTTTTCTAATACATAGCGAGCAGCTTGACTAAAATCTTCTGCTTGACGCAAGAGAAAATCATCAATCGCAGCGCGCACTAACTCTTGAGGAGGAATTGATAAAGATTTCGCAAGTTGCTGGAATTGTTCAGCCTGTTTATTGCTCAGGTCAATTGTCATTTGCATAAGTTTGTACCTCCTAACAAAAAAGTTTAGTTTAAGCGACAGGAATCAAACCACCATCCTCACCACATTTCATGAGGCAGATACCACCGTTTCTATCTACGTAGGACAGTTCTCGTCCGGCTTCCGTTCTGAGTCGCTGACGG
>JAKZSX010000005.1:0-3707 GCA_047517405.1 Candidatus Poribacteria bacterium | reverse complement strand
CCCGCCTCATCCCTACCATCCCATTCAACACTCATCGCGCTAGAGCTCATTATAGTTCGGTTCACCAAGGTCCGGATGAGTTTATTGTGGAGATCGAAGATTTCAACGACCGGCTCCGTATCTCCAATGTGTGAGGTATTGGTATTGATGATTGTGAGTCGAGTCCGGTCAGCGATTCCATTTCCGTCCGGCGAGAAAGGGTTAAAACTCCACGCTGCCTGAATCTGCGACGGTACTACTTGAAACAGGGCAACTTGAGAGATAAAGTTAAGTTCCAAACGCACGACCTGCCGATTCAAGTCAATTTCGCCGCCCACCAACTGCCATTCTTGCGCGAGCGCATCCCAAGCAAAGATTTTCAGATCTGCCTCTTGTGTAATGTTTGCAATGGTCAAATCTGAGGAGTGATAGCCCAATTCAAGAAGTGCAGGACGCTCAAAGATCAGGTGCTCGAAGGTGTCAAATGACACAATTTTCGCGCCCGATACATCGAAAAACTCAACCTCATTGAGTTGGAGGTTGTTGGCTTGCTTGCTCTCCGTGATTTCGAGGCGAAAGTAACGGGCGGTTGGTCGCGTCGGTAGCTCAATAGTAGTGATGCGATCATCGAACTCCGCGACTTCAAGAACGGCTGTGAAATTTTCGTTATTGTTTGATGTGAGGAGGGTTGCGCGCTGGGGACCGAAAGAAATTCCCCCTTCCACGTTAGCGTGCACCATTATACGACTAACAGTGTGTCGAACCTCAAGATCAATCGTCAGGTTGACAGGCAGCGGCACTAGTCCTGCGACCCATGTGGATGGTGGCTCCAAGATGCCATCCGCAGCGAAAGTTGGCGGTTGATCGGGCAACGCGCTTGTCGCTTCGGCGGCAAAGGTGCCTTGGCGAAGTGCTTCGAAACGGTACACAACCACTGGTGCTGTCCCTCTAACAATGCGGCTGTTTCCTCGATAGGAGAGTGGATCAATCTCTTCAGGCTGCACCGGAAAAAACTGTAATTTCTTGATGTGTTCATCAATGGCATCCACAGGGATAACAATGGTCGCTCGGTCTCCATCGCTCAAGGTGAAAACCCCTCCATCAGCCGCTCCATGTTGTAACTCCGGGAGGTAAAAAAGGACAATCGTCTCTCTGTCCACGGTATTCGGTGAATCCGGATTTGATGGTGCTAGCTCCCTCGCAGTCAGGGAAAGTCGATTTTCTCCTGCCTTGAGGGTCACTTCTATCGAAAAAGAGGCGCAGTAGGGTCCGGCTAGATCCGGAGGGCAGACAGCTGTTAAGGGTAGTCGAATTGCGACGGATTGGATCTGTCCCTGTATAACCCGATTGCTGGTATCCAAAAATTGTATTGACTCAATCGCAATCGGTTCAATCTGCCACCCTTCGAGCATCTCAATTTGGATGAATTGTGCGGAGATGACCGATGGAAAGTCAACGACGGTGCTGTGGAAATTTGGATCTATACCCGATGAGACGTTAAAGGATTCCCCCTCCGCGAAATTGGATCTGTCTCCAGCAAAAGTGGCGCGTATTAATCGCGGACCGCGCGGAAACCCCCGATTGACCACAGGCAAAATCAGCATCCCCTTGAGCTCTTGCACGCTTCCGAGATCTACAACTACTCCATAAATTGAATGTGTCAATTGCGCGAGATCTGGAATGCCGCCGGGCGTATTGGTCGAAACGATAACTTCCCCTTGGACTGAGGACTCAACGATTCCCTCGATCTCCACTGTTTGGTTGTTTGTTGTGTAATCAGTGGTTGGGCTGATGATAGAAAGGTCGGTCCGAGCCGCTAATTTGCTAGCACTTAGAAGGATGAGGATGACTGAGAGGAGGGAGAGGTAAAATCGCATATTTCTATATTTCTTTTGAAACATGAAGCGTAATGCGTAGGTTGGGTTGAGCGGTTAGCACCAAACTCTATCAAGCACAATAGGAGGCTTGCTTTGCAAAAACGTAGTCTTCTAAATAGATTGAGTGAAACCCAACAGACAGTCCATCCCGCGCACCGATAAACGAAATGTGATGCAATCAAAATGCCTGTTGATATAGATTGGTCATATCCTTCTCAGTGCAAGGACGAGGATTGGTCAGGTGGCATCCATCCGCCATCGCCTGTCGTGCGAGGTGAGGAATCATCTCGGCTTTCACGTTTACTTCCCGCAGATAGGACGGGATGCCAATATCTTTGCACAACTGCGCAACCTGATCGATTGCAGCTTGTGCTCCCTCCTCCGGTGATAGCGCGTGGATATTCACACCGAATGCCGCAGCGATGTCCTTCAGTTGATCCGTTGCTGCCTCCCGGTTGAAAGCCATTGCATACGGAAGGAGGATTGCGTTTGCAAGCCCATGATGTAGGTCCGCAACGGTTGAAAGGGGGTGTGCCAGTGAATGGGTGACACCCAGCTCTTTCTGGAACGCGATAGCGCCCATCATCGCCGCCATCATCATCGCGCCACGCGCTTCGAGGTCGCCGCCATTTTCGACGGCACGCGGTAGATTTTGAGCGACCAGTTTTATCCCAGCAAACGCAATCGCGTCGCAAATTGGGTGATAGACGGTTGAAAGGTAGGATTCGAGGTTATGGGTAAGCGCGTCCATCCCTGTCGCAGCAGTCAAGGCTTTGGGCAATCCGACGGTCAGTTCCGGATCAACGATTGCAATTTTGGGGAGCAGATGGGGACTAAAGACCAACGCTTTGCGGTCTAGCGATTTTATCGTGACAACGGCACCGCGTCCAACTTCACTCCCGGTCCCCGCGGCGGTTGGAATAGCAAGCATTGATGGAAGATCGGACGAAATTCTCTCCAATCCGCCGTTGAAGACTTCGTATTCCTCCAGCGGCAGTGGATGGGTTGCCTTTAAGCAGATCAGTTTGGCGACATCGAGCGGACTCCCGCCACCCATACCGATTACAAAATCGCAGCCTTCCTGCTGAAAAACATTCACGCCATTGAACACATCTTCTTCGACGGGATTGCCGTGGACACCATCGAAGATTGCATAGTCAATTCGAGCCGCTTCGAGCCGCTGAGTTACCTCATTTGCCAGCCCCACTTGGCGAATCCCTTTGTCCGTCACCAGTAAAACTTTGTGGGGGGAGAACGCCGAAAGCTGCTCGGAAAGCGCGTTGATCGTTCCGACGCCGAAGATAATTTTATTAGGAAAGCTAAAAATGGATAGAGACATATAAGTTTCCTTTTTCTAGTGCATGAAGCCTGATACGTGAAGCGTGATTCAATGGTTTGCTAATCGTAGTTCTGCGGTCGTTTTCCCACCGTATTCCACAAGCACCTCGATAACGGCTTCATTTCCTTTCCGAATCGCATCGTCTAATGCCGTGTGATCGCCATCCCCCGTTGCTTGGCGGTTAATATCTGCTCCATGTGTTATCAACAACAGAACTGTTCTACGATAGGCAGCAGAATTTCCCAGCCCGCTTGTTGAACCGCCTTGGGCTGCGGTATGAAGCACTGTTGTCATGCCGAACGCATCCTCGTTAACATCTGCCCCATCTCTGAGGAGCAATTCAACGACTTCAGCACACCCTGCGTCCGCCGCCCAAGTGAGCGGGGTCCGCCACCATTGTGCGCGGCATGCGTCTGTGTCTGCTCCTGACTCAATGAGCCACTCACACAGGTTGGTCATATTCCTGTGGGCTGCCCAATGCAGTGGTGTTGCACCTCGGAGGACACCGTCTC
>JAKZSX010000004.1:0-20144 GCA_047517405.1 Candidatus Poribacteria bacterium | reverse complement strand
GTGCGTCCGGTGCGGTGGGGTGGCTCGTAGATCGCTAATTCTTCAGGTGTTGGGTTGGGGATGGGGCACTCAGCATGCGGCGATCCCCATGACAAGAATCCGGGCGAACATTTGAATAAGATCGAGCGGCGTTCGCGATCGGTAGGCTCCCAAGGAAACGTACCGTGCACTAACGCTTCGTTGAAGATAACGACAGAACCCGGTCCCGCGACAACTTGTCGAATACATCCCATCCCAGCCTCTGTAGACAGAACATGTTGAGGAGGTCGGTAATTCGATTTGTGGCTACCTGGCACACATGCGAAGCCACCATCTCCCTCACGGACTTCTGTCAACTGCCACGCAGCGACACAGAGCCCGCACTGCATTCGCCCATGCTCAAATCGGTGATATTGGCTTGGATCGAACGTCATCCCGCCGTGCAGCCAGTGCCCCTCAGTTCCCTTGACCATCTGAATAAGCCCCGGACCGTGGTCAAGCCGAAAGCCGGGTCCCAATATTTCATTGAAGATATCAATGACTCGTGGATGCGTCAACATCCGTCGAAATGGTTCGCACCATGGTCGGTCAAAGGTTAATGGATTTTGACGAAATTCCCCGCGGCCCGTGTCTCCCTTCAACTGTTTAGATTCATGAGATAAGCCCGGATCACGATTGGCAATAAGATGTGTGTGATGGTCAATCGCTTGATTCGCCAGCGCGACTTCGTCCGGTGTAAGCACATCCTCAATTACCACGTAACCCCAGAGGTCGAATAGAAATTTTTCGTTATCGGTCATGTGAACCTTCCTTCCTTTTTGCGACTAAACTGTGGACATAGATACGATAAGAACGCTATAATGTAGAATAATATGTAAGGAGTCAATGTTTCGTATTGCGCATTATTTTAACATAATTTGAAGGAGAAATTAACCATGAGTGGAAAATTTATCCCTGCAGCGGAAGCAGATCGTGAAGAACTGGATTGGGGTGCCTTGGCGTGGCTGAGCCGTCCCAAAACAACAGGCGCGAAGGATTTGGTGGTCATTGAGGTGAGCTTATCGCCCGGTGGTGGACACAATTTTCACAAGCATCTGGAACAGGAAGAGGTGATTTATGTCATTGAAGGGACTGTAGAGCAGTGGTTGCGCGACGAAAAACGGATGCTGAGTTCAGGCGACTCGATATTCATTCCCGCTGACACGGTACACGCTTCGTTCAATACCTCCTCCACTTCTGCGAAGCTGCTTGCGATCTTGGGTCCATGTGTTAGTGACGAGGGCTATCAGTTAGTCGATGTCGCCGACGAAGCACCATGGAACACCCTTCGCTAAGATTGCTCCAGTTTCAGTATCTGTAACTCGTCTACTCAACGGTAACACTTTTGGCAAGGTTTCGGGGTTGATCTACATCGCAGCCCCGATGTACAGCTGTATAATAGGCAAGCAGTTGGAGCGGGATAGCAACAAGCAGAGGGGAAAGTTCCTCTGCAACATCCGGGATGTAGAGTACCTCTTGCGCATACTCTTGGATTTCTGTATTGCCCTCAGTCGCAATGGCGATGACAATTCCGTCCCGCGCGCGAACCTCTTGGATGGCACTTACAATTTTAGAGTAGATGCTGCTATTGGTGGCAATGCACACGACTGGCACATCCTCGTTAATCAAGGCGATGGGACCATGCTTTAATTCACCCGCTGGGTGGCCTGCCGCATGGATGTATGAGATTTCCTTGAGTTTGAGTGCACCTTCCAAGGCATTGGGATAGTTGTAGCTTCGTCCAATAAACATGAATGCACCGACATCGCTATATTTCTCCGCGCAAGCACAGATCTGTCCCTGTTCGATGGCCCGCTCCATAAGGGACGGTGCCTTTTTAAGGGTTTGGAGAAATTCCTGGATAGCTTCGGATGTTAATATCCCCTTTAGCTTGCCGAGGTGTATCGCGAGTAAGCCAAGCACTGCAATCTGTGCAGTATAGGCTTTGGTGGAGGCGACGCCAATCTCTAGCCCGGCGTGAAGTTCGATGACCGCATCCGCCTCCCGTGCAATGGTGCTGTTAATCTCGTTGCACAGGGCTAACACGCGCATGAACTTGCTCTTTGCCTTACGCAATCCCTCAAGCGTATCGGCAGTCTCACCGGATTGGGAAATAGCGATGACTAGCGTATCCCCCTCCAAAACTGGGTTCCGGTAGCGAAACTCTGAGGAGATGTCGACTTCAGTGTGGATGTAGGCATACTGTTCCAGCAGGTACTTGCCAATCAGCCCAGCGTGCCACGATGTACCACACGCTTGGATGACAATGCGACTTACACGGGCGAGAAATTCGTCGTCCAATCCCAATTCCCCGAAATCAATTTCCATCTCATTGGTGACATAGATATTGTATAAACGGCGTAAGACATTGGGCTGCTCGTAGATCTCCTTGAGCATGAAGTGCGGGTACTCACCTTTATCGGCGATGTCGGAGCTCAAGCCGATCTGATGGACACGTGGTTCGACCTGCTGCCCCTCCATGGTTTGAACTTCCACCTGTTTCCGTGTAAGTACCGCAATCTGATCGTCTTCAAGATAGACCATCTGTTGGGTGTGCGGCAGTAGTGCCGGCACATCTGAGGCAACGAAGTTTTCCCCTTCCCCAAGTCCTAGAATAAGCGGGCTGCCACGCCGCGCAACCACGATACAATCCGGAAACTGTTGGTGAATAAAAGCGGCTGAAAATGTTCCCTCCACCCGATGTAGTGCGCTGCAAACGGCATCGACAAAATCTTCCTCCATCGCTTCCTCAACGAGGTGAGCTAGCACTTCTGTATCAGTATCCGATTCAAAGAGGTGTCCCCGTCCCTGCAGCTCCCGCTTGAGCGGAAGATAGTTCTCAATAATTCCGTTATGTACGACCGCCAAGGTCTTGCTTTCGTCGGTATGTGGATGAGCATTGCGTTCATTCGGTTCTCCGTGTGTCGCCCATCGCGTATGTCCGATACCAATCGCTCCCCGCATTGGATGCTGACGAAGGCTTTCGTCTAGTTCACGCAGCTTGCCCGCTCGTTTCCGCAGATCTAACTCGCCGTCACTGATGACCGCCATACCCGCTGAATCATATCCCCGGTACTGAAGTCGTTCCAATCCTGTCCACAAAACGGAGTCAGCGTATTTATCTCCGATGTATCCGACAATCCCACACATGGTCTGTCCTTTCTCAATTTCGTTATTCAGGTTGGCTTATCTCAAAAGAGAGTGCAAGACCATAAGAACATGAAGCGTGAAAATCATTGGTTCATTAGTGGTATAGAGGTGGGAACAGGGTGTTCATCTGCTACGAAACGGGCTCATGGAACTTTGGATGGTCGCTCAATACCTCGACGAGTGTTTGGGCAAGTTTTTCAGGGTGATGGCGGATCACGGTTTGTGGGCCACCACTATCAATCGCTGCGGTGGTAATCAGTTCTGCCTCTACAATCCGCATATCACCGAGATTATCCCATTCCGAGCTATAGAAGATCTGCACATTGGCCGGGCCCGCCATCTGCTTTGTTTCATTGGTCAGCTGAGAGATGTGCTCCGTTAGATACAGTACAGAATCCATGGTTTTTCCTTCGGCGAAATCTTCGACCTGTTTCGTTTCAAGCATAGAGAGCACTTCCTCTGTGTGCATTTTAATCTGTGCGAACTTGCCTGAAAGTTCCTTTTGTCTATACCTTTCGATGATTTTTTCCGGTGCCGGTTGATTGTTAACGATGACATAATCTAACGATATGCCGGGGGCGTGGGTCAAGAGCGCTTCGACGTGATCTGTTACAGAGTATCCATCCGTTTCGCCGGGCTGCGACATCACGTTACAGATATAGATTTTCATCGCATTTGAAGCTTGGATTGTTTCTGCGATTTCCTTGATCACAAGGTTGGGCATAATACTGGTGTATAGACTTCCGGGTCCAATGATGATAGCATCGGTATTGCCGATAGCCTCCACAGCCTCTATATGTGCAGCACATTCATACGGTTCATCGTGATGCTGCTTGCCATTCTCGCGCGGTTTCAGAAAGACGCGCTTGATCGGTTCTCGATTGGATCGCTCCGGGATATTGGACTCGCCACACACAATATCACCACCGATCAATTCAGCACATAGTGTCGTGCCATCTAGGCTGACCGGTATAATTCTCCCCCGCGTAGAGAGCAATTTGGACGCTTCTTGGATAGCTTTTGGGAAGCTGCCGTTATTTAATTCGGTAAGTGCAATGAGAAGGAGGTTTCCAACCGTATGCCCGCCGAGATCGCCGTGACTTGAAAAGCGATATTCAAATAGTTTGGCTAGCAACTCATCGTCATTGGATAGTGCGACCAGTAGCTTACGAATATCACCCGGTGGAATTACATCGAACTCTTCAACCAATCGTCCAGAACTACCGCCGTCGTCAGACACAGAAACGATTGCCGCCAGATTATCCATATCAATAACTTCTGAGCCAGTACCTCTGTTGCTTGTATGTTGTTTAATGCCGCTCAATAGGGAAGATAAGCCAGTACCGCCGCCTATGCAAACCAGCTTTAGTGCATCTACCATAACAAACCTCCGTCAATACAGGAACTTGTTAAAGTTGACGTTGGGAGTACGTTTACGTTTCAATAAAAATCGTAGCGCGTGGAACGCTTCACAACCGAGAAGAGAGTTGGACGATTAGTTGGAAATCTGTGTTATCAAAGATTTCAATGTTTCAAGTGTGGAATCACAAAGGGCTTGCGCTTCTTCAGCAGTCTGTGCTTCGCTAAAGACACGAATGACCGGCTCTGTACCCGATTTCCGAATATTGACCCATCGGTTTTCCCAAACCCGTTTTACCCCATCAGTCAGATCGAGCCCCTCATCTGTATAGGTTTCGATTGCAAGTTGAAGCACCGCATCAGCGATTTGTTGAGAGGGCACTTCCAATTTCTCTTTGCATATCGCATAGCTGGGGATGGAGGCCACAACCTCCGAAATCGTCGCTGGATTTGACTCAGCGAGGAGTTGAACAATTGCAGCTATCGACGCAATCCCATCGGTCGTATATTGCAGTTCCGGATAAATCACACCGCCTGTTCCTTCACCGCCGATGACCGCGGCTGTCTCTCGCATTTTCTCAACGACGAATCCGACCCCTACCGGCGTTCGGTGCAGTTTTACGCCGTGTCGATCCGCTACGTCATCCAACATGCGACTGGTCGATACTGTGGCGACAATATCGCCTTTCCGCTTGTTCAGCAGAAATTCTGCTGCAAGGACGAAGGTGTATTCACTGCTCAACGGTGCCCCCTCCTCAGAAACGAGCACCAGCCGGTCGGCGTCGCCATCGTGTGCCAAACCGAGATCTGCCTCCTCTGATATGACAGCTTCACAGAGTTGATCTAACGCATCTGGTGTTGGTTCTGCGGGCCGAGGAAAATAGCCATCGGGAACGCAATTCAGTTCGATAACTTCGCATCCCAATGCTTTCAGCAAGCGAGGGCTAATCACACTTCCCGCGCCGTTGCCGCAATCAATGACGACTTTTAGCCCTTGACAACGTGTTTGATCTTGTATAACCCAGTCACAATCGAGCACGCCGGCGATATGTTGGTTGATAGCGGTGTCAATTACCTCAACACCGCCCTGTTTATTCCAAGCGGCTAGATTAAAATTCCCTGAAGCATAAATTTTCATCAGGCGTGTGCGTTCTGCTTCGCTCAAGAGCCTGCCAGATTCAGATGCAAATTCGATGCCATTCCAATCAATCGGGTTGTGGCTTGCCGTGATCACAAGGCTGCCCCCCGCATTCAATTCTTTCGACATGAGTAAAACTGTTGGCGTTGGACAAATACCGACATCAATGACTTTGCAGCCGGTCGCAATGAGCCCGGCGAGGACAGCATGATGTACCATCGGTCCCGATGTCCGTGTATCTCTCCCAACCACTACGGTTTGGCCTTCAACTAGCGTTCCGAATGCGGCAGCAAACCGCGTTAATAGGCTTGGGTCCAATGCACTAGCGACTGTTCCTCTAACACCGGAGACACTGATGATTAAATCTTCGTGGGCTTTCACTGGGCTCAACGCATAACTCCTGCAATTCAAAAATTCAGGTGCGATTCCACCATGTCAGTGCAGTGCAACAGATTCCAATCAGTATCTGCCAGCCGCAGACAATGTACCATGACGGATAGACGACCATATAGGATGGGATCGGTGTTAGTTCGTATAAGTGTGGTGTTCTAAACACATCAAGTTTAAGCAGGTGACACACAGCAATCAGCGGGTTGAGGTGCAGAAATGGGGGGATGACGGGTTCAAGATGTTCCAAATAACGATCGAGTGGTGTTAACAGAAACACACCGCCAATCAGGAGGCTCCAGCCTAAATATGTTGCCTCTGTTGCAAAGATTTCATGGCGAAAAACGTGCCACCACAGTCCACCAGCCGAGGCAGCTACAATGATGTAAATTCCAACAACCAGTTGTAGTTGAAGCACTTCAAGGTGGGTGATTTTGCTGATTGATGGTATAAGAATTGTAAAGACGAGGGTTGCGAGACCAAGGAAGCAAAAGGTATAAACCTGACTCCCCAGTATGATGCTCATCCAGACCCATCGGAGGCGCATTCGGCTCAATTGCAAAAGATTTGTTGGCCAGAGAGATCCGAAATGTTTTTTGAGTCCGCTACATGCCAGATAGGGCGCAACAATCAGGACGAGGATTGCTTCTGACAAGAAGATAAGATCTGTGTACCGTCCTAGCTTTGCGCGAAATAAGAGTTGGCAGATAACCAGCAACAGAGTGCTCTGTGCGATGACCGCAAAACAGATCTTGCCGCACTTCCACTGTTGGCGTATCACTAGACTGAGGATTGGATTTTCAAAGCGGCGTATATGGCGCATTTCATTCCCTAACGCCTCTGTCTAAACTGCTCACGCAACGCATCTTGAATTTGCAAAATTGTATGTGCGATGCTATAGAGGCCCGGATGAATCTCCAATGCGCGCTCGAAAGCCTTGAGTGCTTCGCGCAGATTTCCGAGCCGTAGATAACATTGTCCCATTCCAGCAAGCGCGCCAAAATGCACCGGATTAAGCGTAACCACCTTTTTGCAATCATCAATAGATTGCTCCCACTCTTCTAACATAAAATATGCGATTGCCCTTTGGTTATATCCTTCGGCGAATTCGGGAGCGGCCTGAGTAACTTCTGTCAAGAGGTCAATTGCTTCTGCATACTGTTCTGTCTTGATATATCCGGCCCCTTTTTGGAGCATGTCATCGACGGATTTATCGCCAGAGCGAAACCAGATTGCCCACAACGCCTGCTCTGCATTGGAACGCACATCTGGATCGCTTTGCTGAAGTGCCTTCACTAACGGGGAGACCACTTCCATGTTACCAATAATACCGAGTGCATAAGCCGCTGCCTGCCGCGTTGGGGCAACCTCATGTGTCAAGTATCCAATGAGGTTTTCTTGTGTGTAGTTCTGTTGTAACAGCTGCTTCAACTTTTCTCTCTGTCCTTGGGCGGGATAACGAACTAGCAATTTTGCCAGTTCTGAAAATCCATTGCGTTTTGCCATGACCGTACCCTCAATTGGCTGGATGTCTTTGCTAGATATAGTTTCCTCATCTTATCACACGACGACCCCAATGACAAGGTAAAAGTTGGTAGGACACAGATTCCCGGAGCGAATTCCTGTCCGTTGGGATTTTCTATTTATGGAACGCTTGCGAAATATAGTGATTTCGTATATAATGAATTATATGTTCCGTCAAAAATGCAAAGCAGGACACTATATCGGATGATAGTTCAAATTAAAGCAGATGAGCATGAATTGATACGAGGGCTTTGGCTGGAGTTATTTGGGCTTACCCACCCGCAGCTTGGCAACATGCTTGGTTGAATACATTAAAAGCTGTAGGCATTGCCGCCGGACTCTCTCAAATCAGGTACAGACAAGGTAGAATTAACCCATCCCTCGACCGTGTATTACCGACGATTGATGCTAGCAGCGTTATGTATTCACTTGAACTAGTAAATCACGAAAACGCAAACTTATGGGAGGCAACCCTTAAAGCGTGTCCGGATAGCCTTCCGTTTCACTCGATTGCATGGCGCGAAGCACTGTCAAATACATTTAAGCAGTTAATGCCCGTTTATTTCCTGATTAAGGCAAACGATAATATCATTGGTGGGCTGCCTACTTTCGTTTTTCAGCCGATACGCGGGATTAAAATGCTGCATTCGATGCCTTGGGATCTGTTTGGCGGAATCCAACTCAATCGTGAGTCATCAGTAGATTTCAGTCGCTTGTTCGAAGACGTTGATATGCAGTTAGATCCACTCGTGGATGAAGAGAATCTATGTGAAACGGTCTTTACCCTGTCACCAGGACAGACGGAACTCTACGGACAAAAGTTAATCGCAGCGGGATATCAGCAGCACGAAGTTCGCTTTACGCATCTCTTGAAAATCTGTTCAGATTATGATCTTATTTGGGGGGCTTATAATAGGCGTGTGCGCGGGGCTATCAGGAAGGCAGCGAAAACCGGGGTAACGGTTTACAACACAAATAGCATCAGCGATCTTGAGTCTTTTTACGAAATTTACCTCGCTACACAGAAACGTTTAAGAGAAACTCCCAAACCGCTGCCTATGCTCAAGTCTCTCTTAAGAAGCAACATTTCGCAACTTGTAATCGCCAAGTATAGTGGTCTAATCATTGCGGGGCTGCTTTATCTCCATTTCAACCGCACCGTGATGTTGTGGGTCGGTGCCTCCGTTCCTGAGTTCTGGGAGTATCGCCCCAATAACATGCTTGTCCATCATATCGTTAAATGGGCGTGTGAAGCAGGTTATAGATGGGTTGATTTTGGGATGTCGCCCCCTGACAATTATGGGGTTATTGCCTTCAAGGAAGCGTTTCGAGCGCAACGCTCAAATTTCGCGAACTACATCAAGATTCACTCTCCGATTAAACGGGCGATGTGGGAAAAATCGGAGCCCGCATTACGGCAGCTTAATATGTGGGTGCAGCAATCACGAAGTTGAGAGTGGTAAGGATAAAACTGTTTTGAATTTGATACATACTATATAAGGAGATTGAATTATGGCACAACAATCACCGTCAAGTAAAGCCCCTATCGGCTATGATGACACACCATTGATACCGGGCTCAGAGTGGCGGGTGCACGATGGAACACAACCTCAGCCACGAATTATTACCCCTGGTACTGAAAGTTCACAAGAAGCACCGGGGCAACCGCCATCAGACGCAATCGTCCTCTTTGATGGCAGCGATCTATCAAAGTGGACAGGAGGGGACGGAGACGCCGAATGGAAGCTCGAAAATGGTTATATGGAAGTTACTCGTACCGGCAACATTGAGACCAAGGAAAACTTTGGTGACTGCCAACTGCACCTCGAATGGGCCGCACCGGTAGAGGTAAAAGGGGATAGCCAAGGACGTGGCAATAGCGGTGTGTTCTTGATGGGCAAGTACGAGATTCAAGTGCTTGACGGTTACGACAATCCGACCTATGCGGATGGAATTACTTCGGCAATTTATGGACAATATCCACCCCTGGTCAATGCTTGCGGTAAGCCCGGCGAATGGCAGACATTCGACATCTTTTTCACAGCGCCGCGTTTTGGGGGAGAGAAACTTATCAGCCCAGCCTACATCACTGTAATCCACAACGGCGTATTGGTGCACAACCACCGGGCTGCTATGGGCCCCACAGGTCACAGACGAGCCCCTTCTTATGACGAACCACATCCCGCTCAGGGACCGCTGGTGCTTCAAGACCACGGCGATCCTGTCCGATACCGTAATATTTGGGTTCGTCCTCTCTAGTTGCCTCATTCGATCTGTGTTGATAGATTATACCCATCATTATGCTCCAACGCATTCGGCGAATCCTTTTTCGGACCTGCGCTGCTATTCTCTGTGTATTTATTCTGGCGGAGGTCAACTATCCTCAACTTTCGCCCCAAGCCCAACTGGCGATTTTCGCTATGCTGGGCTTAGTCCTCGTTTTCCTCAAATATCCCATCCACCGCCGGTTTGAAGCAAATGTCGTTTTCCAGGTCCTTGACTATGTTTTCGTACTCGCTGTGGTGATTAGCTTTGGTTATATCCTCGTTCAAAGCGAACCTTTGTTCAAACGGTTTTGGATTGATGGTCAGCAGCTAGGCGATCGAGCAGGGATGGGAACGACCACGGATTACGTCATCGGGCTATTGGGGCTGCTCCTTGTCTTAGAAGGAACACGCCGCGCTATCGGTTTAACCCTTTGCATCCTCTCTTTGGCTTTCTTGGCGTATGCGGCTTTCGGTCAATCAATGCCTGACTGGCTGTTCCCGCACAGGGGTTATCCTTGGGAACGAATTGTCAGTCAAACCTTTCTGCATAGCCAAGGGGTATTTGGCATTGCTCTGAAAGTGATGTTCACTTACGTGTTCCTTTTCGTCCTATTTGGAGCATTGCTGGAGAAAACGGGAGCCACCGGCTACATTATCAATTTTGCTAAGCGTTTGTTTCGTTCAAGCATTGGTGGTCCTGCTAAGGTTGCTGTCGTCAGTAGTGGGGCGATGGGTTCACTTTCTGGTAGTGCTGTCGCTAACACCGCCACTACCGGTATCTTCACCATCCCGATGATGCGGGCCTCCGGATTCAAACCGACGGTTGCTGGAGGGATAGAAGCTGCAGCGAGTTCAGGCGGTGCATTGGTCCCGCCGATTATGGGTGCCGGTGCCTACATGATGTTAGAAATTGTCGAGCCGGCAGTGACCTATCTGGAGATTATCAAGGCAGCGCTGATTCCTGCTGTTCTTTACTACACCGCACTCCTCTTGATTGTCCACTTTTACGCCAATCGCGTGGGCGCATTATCCGAAGTACCTAAAGAGAGCGCGACCGAAACCTCTCAGTCCGCAACTGGGATGGAGGGATTCGTTTTTTTGGTGGCGTTTATCACCCTTATCCTGTTTTTGCTTCTTGGTTATACACCGTTTCGAGCAGTCAGCCTCAGCTTGCTTTTCATCCTGATCCTGATAGGCATTCGTGGAATTTGGGATATTTTCAGACAAGTTACCCACAGCAATGATTGGTCAGTCGGGTCCCTAATTAGACACACATTCTTGCTTCTTACTAGACAAATCTGGATTGGGATTCGTCGAATATTTGAAGCGATGGAAAAAGCGACGCATGGAGGTGTTTCGCTAATAGCGGCGGCGGCTTGCGTGGGGTTAATTCTCGGTGTGGTTACTTTGACAGGGATTGGCGCGAAATTACCGGGAACCCTTTTACCGCTTGCAGAGAACAGTCGCATCCTAGCACTTGTCTTCTTGATGGTTTCAACAATTATCCTTGGGATGGGCTTACCTTCATCAGTGTGTTACCTTCTCATGGCGACGTTGGTTGGGCCGGTATTGAGCGAATTGGGATTGGTTCCCCTTGCCGTCCATCTCTTTATTTTTTATTTTGGTATGATGGCGATGGTGACGCCGCCGGTCGCTTTGGCCGCATATACAGCCGCGGCCATTGCCGGCACCGGTATCATGCAGACGGCGGTTGCTGCCTTTCGCTTCGCGTTGGTGGGGTTTGCGCTGCCTTACGCCTTTGTGCTGAAGCCGGAGCTATTACTTTTGTCAACAGATGGAGGAAGTGCTCCCTTTTTCGGAGTTGTGGCAAACGTCCTGATCGCCATCCTCGGAATTGTCGCACTAGCTGCGAGCATTTCCGGTCATTGGTTCGCGCAGCTTGACTTTTGGAAACGTGCGGGGTTGCTTGCCGCTGCCGCAGTTTGCTTTCTCACCCATTTTGGCTGGGGGCAGTTCGTCGCATTCATTGTTGTTGCAGCCATTGGGTTTTTCAACTGGCGTTCAAAAATTGCTGTATTGGGTGACCGGTAGCCCTTCAAGCGAAAAGCTGGCAAATGAGTTGGAACATATTCCAGATAGTAGGTAGGAATTTCTATAAATCATTGAATAGAGGGTTGTAACAAAGAGATGGGGTTATCTATAACTAAATGCCTACGCATTGCCGAAGGGAGAACAGCCGAAATTTTTACATGGGGTGAGAATAAAATCCTCAAATTGTACCGAGATGGCTATCAACCCGGCGCAGCCGAGTGAGAAGCTGTCCGTGCCTCTATCGCGCATGGCACTGGTCTGAACACGCCAGCCGTTATCGATACTATCACCGTTAAAAACCGTCAAGGCATCATCTTTGAAAGGGTTCAAGGCGTAACCATGCTGGAAGCTGTACTCGCTAACCCTCAGAAACTCATCCCATACGCGCATCTTCTAGCGGAATTACAAGCTGATATGCACACACGCACCGTCGCCAAGCTGCCTTTGCAGCGTCAACAGTTACAGCGTAAAATTCAAAGCGCATCCGGATTAGCCACAGAGGCAAAAGCAGCCATCTTAACCGATTTGGATCGACTTCAGGAGGACAATACCCTCTGCCACGGTGACTTTCATCCCGAAAATATCTTACTAACCGTTGAGGAACTTGTTATTATTGATTGGGTGGATGCTACCCAAGGATCTCCATTGGTGGATGCCGCTCGCATAACCTTACTTCTTCGGGTCGGCGAATTACCACCTAGCGCGAGTGAGTTAGGTGGGAAAAAAAGTGCCGAGATGCGTCATCTGTTCTATGAGGCCTATCTAGAACGGTATACGCAGATACAGTCAATTTCGCAAGAAACGGTTGCTCGTTGGGAGCTTCCTGTCGCTGCTGCGCGCCTATCTGAAGCAATTGGTAGCGGTGAGAAAGCTGAGTTCTTAAAGATTATCGAAGCTGCACTCCCGTGAATCTTGGAGGATTAATGAAAGAAACTTTTTCCCGATGGATACTTTATATTGCACTTGTTGTGTTGTTTCTACTTCACAATGATTTCTGGCTCTGGGACAACCCAGACTGGGTGTTGGGATTCCCTGTCGGATTACTTTATCATATTGGATTCTGCGTCGCAGCGGCAATACTGATGGCACTGATGGTCAACCACGTTTTGCCTCACCATCTTCGAGACGAAGATATAGACGAATAAAGGTCTGAATGATAGTTACCCTTGTTATCTTTGCATATTTGGCGATTGTACTGATTGTCGGCACCGTGAGCCATAAATTCTTTCGTGGCACTGGCGAGGATTATTTCGTTGCTAGCCGAACCATTGGGCCATTTGTGCTGTTGATGTCCCTTTTTGGCACGAATATGACCTCCTTCTCTATCCTCGGCGCTTCCGGTGAAGCCTACCACAGAGGCATCGGTGTCTTCGCCTTGATGGCTTCCTCGACCGCTTTGGTCGCTCCGTGCGTCTTCTTTGTTGTTGGCACCCGGCTCTGGGCAATTGGGAAGCGGCACGGCTATTTCACGCAGGTGCAATACTTCAGAGAACGGTGGAGCAGCGACAGGTTAGGGCTGCTGCTTTTCATCGTCATTGTTGCGCTCATTGTCCCGTACCTGTTGATTGGCGTGATGGGTGGCGGCATCACCTTACATCAGATCACAGGGGGACAGATTCCACAGTGGCTAGGCGGACTGGTGGTTTGTGCGGTAGTTTTCGCTTATGTCTGCTACGGTGGGGTGCGGGGTACTGCTTGGGCAAACACCTTTCAAACACTCGTTTTCATGATCCTGGGTGGAGCAACGTTTTTTATCATCGTGCACAAAATGGGTGGACTCTCTGCGACCTTGGGGAAGGTGGCACCAGACCTGTTGATTCTTGGGACTCACATCAAGCCGCTGGAACTGCTGACCTACACCTGCATTCCGCTATCGGTGGGGATGTTTCCGCATATATTCATGCACTGGCTTACAGCAAAAAGTGCAAGGACATTTCGTTATCCTGTGATGTGGTATCCAATCTGTGTTGCGGTTGTATGGATTCCGAGTGTGCTACTCGGAATTTTGGGCAGCGTGGATGTTCCGGGGCTCAGGGGAGCGGAAGCCAATTCTGTTTTGGTTCAGATGATCGAGCGTCATGCGCCCGGAGTCCTTGCCGGGCTTTTGGGGGCGGGTGTTTTTGCGGCGATCATGTCTTCCCTCGACTCCCAATCGCTTTCCATTGGAAGTATGTTTACGCACGATATTGTCCGTCACTACGGATTTCGTTCTGACTCTATGAAGGATGGGATGAGCGAAAAAGAGCAAGTCTTGGTTGGGCGACTTTTTGTCTTCGGGATACTTTGCTTGACCTACCTGCTTTCTTTAGTTCTGAACCGAAGTATCTTCAAACTTGCTGTTTGGTCTTTTACAGGATTCGCTTCGCTTTTTCCGATTGTCATCGCTGCACTCTTTTGGAGGCGTAGCACCAAATACGGTGCCTTTGCTTCTATTATTAGTGTTGTGGTATTATGGATATATTTCTTTATTCAGGGATGGCAGGCACCCGGTTACACGGTGGGTGGCAGCGGAATTATGCCGGTAGCAGTTATTTTCATCGTCTCCGCTGTGGCAATAATTATCGGCTCCCTGATAAGTAAACCACCAGATCCAACTGTAATCCAGAAATTCTTTCCATCGGAAACGGGAAAGACGGAGTAATAAGTTAATGAAAATCTGCTACATATTCGTTGGATTGTCAAATCCAAAGATTACTCTGGATTTGACAATATAGAGTAAGCGGGGACATGGCTTCATTTACGGTTCACGTTTTATCTTTCACGTTTGACATATCATGAAAATTGCCTATATCGCCGCGGGTGCCGCGGGCATGTATTGTGGCACCTGTATCCATGATAATACACTTGCAGCGGCTTTGCAAAGGAAGGGGCACGAGGTTGCCCTGATCCCGACCTATACGCCCATCCGCACCGATGAAGCCGATGTTAGCATCGATCGCGTTTTTTATGGCGGTATTAATGTGTATCTTCAGCAGAAATCGGCGTTATTCCGTCATACCCCTTGGATACTTGATCGGTTATTCGATAGTCCTTCGCTGTTGAATGGATTATCCCGTTTTTCTGCGTCTACTAGTGCGAAAGACCTCGGTGCACTCACCGTCTCGGTGCTTCAGGGGGAGGAAGGACAGCAGAAAAAGGAACTGGCGAAACTAGTCAAGTGGCTGAAAGATTCGTATCAGCCCGATCTGGTTCAACTCACCAACTCTATGTTCGTGGGATTCGCAAGGGAGATGAAAAAAGCGCTAGGCGTTCCGGTCCTCTGTGCCCTTCAAGGGGAAGACATTTTCCTCGAAGACCTCATCGAACCTTATAAATCGCAAGCCTTGGAATTGCTGCAAACACGGGCTTCGGAGGTGGATGGATACATCGCCCCCTGTCAGTACTATGCTGACTTTATGGCGGAGTATCTGGATATTCAAGCGGACAGAGTTGATGTAGTGAACCTCGGTTTGAATTTGAGCGAGCACGGTGTGCATCGAAAAAATCTCGCTGAAACGCCCTTTGTCATCGGGTATTTAGCCCGCATCTGCCCTGAGAAGGGACTTCATCTGTTGGTGGATTCGTTTTACCGCTTGACAAATAGGCTCGGATCGGATAAGGTTCATCTCAACGTTGCCGGTTACCTCGGCAAAAGGGACGAACCGTATCTTGAAGCACTAGTCGAACAGATCGATACCTGGGGTTTGTCAGATGCCTTTGACTATTGGGGTGAAGTAGATCGTCGTCAAAAGATTGACTTCCTCAACAGCCTCCATGTCTTATCCGTACCGACCACATACAAGGAGTCGAAAGGACTTTTCATTTTAGAAGCACTTGCCAACGGTGTTCCCGTCGTTCAGCCCAGACACGGCACCTTCCCCGAATTTATAGAAGCGACCGGTGGTGGCATATTGGTAGACCCGGAATCGCCCAAGGCCATCGCGGAGGGGATATTTCAACTCATGAATAATTCGAGCTACCGGGAACAATTAGGTCAACAGGGCAAGGAAGCAGTGCATCGCGGGTTTAGCGATGATGTCATGGCAGAGGCGACTCTGGCGGTTTATCGAAAGTACATCACTTGATAGGAGGATTTTGGATGCGTATGACTTGGTTAATATTTGCACTTATGACTGTTGCATCGTGGGGACTCTACGGTATCTTTCTGCACACGGGACAGGCATCTATGAGCGATCCGGTGCATGGACGGTACAAAGCGTTTCTTTTTGTCGGGATTGCCTACCTGTTGACGGCGGTCATCGGCTCGGCGATCATGCTGGCGATCAATGGTGCCCAATGGAGTTTTCCGGCGAAGGGTTTGCTCTGGTCAACGCTTGCGGGGCTCGTAGGTGCGATGGGGGCGTTCGGCGTTCTCTTGGCATTTGGGGCGAAGGGCACCCCGCCTGTGGTGATGTCTATCGTTTTCGCCGGCGCACCGATTGTCAACGCGGTGGTCGCAACGGCGTTACATCCACCCGTGGGGGGCTGGGGGAGTTTACGCTGGCAGTTTGTCCTTGGTATTGTGTTAGCAGCACTCGGCGGTTGTCTAGTAACGCTTTTTCGGCCAGGATCGTAGAAGATTGTCTTAGGCAGGGCAAATACGACCAACGCAACGCTGAAAGACCTATCAACTTATATTGCGTCCCCTGACCCTTAGTAACTGCTCATAGATCTGCTGCCAATCGCTACGCCGATTGCCGATAAGAATCAGCCGGTCTGTCCGTTGAATCTGAAGGGTTAATGGCGGGTTAATAAAGTGTTGGTTGTCTCTGAGGATGCCAACCAGAATAATTTCCGCTTTCAATTCTAGCAGCAATGATTGCAGCTCACCAAAATTTATCCCATCAATATTAATGGTCTCACTATATAACTCACTCCCTTCTGCTTCGGTCAATAACTCCCGGACCGCGAGAGCGAGTCCACGGTCACGCACCTCTTGTGCCAACACCTTCGCGGCAATATTATTCGTAGGAATTACGGCATCACATCGGAAAGATCGGAAAATCGCCAAGTGTTGAATACTAGTACATTCAGCGATCGTCCGGATAGTCGGATGGAGTGTTTCGATGAGTGAAATTGTCGATGCGGTAATTGCATCTGCCACGTGTTCCTCGGTTTGGGGCGCGAGGATGAGGACCGCGTACGCCATTTCAATGTTTGCTCGTTTCCACGATTCCTCTTCTAATGGTGCGCCTCGCACAAAGTAAACATCGGAACGGTTGAAGCTCAATTCCTCCACGTTATTCGCCAAGATGACAATAGGACGGTGCGCCGTCACTACATCCGATGAAAGCTGTTCTATGATTGAAGCGACCCTCAATTCGGAGGGGTAGTTGACGATGATGATATGATTTTGAACAAGGTCGCGGCAATCAATCAACCCGCGCCGTCGATCGTTGTGTCTCTCCACAGTTGTGTCCACAATCTGAGTGATCACGTAGGGGAACGTAGCTAATCCAACCCCGTATAGCAAAACCATGGTTGCAACCCTCCCCCCGACCGTCGATGCGGAATAGTCCCCATAGCCGACGGTCGTTATGGTTGTAAAACTGAGCCAGAAGGAATCCCAAAGCGTCAGTTCTACTTTCACAGCCTTTTCAAAATAGTAGAAACATGCGGAATTGAGCGCGATGGCACCCAGAACAATAAATCCCGCCACCGTAATGCGCCGAATGTGACGGTTACGGCTCACCCGGCGAAACCGGCGAAACCATAGATTGAATAACATTGGCATTGCCCTCTCCTTTGAACCGCTAAAGAGAATCTATTCGCTGTGTTCGCTTTCCTTTTTCCAAAATTCTACCGTCCGCCGGAAGTTGAGCGTTGTGACAGTTGGATCCTCGCCATCGTGGATCTCAGGTGGCGCGAGCTGGATAGCTTCTGTAATCTCTGCATCTTACCTAAAACAACAAATCGTCCCCACCTTCTGCTGGTACGACAACGCCTTCCTTGCCACCGCCAACGGTGAGATAGAATTGAAATCCTGGCTCGGTTACATAACTGATATTAAAAGCCGCCGTATCAGAAAGTTTGTACCGAAAACCTACACCAATCAGGTCGTTGATAGTAATACCGCTTAGGGCGTGTCTTCGTGTTAAATCGCCGACAAGCCAAAAGTTATCGGAGAAGGCAAATTCAGCTCCAAGCTGCCAGAGTAACATAAATGAATCCGATGATTTGAGGGATTTGGACGATAGATAACTGCCGACACCCACATGCAACCTTATGAATTGACCGAACCGCTGTGTCCCCACGAGGTAGGTATTGACGCCCATAAACGGAAAGCTATCCGCAGGCGAGGGATCGAGGAACTCCTTGTCAGAGTTAAGCTGATCATCGGCGGTAAACCCAATTTGTACGTCGCCCCCAATCGATATACCGGGCAAACCGTCTTGTCGGTCGGGCTTGATGTTGTATTTCAATCCGGTAACAAAATCAAAGATGGATTGTTCATATACCCTACGATCTCGCGTTGCGTCTGGCGATTGTTCTGCATCGTAGGTGTCACCAATTCGATAAAAATCTGGGACAATTTTTTGTGCGTTACTGGTCGAAAAAGTCGCCCCGAGGATGAGATCCAATCTCTCACCGATGCCGTAAGTCAATCGAGCGGGTATCAAGAAGGTATTGACATCAAACTCAACATTATGCAATCCCTCAAAATTACCGATAACTACACGTTGGGGTTGTTTGGGGTCTGTGTCTAATTTTTTTCTATCGACTTGAAACATCCCAAAAGAGGTCGTATAACCACCTTTACCCAAAGTATCAGCGGTTTGCATCACACCCAGCTGCGTCACCGGTGGACTTTGTGCGTAGAGAGGTATTCCGATTATCGCTAAAAAAGCTGAGAGAACCAACAAAATTCGGTGTTGCTTTATTTGAAAGAGGTGCATATTTATCCTTAATGTGTGTGCATCTTGGAGCATGTTAAATTCGCGGAGTCGCATTCCAAAACGTTCGCCAACATGTCCTAACGGACCTCAACCATTTCACTTTCGTCCCGATTACCGTTGCGGTCAGGTGTGTTATCAAACGCTGTGATAAAGTATCGCCGGGGAACTTGATTCTGTCCATCCAGAATAAACTCCTCGCCGGTGAATGTTGCACTTGTATCTTTTGCATCCACTCTTCGTCGGATAATCAAATCTTTCCCGACAACGAGATCGCCACCCACCTCTTTTGTGGCGTAGATTAGATAGCCGCTAAGGTCTGGTTCTCTGTTCTTTGACCAAAAGATTCGCGCATCATACCGGGCACCTCGAGAAAAAAAGCCCACTCGAACATTTTGCGGCGGTGCTGGCGGCAGGTTGGGGGAAGTGACTTGAATCACTTTTACTCCTTCAACGCCAAACCGGTCAACAGCAACGACGCGGTAAATTCTGGTGGCATTATCCCGATCAAATTCCCGATCAAAGAAGTACGGTTGATCTTTCGGGAGTTCGGCGCGGAGGCGAAATGGCAAAAACTCACCGCTCAAACCGTGCTTGGACACGACTACACGAAAAATCTCAAAATCGTCGGGCACCTGATAATCCTGCCAGAAAAGTTTAACGGTCAAATCTTCCACTTCGTCGCCAACAATGACGTTAGGTATGGGTGGGGCAACACTCGGCGTTGCGCTGGCTGTTTGCCACACTCGGTGTGGTTCTTCGTCCTCAACCGGCGGTGCATTCGGATCAGGAACTTCGATCCCATTTGCATCAATATAGGAAATGCGATAGATATAGCGGTGAGGTATGCCATTGACTTCATCAAATTGGTCGTTTGTTAGATTCTCTGTATCGATTAACTCTGTCGCTGGACGGGCACCGTTTTCTCCAAGGACCTCTCCAACAAACGCAAAGGTCGAATCCGCATCGCCGGTAAATCGCCGATAGATTCGATACCCGACAACTCCCTCGTGCCCGTTGTCTTCCCATGAGATCATCATCTGCTCATCACCAGGAAGGAGTTCTAAGCCGATCGGCGATCCAGCGGTGCGGGGGTTTTGCGGGTCAAGCGGGTTAGAGAAATCCTCATTACCCGTGCAACCAACGGCGAACCCCGCTGCAATGAGGAGAATAAAAATGGCTGGCAATCGAAACGGAGCTGGTATCATGGCGTCAGAATTTCCGTTGAAGGGTGAGGGAAGCTTCACGTGTTCGTGGATTGTAATTTGGCTTGAGGTTTAACCAGGCAGAGCGATAATCAGATGATTCGGAGATAACATCCAGTTGGTCAAAGACCGAAATGAACACCGCAAGCCCAACAAATCCGATTCCTGTTCG
>JAKZSX010000003.1:0-9796 GCA_047517405.1 Candidatus Poribacteria bacterium | reverse complement strand
GGCGTGAGGAGCATACGGGCATGCCCTATGCGATAAACGGAATCCAGCAGCTGCGCGAAGCGATGGAGGAGAAGGGTGTTAATTCAAAACGGTTGATGGCTTATCCAAATGCGGGTATGGCGCGTTTGGACAAAAATCAACGGACATATTGGCCCCAAGCACCAGAGGAGATGTCGCCTTACCTGCCAGAGTTGCTCAGGGAGGGAGGTTATCTAATTGGCGGCTGTTGCGGTACAAGCCCCGCGCACGTCAAGGCGTTTCGGGAGGTTCTATCTCAGGTAGAATAAAACGGAGCGGATGTAAATCCCATTTAGCAGGTAGGGAACAACGATCGTTGTTCCCTACAGAATTCCGATCTTATCGGGTCGAGACGTAAATTTTCGAGCATTCATTTTGGGTCAAAACGTTATGAGGGAAACAAAATGAAGATCACACAAGTAGAGCAGTTTATCACAGCAGTTCCCCACATTCCTGCCATCGAGAAAAACCGTCCTGGCGACTACATCGAACGCCCAATCCCCATCATCAAAGTCCACACAGATGAAGGCATCTACGGCTTAGGGGAAGGCGCAAGGGGACAACGATTTGACGACGCAATCGAGGGTTGGATCGGTGTAGATGTAATGGAGCTCAAATGGCAAAATCTCGGCGGTGCCTTTGGATCGGCGGTCTTCGATATTATCGGCAAGGCACTCGGCGTGCCCGCTCACAAACTGATGGGCGCACAGCACTGGGAGAAGGTCCCCGTCAGTTACTGGTCATGCCCGATGGAGCCAGAGGAGTTCGCTGCGGAGGCGGCAGTTGGTGCCAAGCTAGGCTTCAAGACACATAAACTCAAAGCGCGTCCGTGGAACATTGTCGAGACCGTCCGACTCATGACAGAAGCAGCGGGGGAGGATTACGGAATTATCGTCGATCCAAACTTTACCTTTGAGACCCCGGATCAATCGATTCGTCTCGCGCACGAGTTGGAAAAGTATAATATCGAAGCGTTTGAAGATCCGTTTTCATATCGTGAATACGGTTGGGACAGCTACCGCGACTTTCGCAAGCAGACCCGCATTCCCCTCGCCCCCCACATCGCAGATCCACAGATGATTATAGACGCTATCAAAGCGGATGCGGCGGATATGTTCAACACCGCTGGCAGTCCGGCGGGTGCACAGCAAAACGCTGGCATCGCTGAAGCCGCGGGGATGCCGGTGTGGCTACAGGTTGTCGGGCTCGGTTTGGGTGTATCAGGTGCTTTTGGCACCCACGTTCACGCGGTTATCAAAAACGCAACCATTCCGAGTGATTCCCTCCATTTCGTCCGCGAGAATGATCTCATTTACGGCGTACTGACCCCGAAAGATGGCTTTGTCGAAGTGCCTACCGCACCCGGTTTGGGGATTGAATTGGATATGGATGCGGTAGCAAAGTATCGCGTCGCGTAATGGAAATCCCTCGAACGTGCATTCATCACACGAGGACGGACAAGATCATGCACGTAATTGGTCGGAAAGCATTACGAACATTTTTCCTGTTCTGTTTGCCAATGCTTCTCAGTGCGACGATACTACATAGCGCGACGGAGGATTCATGGGAGATACTCGAAAGCGAGCATTTCCAGATCTACTACCAGCCCGACGAGACCCATCCCCAAGATATTGCCGATATTGCCGAAGACTTCTATCCGCAGATTAACCGCCTGATCGATGGGATAGAGATAGGCAAGATCGAGATTTGGATGTGTAGGACACAGCAGCAATTCCAAGCCGCCGCCCATGCGCCCATCCAAGATTGGGCGGTCGGCTGCGCGTTTCCACTCAGCCGCCGCATTGTGATTCAAAACCCGCGTGTTATCATTGATCGAAAGTTTCAGCTCTCCCAAGTTCTCCGCCACGAAATTGTGCACATCGCTTTTGGACAACGCACGAAATCCACGATCGGAGACATCCCCTTATGGTTTATCGAGGGGATTGCGGTCTACCTCTCCGGAGAGTGGGCACCCCACCGCCATGAGGTCATGTTTGAGCATATCCTATCAAGATCGATTATTCCGCTCGCGGGCCTAGAGGAGCGGTTCCCAAGTGCCGAAAGAGGAGCGCAGTTGGCTTACGCTGAGAGTTTGAATGCGGTTGCGTGGCTGACAAAAATTGCGGGGGTTGAAAAGCTGTGGGAGGTTATCGACCTACTCAGCGTGGGAAATGATCTGAACAGTGCGTATGAACAGGCAATCGGCTGGAATCTTGCGACATTTGACGCGGAATGGCAAGCCTCACTCTCTCAGCGTTACCGCTGGACGGCGATATTCTCAAACTCGTATCTTTTTTGGGGCAGCCTTGGGTTGGTATTTATTCTCGTGTATCTCCGATGCCGACAGCGCACCCGACGACGACTTATCGAACTTGAGCGGCAGGAGTCACAGGTGGATGCGTTTTTCAGGCAGGATAACCAAGGCTAATCTGATAGTGGGCTGAGCTTAACAGGCGTTTCGACCAGTTCAACGGGTACCTGACAACACACACAATCCCCCGGCGCGGATGTCCGTATCGCACAGGTATCGCAGTAGTAGTAGAGGTCATGGACAACCCCATCATGGAGGGATTGGAATCGAATCGCTTCCAGTAAATGCGTTTTTGGAAAGGTTCTCCCCGTGATGATGAGCGTTTTATGATGTAGCCGTTTATCGACGAACAACGCCTCCGACAGGCCTGTGCGTAATAGTGTGTAAAACATACCATCCGTTGTCTTAAAGCCGTACAGGTGATCGTGATTGGCAGGGAGATCCGCACGGTATAAATCGTGCATAGCTTCCGCAAGACAAATGAGATGCCCACGGATTTGAATCTCCTCTGCTGCTCCGATACCATCCGCGCTTTGCGATTCGACTGTTTCAACATTTTGACCTTCCATATTGGCTACCGCAATCACCACAAGGGCAAAAACCAACCCACCTAACCAAAAAACTCCCTGATTTTGTCGATGAAACATCGGTTATCTCTCCTTGTTTTGAACATTAGCGGCGAATCTACCGATTAAGGGACATTCAATTCTGGACAAACCGCCATTTCTACCACTCCTCTTCTCCCACTGCGCTAGCGATTGACTCCCTCAAGTTTCGAGCAATCTCGGCTAACCACGTTTATATTCTCCCATCCGTGTGGGATTTTGTCCATCCATTTTTTGGCTTGACTTCATTTTTTTCAGGTGATAGACTTCAGAATCAACGAGAAAACGGGAAAACCAGAAAACGGGCAGATGCCACATCTCGTTTTCCTTTTCACTTACGTTTCAGCGTTGGGTTTCACTACCGTTCAACCCAGCCTACCGACTACAGGCACTACGTACAATCCACAAGAACTTATGTAAAAGGATAAGGAACAATGACACCATCAAAACAGACCACAGGAATAGAGGATACCCAGATAGCCCTTCTTGACGCGCCGGTGCCCATGACCTCGGAGCAGAAATTCTTTTTCGACCTCCGCGGCTGGATCCTCCTACCCGCTGTGCTGTCGGAAACTGAGATCGAAGAGATGAAGGCAGAAGTGTATGCCGGCGCGAGACAGAGCTATGAAGGCGTGCTCCAAGAACTGCTCGACCATCCGGCAATTGTAGGTGTTTTGAATGAGATTCTGTCTGAAGACCCTTTTGTGAAAGATGATTGCTACAGCTTCCGATGTGAGGGATCCTTCACCACCGCCCGCCCCCCCGGATGGAGTAAGTCAGAACGAGGCGATGGAGGTCTGCCGCATGTCGTGCGTCCACCGCAACAAGCTAACGCCATGCGGTATCAGGTCGCAGGAGGCAAGATATTCTCCGGGCTTACACGCGTGGTGTGGGAACTTGAAGAGGTGAAGGAAGGGACCGGAGGCACCTCCTTCCTCAGTGGGTCCCACAAAGCACACTTTAACTACGGGGGTCCAGACCCTTACCGTCCAAACATCGGCGAATCTCCGTGGGAGGCGAGCATGAGAGCCGCAATGGATGACTACAGTTGCCCACCGGGCTCAGTGGTCATCTTCACGGAAAGTCTCGTTCACGCGGCGAACGACTGGACCAATCCGGACAATCCACGTTGTGCGGTCTTTAATTGTTACAACTCAATATGGGCGCAGTGGCATCGACTTAACCTTAGCCACGAGACAATCGAAGCGATGCCGCCGAAGCGACGGACCCTGTTCCGTGGGACTTGGGCAATAGGCGGGGGTCCCGAGGGCAACCGTGAGTATTCGCTGGATAACAGAACCGTATAATCATAAAGGAGGAACACCAGTGCACCTCGATATGATAAATCCTAAGAAATACCGCCAGCTTTTCCTAGATGACTTCGCCGTGGAGAGCATGAAGGGTGCCACGCGTACCCTACACTCTCCAAAGAAATGGGGACCCGTCATCCACGGTGCCGGGGTTCAGAGCCGATCCTGCCCGCAGTGGAATTCGGAGAAGAATCTGTGGGAATGGTGGTACTTTGGACAGCACGCATACTACGCGTTCTCGGAAGACGGCGAGCACTGGGAACAGCCTTCCCTAGGGCTACACGAGTGGAACGGTTCCAAGGAGAACAATATCGCTTTCGACCCGGAGGACAAGGGACCGGGACGGCCGTATCACGTTATACGCGATGAAACGGATCCAGATCCTGGACGCCGCTACAAAGGACTGTTTGGTGCCCACAACCGCCCTCCTGCTGTGTCGCCGGATGGATTTAACTGGACCCTCGTTGATACTCTGCCCATCCCCAGCCAAGACGAGTCTCAGTTTACACATGACCACCAATCGAACCGGTTTCTCGCCATGGTCAAGCTGGGTACGGAATGGGGACGTTCCGTGTGGCTTTCCACCAGTTCAGACTTCAGCACCTTTTCCGAACCGAAGCTAATCTTCCATACGGATGAGACTGACCGGGAGAATCGCCGTCGCCGTGTCCGTAAGATCATTGACGACCCAGCATATATCACCCCGCCCATCATCGACGACGAGGACTACATCGCCGAGTGTTACAACATGGCGGTACTGCCATATCAAGGGTTTTATATCGGTTTCCCAACCATATTCAATCCTTTCGGTGCGGTTCCACCGCCGGCGACAAACTACACCCGTATCAACCAGATCGAGTTGACAGTCTCGCGCGATCTCTATCACTGGGAACGCGTCGCTGATCGCGCGTTGTTCATCGAACTCGAACCGTTTGATGGCGAGAATTACGGCTGCAGCCAACTCCTGATGGCGGGGCATCCCATCGTGCGGGAGGACGGCGAGATCTGGTGCTACTACAATGCCCTGCGTATGCCGTCAAACATCGAGCGGTATAAAGAGTTCAACCGTGCCAAAGAGTTGTTCCGGCTCAATGTCAAACCCGAACACTTTGAAGATACGGGAGCGTTGACTCTCGCCAAGCTACGACCTGACGGCTTCGTGTCGATCGACGGCGGTGAATGCGGCACAATTGTAACGAAGCCGTTTGAGTTAAAGGGTGAAGATGTATACATCAATGCGGATGCGACTTGGGGCGAGATTTATAGCGAGATTATCGATGCAGAGACACAGCGTCCGCATGAGGGGTTCTGGGTGCCGGGAGAGGAGCCGCCACCGTTTACCGGCGATAGTACCAAAGGGAAGATCCGGTGGAAATACACACACGACTTGGTATTCGAGAAGCCGGTGCGCTTAAAGTTCTATCTGCGCCAAGCCCGTCTCTTCTCGTTCTGGATCGAATAAAAGAGGTCAGACATGAGTCATACATTCTCCGCCGGGCGTCGTTTCAGGGATGCACTAGCGATAGAAACCCCGTTGCAAGTCATCGGAACGATTAACGCGTACTCAGCGTTGATGGCAGAGCGCGTGGGGTTCCGGTCAATCTATCTTTCGGGCGGGGGTGTGGCGAACGCTTCCTACGGGCTTCCAGACATAGGGATGACCACTTTGAACGATGTTCTGGAAGATGTGCACCGTATCACCAGCACAACAGAACTTCCGCTTCTGGTTGACGCTGACACCGGTTGGGGAAATGCGTTTATGATTGGCAAAACTATCCGCCAGATGATTCGGGCGGGTGCCGCCGGTGTACATATCGAAGATCAGGTGCAGGCAAAGCGTTGTGGCCACCGCCCGAACAAGGAGATTGTGAGCGCGGCGGAGATGGTCGATCGGATGAAAGCCGCCGCCGATGCCAAAACAGACCCGAATTTCGTCCTGATGGCGCGGACGGATGCCGCTGCTGTCGAGGGATTAGAAGGCACTATTGAACGCGCGTGTCGCTACGTGGAAGCTGGAGCAGACATGATCTTCGCCGAAGCCTTAACGGAATTGAACCAGTACCAAAAGTTTGCGGATGCGGTTGATGTTCCCATCTTAGCGAATATCACCGAGTTTGGCAAAACGCCGCTTTACACGGTAGAGGAACTCAGGGATGTCGGGGTCAGCCTTGTGCTTTACCCGCTATCGGCGTTCCGTGCCATGAGTGCGGCTGCGCTCAATGTGTATGAGACGTTGCGCCGCGAGGGTACACAAAAGGACGTGGTCCATATCATGCAGACGCGGGCGGAATTGTATGAACTCTTAGATTATCACGAGTATGAACGGAAACTCGATCAACTTTTGAGCGTAAATCGAGAAAAAGATTAATCCTTTCAACGGCTTCCACTCAATTGACAAGGTTAGGCAAACTACAATTGTGAATTTTCGAGAATAGATCGATTTTGCTCGCTCAAAAAGGAGGAAGGAAACCAATGCAGGATAAAAAAACTGGGGGTTTAGCCGGCGTTATCGCAGGTGAAACCGCAATCGCTACGGTGGGAAAAGAGGGCGTTGGACTCACTTATCGCGGTTATTCTATTCACGATTTAGCGGGACATGCCACTTTTGAAGAGACAGCGTACCTGCTGATTCACGGCAAATTGCCAACGCAAACCGAGCTCGATAACTACAAGAAAAAGCTGATGGAACTGCGCGGTCTACCGGATGGGCTCAAAATAGCCCTTGAGCAGGTGCCGGGGGATGCACATCCGATGGATGTTATGCGTACCGGCTGTTCAGTTTTGGGAACGATGGAGAGCGAAAACAGCAAAAGTGATCCGTCTCACATTGCGGACCGGCTGACGGCTTGTTTCAGTTCAATGCTGCTCTACTGGCATCATTTTCACACGAATGGCAAACAGATTGATGTCGAAACGGACGATGAAACCACCGCCGGACACTTCCTACATCTGCTGCACGGGAAGCAGCCGGACGAATTGCAACGCAGAGCTGTTGATGTGTCGCTAATCCTTTATGCAGAACACGAATTTAACGCCTCAACGTTTGCGGCTCGGGTTGCAACATCCACCTTATCTGATTTTTATTCTGCCATTGTTGCAGCCATCGGAACGTTGCGCGGTCCGTTGCACGGCGGTGCAAATGAAGCCGCGATGGAGCTGATTGCACAATTCCAGACGCCGGACGAAGCCGAAGCCGCTATTCTGGATATGCTTGAACAAAGGCAGTTAATCATGGGCTTTGGTCACCGCGTCTACAAAATCTCTGACCCGCGTTCGGATATAATTAAGGGTTGGTCACAGAAACTCTCTGAGGCAAGCGGGGACCGATTGTTGTACGGAGTCTCTGAACGGATTGAACAAGTGATGTGGCGGGAAAAGAAGCTGTTCCCGAACCTCGATTTCTACAGTGCCTCCGCCTATCATCTGAGTGGTATTCCGACACCGATGTTTACACCTATCTTCGTGATGTCGCGGATCACCGGTTGGGCTGCCCATGTCATTGAGCAACGGAATGATAATCGGCTGATTCGCCCAAGAGCGGAATACATTGGCCCTGATCTAAAACCGCTTGTGCCGGTAGGAGAAAGAACATAAAATTCCAGCGGGGTAATAGGTCTACAGCAAGCATGATAAAACCACTAAAGCCCCAGCAGAGCAACAGGTCTATAACTAGACCGAAGAATCAGGAGTAATACCCATGCTTACAACTATTGAAGGCGTATATCGCGATGGTAAGATTGAATTCTCACAAATGCCCCGTGATGTGTGCGACGGCACCCCTGTTATTGTAACCTTTCTGCCATCTCATTCTGTAGATTTACAGGAACGCGGCATTGATCAGACACAGGCGGCAGTTTTGCGTGCGCGTCTAGCAGCCTTTGCCGAAGACTGGGAAAGCCCTGAGATGAGTGTCTATGACAACTATGATGAGGCCAAATCCAAGCTACAAACGCGGTGATGTAATCTTAGTGCTCTTTCCAGATTCCAACCTGCTTACAGCCAAGCTACGTCCGGCGTTAATCGTCTAAGCTGACAATCTTCAAACAGGCTTGCCGCAAGTAATCGTGGCAATGATTACTAGCAAGATGTTCCGTGCCAATCATCCCAGTCGTGTCACCATTTTACTTTCTACACCCGAAGGGCAACAATCAGGGTTACTCACGGATTCAGTAGTAGTAACTGACAATCGTGCCACAGTTGCTGAATTGGCAATTGACCGTGTTATTGGTTCGGTTCCAATGACCAAAATTGACATCGCTTTACGACATACGTTGAATCTATAATTTGATGTAACGATTTGTTATATTGTCTGACATCTCGACTATCAAAACTGTCACCATCCCTAAAGCCCCAAATACCCGGTGTGTCGTCCGTCAACTCTTGGCTCATTGAGCCTAGCACCTTATGCAATGTTCCGGGTATCTGCAATAGATATATAACAGTAACGACTTCACAAATAAAATCATGGCTACTATTCTCATTGTCGATGATGAAGAAAATGCTTTGAAGATGCTCGCGCAAGCGTTAAAGTTGCAAGGCTACGACACGCTAACAGCCTCGAGTGGAGAGGAAGCACTGCAGCTGTGCGCGTCGAAAATGGTCGATTTGGTGTTGCTGGACATCCTGATGCCCGGCGGTATAGATGGCGTTGAGACGCTGACCCGGTTGCGGCACATCAAACCTAAGTTGAACGTTGTGATGATGTCCGCGCAGAAAGAGATCGAAACGGCGGTCAGAACGATGGAGTTGGGAGCGAGACGTTACCTGACGAAACCTGCCAGCATCGATGAGATTATGTATGCTATTGAGCCATTCTTGGAACTTTCACGCTTGTCACAGGAAAACGAAGCACTGAAAGAGCAGATAGGCACTCAGGACGAGATGGTTGGAGAGAGCGTTGCGATGCAACAACTCCGATCACAGATTAGCCAAGTGGCATCAAGCGATTTGGGGGTGCTGATTACCGGAGAAAACGGTACTGGCAAAGAACTGGTCGGCAATGCGATTCATCAGCAGAGTCAGCGCAGTCGAAAGCCGCTTATCCGACTCAACTGTGCGGCATTACCGGAGGAACTTATCGAAAGCGAACTGTTTGGACACGAACGTGGTGCTTTCACCGGTGCAACAGTACGACGACGGGGCAAATTTGAGTTAGCAGACGGAAGTGCCCTGTTCCTCGATGAAATTGGGGATATGAGCTTAAAGGCTCAAGCAAAAGTGTTGCGTGTGCTGGAATATGGTGAATTGGAACGCCTCGGCGGGACGCAAACGCTGCATGTGGATGTTCGGATTATTGCTGCAACCAATAAGAACCTTGAGCAAGAAATTGAAGCTCGAAGATTTCGGCAGGATCTTTATTATCGTCTGAGTGTGGTCCCAATGACTGTTCCTCCCCTCCGCGATCGCACCGATGATCTACCGGTATTGGTGAAGCATTTCGTCGAGCGGTTTCACAAAGATAGTGCGCGTACACCCAAAGTCATCGATCCATCGGCGACTGAGGTTTTGCAGCTATACCATTGGCCCGGCAACATACGAGAGTTAAAGAATAT
>JAKZSX010000002.1:0-44632 GCA_047517405.1 Candidatus Poribacteria bacterium | reverse complement strand
AGCTTGTTGAATTGGCTCAACAGAGGCAGCTTTTGCTCCGACGTTGGCGAAACCGCATCAACCAGCTTCCAAATTTTGATGGTTTCAACCAACTCAGCCATCTCGCTTGGCGTTGTTGGTCGAGGCGAAGTGTTTGCTTTTTTGATAAACGGAATCAAGAACACCAGCGCGATCACCACAGGGATTACTGCGAGCAATGGTAGATAACGGCGTTTCATAGATAGTATCCTCCTTTAGGAGTTTTCTTAATCCAAGGCGGTGTAAGCAAATTGATCTGTTGTCACAGGACCAAAGTCAGTGAGCGCTTCATCTCCAAAAGATTCGATAGCGATTTCGGAAGTAATGACATTAAACCATTGGTTGACAAGGTCGGTAGACGCCACCGAATTTGGCAGTCGGATTTCATCAACAAGCGAACTCCGGCTGTCCCAAACCGAGGGAATATCTAGGCTTTGAAGCTCACGATTTAACTGTTCTCGCAACTGTTCTACAGGGATTTCAGCCATGAAACTTGCGGAAATAAGCACATCAAAAGTGGGATTATCGGTTGAAGCTTTGAATAAGCGACTGTTGGAAAGCCCCCAAAAACTTAAAAGGAGAGCTAACACACAAGCCACACTTGCCATTTTCCACCCATGCATCCTTACCCAAAGGGGAAGGTGATTTTCTTCAAATGCTTGACTTTGCGAAAGTCTCATACGGAGAGTGGGCCAAAACGCTTTCCATGCCTCTGGCGTGGGGTACTCCATCGGTACACTGCTGGCATGATGGATTGTTTCCTCAAAGGTTTGTAATTCCTCTTGGCAGTGAGGACAGTCGTGAATATGAAGTTCTAATTGCTGGGACCGTTTGGGAGACAACGTTCCCTCGATGTATGCTGGTATTAATTTTTCGACTAATTTACATTTCATAACGAATCAATTTTCTAAGTAAGGTGCAAGTAGGTCACGTAGTTTTCGCGTCGCGCTAAACAGATGGGCTTTGACGCTTCCGACACGCAGATAGAGAGTATCAGCAATTTCGCGAAGGGCTAATCCTTCATAGTGCCTCAAAATAAACACCTGCTTCTGACGCGGAGATAACTGTTGAATCGCGTTCCTAATCTCCTTTCCAAGCTCCGCCTGTTCTAGGCCGTGCAGTGTAGCGTCCTTGGTAGCACCTGAGGGGAATAGGAAATCGTCAGCGGGTAATTCTTCGACAAAAGAGATATTTTTCTGACTTGTGCGGCGGCGTGTATAATCAATGCACGCATTTTTGGCAATCCGATAAATCCATGTGTAAAATGTGGATTTACTTTCAAAACGATTCAGTGCCTTGAAGCCCCTAAGAAAAATCTCCTGAGACAGATCATACGCATCCTCTGGATGGTGAGTAAAATTATAAGCGAGCTCGTAAATTCGCCTCTGATACTTCTGAACCAACTCACCAAAAGCACGGGTGTCCCCGCATTGTGCTCTTTTAACGAGGTAGCGATCTGGATCTTCTTTCATGGCATTTGTCCCGTAGTAGACGCAGTAGTGGATGAAAAGTTTAGGTAGTCCTACAGGAGGTATAATGCTTCGACCGGCTAAGACTTTAGATAGTAGATGAAACAAGGGAAGGGATAGGTACAGAGGTGGAGCCGGTGAGAGGATTTGAACCTCCGACCTGTTGATTACGAATCAACCGCTCTGACCAACTGAGCTACACCGGCGTATAAGGAAAACGGCCTCAACACAGATGATGAGGCCGTCAGGATGGGGATGCCGAGGGGCAGAATTGAACTGCCGACACATGGATTTTCAGTCCACTGCTCTACCTACTGAGCTACCTCGGCACAATCGAGAGCGGGTAGAATGATACCAAATGGAGGAAGTTGATGTCAAGCGTTTTTTACGCTTATACCTGATAGAACGGTTGGCAACGACAGGTTCAATCAGTTAAATAAAAAAGCCCTATGTGCTGTGCATAGGGCTTAAACTCAAGAATAAAAGCTGCTCGTTATCGTGGCTGGACGCCTGGCCACTGATCGTCACTCGCCGTCACATCCACTACAATCCCGTCAGGATCTTCTACCTTGAACGATTCGTCCGGGGGCGAATTCGGATCGTATTCTTTTCCGCCGACCCCATCCGATATAATTGTGAACCCATTCGCCTCACACCGCTTGGCAGCTTCCTGTAGGTCAGGGACACGCACACCGATGTGGAGATAGTCCAGCATTCCACCGACGTGCGACGGTCGTTCGGGCCCATTGTGCTGAAAGACCCGGAAGTTGTGGTAGCCATCGGTGAGATCGTAGCAGCCGTCCATCGTCGAAAACACTTTCAATCCGAGGGCATCCCGCCAAAATCGGATAGTCTCTTCCAAATTGGTGGCGCGGACACCGATATGTACGAGGGTTGACATTACTGATTCCTCCTTGTAAAAAAGGTTACAAAGTTTGGACAATTGTAGCACACTTGCATCAGGGGTCAAACGAAAAAAATCTCTCCGAGCGGATTCCTAATAAGCGGCGATGCTATCCCGAATCTTCTCCAGCGTTTTCTCCTCAATGCCTTTGACATTTGTGAGGTCATCAACAGTAGAGAACCCACCGGAGGTTTGACGGTATTCAATAATGCGTTGCGCTAGTGTGGGACCAATACCGCGTAGTGTTTGCAACTCTTGCGATGTCGCGGTGTTGATGTTGATGTGCGATCCATCCGACGGTGCAGACCTCCTCACGGAAGGCTGCGGGGTTACAGAAAGGTCCGGTGAGGTGGGAATGGTGTACTCCTGAGCAGCGTTGGAGATAGGCGCATGCTGCTTCACATCAGAGATTTGGCGAATCTCTGGAACATCAATCTGCTGCCCATCACGAATTTTAGCAGCGAGATTCAGACTGTGAACGTCGGCTTGGTCAGTCTTCCCACCCGCCTTTTCAATAGCCTCATGGACTCGCGCATCGGTGGAAAGATAGTAAACCCCCGGCAACTTCACCGCCCCCGTCACATGGACAGCAATCTCTGACTTTGGAGTGGGTGCGGGTGGTAGAGGTAGGGCCGCTTCCGTCTCGACAACGAAATTGGGTTCACCGAGAAAAAGCGTAGGATGAAAATGCTTTAGCATCCAAAACCCCCCGCCCGTGAGTATCACGACAACGAGGATAATGATAATTTTTCGATGTTGTGCTTCGAGGATGTCCATCTTCTACTCGTATCGATAAATCTACTTAATCCAACCGCCCCCGACGACGGTATCACCATCATAGAATACCGCTGCCTGCCCCGGGGTCACGGCACGGCGTGGTTGATCAAACTTGACTTCCACCTCCGTGTCGCTCAGGGGGCGAATCGTCGCCGGTGCCCCTGTATCTTGATAGCGAATCTTGACCTCCGCGCGAATCGGCTCAGTCAGCTTATCCATCGTGATGAGGTTTACCTTCTCAACCTGCATCGTATCCGCCAAGAGGTCTTCGTTCTTCCCAACGACGATGGTGTTGTCGTGAACCTTTAATTCAGTGACATAGAGTGGCGTCTTGGCAGAGATCCCCAACCCTTTGCGTTGTCCAACCGTGTAAAACGGGATTCCCTGATGCTCTCCGAGCACACGGCCCTCTTGGTCAACGATATCGCCTTCCTGAATTTTTTCAGGGATCCGATCCTTGAGAAATCGCTTGTAGTTATCGTCTGCAATAAAGCAGAGTTCTTGGCTTTCTGGCTTTTCCGCTGTCCGCAATTGATATTTCCGGGCCACCTCTCTTACCTCATCTTTTTCATACCCACCGAGTGGCATCAATGCTCGACTCAACTGCGCCTGTGTTAGTGAAAACAGGAAGTAAGACTGATCCTTGCGGGAGTCAATCCCTTTGCGCAAGGTATAGCGACCTGTCTCCGGCTCGCGTTCGATTCTGGCGTAATGCCCTGTCGCCACGCAGTCAACTTCCAATTGCGTTGCGAGCTCAAGCAGCTTCCCAAACTTCAAGTCCTGATTACAGATGACGCACGGACTCGGTGTCCGTCCAGAAACGTACTCATCAGCAAAGTAATCAATAATGCTCTGGCGGAACGGCTCTTCGTAATTGACGGCGTAAAATGGTATCCCCAACTGTGTAGCAACCCGCCGCGCGTCCTCAACACCCTCAAGCGAGCAGCAATTCGGCTTGTCCGACTCGATCTCGATTGTGTCGTGCGTACCGAGGCGCATGGTAATTGCAATCACATCATAGCCGGCTTCGACCATCAATGCCGCGGTCACTGAACTATCAACACCGCCGCTCATCGCAGCGATAACCTTTGTACCCAATTTAATCACCTACATCTACGTTTTTTTGGAATGAAATCACATTAAGGATAGCATACGTTCTCATGCGTTGTCAAGATCTTCATAATATCTAAAAAGTTTCGATAATTTTGATTGACTACTTTATGTTTGTGTGGTATAATTCACACTAAGGAAAACAAATGTTGGCATATTGTGAAATGCAGCCATTTTCGTAACCCAATGGAAGCATGATTTATATACACAAAGAAAGGAACCCCAGATGAAAACGGCTTCTTCATCAAAAGTAACGGAGGCGATTCACGTGATCAAGGATCAGACCTGCGAAAAGTGTGGCACGCAAGCAAAGGGCTTTGTTTACCGCAAAGCGCATCCGATCTACTACTGCCGCAAATGTTTGCGTGATGAGATTGACACTAATGGGCGGTTGGTCGCATAAGAGCGATTTCCAAATCGCGATTCGCATAAAAACCAAAAAAGGGCGTACCCAAACCGGTGCGCCCTTTTTTGGTTGTTCGTTTGACTCGCTAATTATCATCCTCACGTTCACTGAGCAACTCGCCACGTGCCAAACGTTCCGCATTCTCGGTTGACCAGAGGATATTCTTCATCAACTTCTGTGCGGTTATGTAACGGGTCGCCGCGAGAAGATGCATCCGCTTTTCCTCAGTATCGTCAGTCAGCGCGTAGTGCCGAAAGGCGACTTCGAGCACTTGGAACATGTGAAGCTCAGCATCTTCACGGAGCAGAATGTGCGCCAACGCGCGCTTGAGTGCGTCAACGTCGTGCCCTTCCTCCAGATATTGATTCACAAGGATTTCCGCTTCGTAGACCTTCTGGAAGTCGGCAAACTCCTGAAAGCGATCTAACATCTCATCAACGGAGCCGAAGGTTTCGTCAAGCCGTTGACCGGGACGGGGAATACGCGCCGCCGGCATGTTCAACCAACGTAGGTAGTTTAGGAACACGGCACCGTGGAAGATCCCTCGCAAAAGGTCTGCACTCGGCGCGTAGTGGAACGTGCAGTAGAGCACGTGTGCGTAGGAGTAAATATTTGCCACATCGTGCCAATCCCCTTCATTCTTGAGATGGAAGCGCGCGGTCCGAATCGCTGAGGCGTAAGTCATAGCTCGGCAAATGTCGGTAGGCTTCACGCCGGCACGAAGTTTCTCCTCAATCTCCGCAACAATCGGTATAAAATCGTCGCCAAGCATCGTTTGGGTGAACTCCGAAATATCGAGTTCCGCTTCGTTGGCTTGGTTCTCCTGCCAGATTTCATCCAAGCGGGTGAAGACTGGCTCCAGCACCGGCACGCTGTCCGCCCATCGAGATGTCTCCTCGTGCCGCGTCCGGCTAATCAAATCAACCACAATTGGACGTAAGATCTCGTGTGCTCCCTCCCACTGGACGTAATCCAATGCCTCAAACATCTTGTTTGCAAAATCGAGGGCGTGGCCATCGCCGGTGAAGTAGAAGTCAGTGGCAGCGGTGAACACGAAATCCGCTAAGACCGATTTACCATATCCGCGGTCATTCAGTGTGAGCAGAATGCGCTCTGCGGCACCTCCGTCCCGTTTGTCGATAAAGTAGCGGAACCATCGCTTCAGGGTTGTGAGGTCGTGTTCCTCTGTCGTCTGCGGGAACGGTGCGCGATATGGGCGTGAACTTCCCGACGTGCGAAGACTGATTTGCACAAGTCCATGCACGAGAAACAGGTTGTGATCTTTCGGGGCAACCTCGTCCCACAAATTCGCTGCGAGCGTAAGAATCGCTATGCCGGACGACCAACCTTCGCTGCTTTTATGGGCACCATAGTGAAGTCCCTGCTGAATAATCTCCTGCGGTATTGCCTCTACATCGGTGAGTGCTGTAACCGCCTTCGCAATGAAGAAGGAACTCCGGTCCTTGAGTCCTCGCTCAAGGGCGCGCTTGCCACGGTCAATGACACGGCGTTTCGCTGCGCCTCGCTCTCCACGGGCAAGCCCAACGTACAGATACCCATCATCGCGTACTGTAACAGGGAACGCCTTCAGATCGTCCCCAAACGCGAGAAAGCAACCGCCCGATTTGAGGTCGAACTCCCAGTGGTGCCAGTGGCAAATCAGCACACCATCTCGGACACTACCTTCGGACATCGGATAGCCCATGTGCGGACAACGGTTGTCAACCGCGTAGAATTTATCGTGATACTTAAAGACAGCAAGGTGTGTGCCTTCCATATGAAAAGGCTTCCCATTGCCGTCCCCAACGGTATCGGCGGGGCAGAGTCGGTGGTAAACCAGATCGGTTTCATCCGTAACATCCGCAGTTGGGAGATCTTCAAAGTGGATTGAACCTGCCGGTGTTTCTTGAGAGGAGCGTGGTGAAATACTCATGGTGTAAACCTCCTTGTCACGTGAAACGTGATAGATTACCGCCATTTTTTTCGATCTGACTTATTCAAAGTGTAGCGTGTTTCGTAGGCTTTGTCAACACAATTAGAGAGTATTGTACTCTGTTAGACGTGCTGGAAATAGAAAGTTTACCTCCCACCAGTATTAGATTGAAAAGCCACTTGACCTTGAAAAAGCAACGATCTGGTGTTACAATGTTTTTAACTTTGGCATGTCGTTAGGTTTTGTGCATTATACCCCATCTTCTTCGGACTATTATGAGTGAATATATCCCATGTCAACCCAGAAAGAGATTACGATCGATCCGCTAAACTACCCATTGGTCTACATCCCTGAAGGCTCGTTCATCATGGGCACACTTCCGACGGGCTTACGAAAGACTGACCATGAAGAACCGCAGCGCACAGTGATGCTCAACGCTTACCATATCGGCAAGTTCCCTGTGACCCATGCGCAATATATGCAATTCGTAGAAGATAGCGGGTATTATCCGCCGCGTTTTTATGCCGATCCGCGTTTCAATGCGCCGGACTGTCCTGTGGTTGGCGTTAGTTGGCACGACGCACAAGCATTTCTAGGGTATCTCAGCGAACTGACAGACGAAGCGTATCGTTTACCGACAGAAGCGGAGTGGGAGAAAGCAGCACGAGGCACCGATGGACGAGAGTATCCCTGGGGAAACGAATGGGATCCATCGAAAACGAATTCGTCGGAGAGTAGTCTCAAACGAACAACGCCCGTTGGCAGCTATCCTGAAGGGGTCAGTCTCTATGGGTGCTACGATATGGGCGGGAATGTTTACGAGTGGTGCATAGACTGGTTTCACCCGGAGACCTATCAATACGCGCCGGCGCAAAATCCCTTTGGTCCAGCCGAAGGCAGACGTAAGGTCATTCGGGGAGGTTCATGGGTGCCGCGGGGTCAATTTGCAGCACGATGTGCAAACCGTGCAGCGTATGAACCGATAGAGATGGTGCATAACGTTGGAATTCGGATTGCGAAGTCAACTCATAAGTCAACCTCAAGATGAGAGATCACCATGGGGTTTCCAAATCCCTTGATTCACAAAAGTAGGTGACGCCATGTTACGTCGCAGGAATTCTCGCCCAGCTTTAATCTGTTCGCTCATAATTCATCTCATTGTTGCAGCCATCATGATGCATCTACAGATTAGACAGCGTCAACTACCCTCGTTTGATGACAGCGTTCTGGTTGACATCACTCATTTTCGACGCCCGGTGGTTGTCCCACTCAAGCCGGTTGAGCCGCCACCCCTTGAACCGGTTGAAGTTGTTCCAGAACCACTCACTCCTAAACCCAAACCCACATCTGCGACCAATTGGCTGACGGTTGATTCACCCGAAACAAATCAACGGACAGCGATTGGGTCGAAAATTGATTCGCCTCCGACTTCGGACAGCGCTGGACCTGTTTCCCAACCGCAACTATCCGCAAAAGCACGTCCAGATTCCAAAGCACTTACCATGCCAGCAGTAGATCTGCCGAGAGAGGCTTCAGAAAAGGGGGTGCCTCTCGCGGCAGATCAGGACATCAATGTTGCTAAAGGAGGCAGCCATCTATCAGAAAGCTCTCCTGAGATCGGCGTAACGAAGTTACGCGTAGGACGAAGACGAGGCGAGGCGCTTGACGGAATGCCTATCGGCAATTCGGGCGGTGGCATTCCTTCGGGCACCTCTGGGGAGGACAATTATATTCAGATGATGACTGAACTCGCTCGAAATCTGACAGATGCGGCAGTCGTTCAGGAAGTCGATCTGGTGTTTATCATCGACAAGACCGGGAGCATGGAAGACAATGTCCGTGGTATTCGCGCTTATATCGACCTCTTCTTTGAGCATTTCACACGCTCAGGCCACAATGCAGCTTTTGGCTTGGTAACATTCGCCGATACCATGACAAAAAAGCCGAAGGTTCAAGGGGTTACGACAGATCACGGCAAATTCAAAAACTGGCTTTACAAGATTAAGTTTGAAGGTGGAGGGGATCTCGCCGAATCGGGATTAGATGCGTTGATGGCTGCGCTACACAAGATTAAATTTCGAGGTAATGCTCAACGATTTTTCGTCCTTGCGAGCGATGGAGCCTTCCACGACGCAGATTACGATGGCAGATCGGAATATAGCCAAGACGAGGTTATCGAAACGCTACAACGCCAAGATGTTCGCGTTGATGTCATCGGACTGAATTTCCTTCCCATCAAACAGATTGCTTGGGCGACGGGCGGCACTTGGCGAGCTATCCCCGGCAGAGGTTATCTAGAGCACATTCCACGAACGCTCACAGCCAAAATGCTCTCTGAACTTGGTGTCCTTGGTTTCAACAAAGATGGACTAGAAACAGATGAGGTTGTCATTTATCTCCGTCGTGACCCGCGTCCAACGTGGCTCGAAGTCACATGGAAAGTGCTCAACCCATTAGGTGAACGCTGCTATGGTCCCTTCTCACAGCGGCTCGATATCCCGAACGACGGCTCAGAGATTGTGCGGTTTACCCCGACCATTGATGTCAACCAATTTCGATCCGCAGCAGGGACATACACCATCATCTACCACCTTGAAAACAATCTTGGACATCGCAGCATTTTGCGCCGTACCTTTGAACATGGAGGTTAAGAAAAATTACACATCACGTTGCAGACCTTATGGTATCAGAGAAACAGATTGCAATCAGCGCGGTATTGAGAGCCGTGCAACTGTGTCAGCAGGTGCAGGCTGACATGGTGAAGGCGGATGCAGTGGAGAAGGCGGATCGGAGTCCCGTGACAGTGGCAGATTTCGGTTCACAGGCTTTAATCTGTCAAGCAATCGGTGAGGCATTTTTAGACGATATCATTGTCGCCGAAGAGGATTCTCAGACGTTGCAGGAAAACCCTCAACTTATGCAGCGTGTGACCGGATATGTCGACCGTTTTGCCGCAGGGATACCTTCAGTCCAAACAGTCTGCGATTGGATTGATCGAGGCGGTGGAAAAGTGGGAGAACGTTTCTGGACGCTGGACCCGATTGATGGCACGAAAGGGTTTTTGCGGGGGGATCAATATGCCATTGCACTAGCGTTGATTGTTAACGGAGAGGTAAAACTCGGGGTGCTGGGGTGCCCGAATCTGCCGCAGAAATTGGACGATCCGCAGGCACAACGTGGCTGCCTTTTCGTCGCAGAGAGAGGTGAGGGCACGCGGATGCTATCGTTAGATGCAAAATCCTCACAACAGATTCGTATTTCTCACGCAACTCGTCGTTTTGCAGAGAGCGTTGAATCTAGCCACAGCGACCTTGATACTCACGCACAAATCGCGCATCAGGTCGGTATTATCAATCCACCGATCCGGATGGACGGTCAGGGGAAGTATGGAGTCCTTGCGCGGGGTGAGGCGTCCGTCTATATTCGTCTGCCAAACCCGGCGACGCCGGATTACCGTGAGTGCATTTGGGATCACGCCGCTGGGCTGATAGTGGTGGAAGAGGCAGGCGGGGTGGTAACGGATGTCGATGGACGAACACTTGATTTCTCGCAAGGGAGACGGATGACCGCCAACCGCGGAATTTTAGCGACAAATGGGGATCTGCATCCGCAGCTGTTGGAATGTATCCGTAGGGGTGTCCACAATTGATGGTGGGCGGGTTTAATCAATAGCTTGCGCCGCCGCCGGAATCTCAACTCCTCGCTCTTTCCAAAACCGATCCGCCCCAGGGTGCAGCGGAATCACAAACGCCTTCGGCGCATTTTCGAGTGTCATATCTTTCGCGGCAGGGGTGGTGGTTACCAAGGTTCGATGTCCCGCTTGATCGTACATACGCTGTAGGATAGTGTAAACTGTTTCCTCGCTGATATCTTTGTGCGCGATGAGGACTGTTGGCATCAGGAATGTATTCACCGGCTGGACGTTTTTGTACGCCTTCTCAGGCAGCGTACCGGACAAATAGAAGGGATATTTCTCGTAAAATCCGTACTTTTTGGCGGGTGCGTCGAAGTCAATTAGGCGGACAGATTTGATTTCGGAGACATAAATGATGGCAGAATTGGGGGCATTGACAAGCCATTGAAAGCCGTGCACCTGCCCATCGCGGAGGGCATCACTACCTGCGGTCCCGCCTTTATAAACCGGCGTGAACTTGCCGTGAATGCCGGCAAGCTTCGCGAGACGTTCCAGTGTCTGTGCAGAGCCTGATCCCGCTGCTCCCATCGCAACTTTCTTCCCGACAATATCCTCAAATTGATGCACATCGCTGCCCGCCAAGGTAACAAATTGATTGTAAGCGATGTAAAGCAGCGTTAGCACTCGGATATTTTCTTTCGCTCCTTCTTTAGCAAAGACCTCTTGCCCATGATAACCCAGATAAACATCGGAGGCAAACGCAACACCCATGTAGTCTCCACCACTATTGACACGACGTACATTTTCAATAGATCCGGCGGACGCCTCAACGGAGATTCTGATGGTGGGTTCTGCTTTTGAAACGACACTCCCAATTCCACCTGCAAATGGTGAAAACGTCCCGCCAACCGCCCCACCGAGGATGGAGAGCCATATCTGCTCCTTTTTCGGTGTGCTTTCCTGACCGCTCTCTGTTTGGACAGACGATTGTTTGTCTCCACTTTTCTGCTTATCACAGCCAAAAATCAGCAGACTCATCACACAGAAAATGGACAACCCTAAATGAAAATTTCGTCGTTGCATTTTTCTCCTCTATCGTCAATTATGCTCTGCCATAGACAGGAATCGCTGCGCCGTTGATGATAGCAGCGTCATCGGAAATGAGGAATAGGATAACTTTGGCGATGTCGTCGGGTGAAACCCAGCGGGAGTGATCTTCGTCGGGCATCCCTTTACGGTTCGCAGGTGTATCAATGATACTCACCAGCAGAGAGTTGACGTTAATCCCCAAGTCTTTGACCTCCTCCGCAATCGATTCTGTGAGAATCCGCACCCCGTTTTTGGAGACGGAATAGGCACCCAATCCTGCCACCCCACTTAATCCTGCACGCGCAGAGGTGTTCACAATCTTCCCACACTTCCGCTCAATCATGTGCGGCAGAACCGCTTTGCAGCAGAGAAAAATCGATTTCAGATTCAGATCCATCATGAAATTCCATCGTTCCTCAGCCATGTCAGCAACTGGGATACCGCCGACAAAGCCGCCGACCGTATTCACTAAAACGTCGATCTGACCGAATTTGTCCAATGTGGTTTGGACAAAATTTTGGACTTCAGTTTCAACCGTCAGGTCTGTGCGTATCAGTGTTACTTGCGCTTTGAGGTCGCCAATTTGACGCTCAAAGGGTTCGATATTGCGCTCAGAAGTGTAAGGGACCGCAATTTGATAACCTTCTCTGAGAAGGGCTTCCGTGACGACCATTCCCAACGCACCAGTACCGCCAGTGACAACCGCAAATCGCTTTTCAGCCATTTTGAAATCCTTTCTCATGCGATGCGTGAAACAGATTCAGATTCACAGATTGTAGGAAAAGCCCCAAATTGGATAGCCGATTAAATTTTGGGACCCGCCGCTCGGACGGCTTCTGTCGTGCTGTCGGTGAATTGCTCAAAGTTTTCCGCAAACAGCCTAGCGAGTTCCCACGCTTGGATCTCGTAAGCCGCACCATCTTTCCATGTGTTCCGTGGCTTGAGGATTTCGGACGGCACACCTTCGCAGGCAGTTGGGACGTGGATCCTGAAAATCGGATCCGGCTCGGTTGGAACATCCGCCAGCTTACCCTTCAAAACCGCATCAACAATGGCACGGGTGTAAGCGATCTTCATTCGTGTGCCTTCGCCATAGGCGCCACCACTCCATCCGGTGTTAACCAACCAACAATCCACCTGATGTTGATTTATCTTTTCCCCAAGCATGTTGGCATATACAGCAGGATCTAACGGCATAAATGGGTCACCAAAACAGTGGCTGAAGGTCGCCTCAGGTCCCTTCCCCAATCCCTGTTCAGTGCCGGCAACTTTTGCGGTGTATCCCGAAAGGAAATGATACATCGCTTGCTCAGTTGTTAATTTGGCGACGGGAGGCATCACACCAAACGCATCGCAGGTAAGCATGATCAGGTTCTTCGGGTGTCCGCCGACACCTTCCGGAGCGATATAATCGAGGTGGGTAATAGGGTAACCCGCCCGCGTATTTTCGGTTAGTGTGTCATCATCGAGATCGATTTGCCGCGTTACCGGATCGAGGATCACGTTTTCCAGCACCGTCCCAAACTTATGGGTACAGGCGTAGATCTCCGGCTCCACTTCTTTGGACAAGTTAATTGTTTTCGCGTAGCAGCCGCCTTCAAAGTTAAAGACACCGCGATCGCTCCAGCCGTGCTCGTCATCGCCGATGAGTTGTCTCCCCGGTGCAGAGGAAAGCGTTGTTTTTCCTGTTCCAGACAATCCGAAGAACAGGGCAACATCTCCATTGGGTCCAAGGTTCGCCGAGCAGTGCATCGGCAGCACTCCCTGACTCGGTAACAGGTAATTAAGGTATGTAAAAACCGATTTCTTTATCTCTCCAGCGTACCGCGTCCCGCCAATAAGCACCAAATTCCGCTTAAAGTTCACAAGGATAAAGGCCTCTGAGTTAGTGCCGTGTAATTCAGGATTAGCGTGAAGCCCCGGAAAATCAATAATTGTAAAGTCAGGTGAACGGTCTGGAGACAACTTGTCGGCGGGGATGAGAAGACTTTGGGTAAACAGGCTGTGCCACGCATATTCGGTGATGGCACGGACGGTGATGCGATGCTGCGGGTCCGCACCGGCGTAGCAATCTTGAACAAAGACATCACGCCCCTGGATGTAAGTTAGCATGTGATTATACACGCGATCGAAGTACTCTTCGGCAATGGGACGGTTGACTTTACCCCACGAGATTTTATCTCGGCTTGACGATTGTTCAACGATAAATTTGTCGTTAGGTGAACGACCTGTGTGAGGACCAGTTTCGACGATGAAAGGACCAAATTGAGCAATTTGCCCTTCGCCCCGCATGAGGGCTTCTTCATATAGGGTGGGTGTTGATAAGTTCCAATATATATTTTTAATATTATCGATTTTATGATCTCTCAATAATTGGGCTTTGCTCATGCAGTTCTCCTGAAAGCTGATCGCGGATTAAACAGATGATGTGGATTTCTTCTAATTCTCGACTGGAACAACTCCAATTCCGGGCAGATCGGGTAAGATGAGTTTACCTTTCTCAATTTTTACGCCACGATATGGATCATTCGCAACCAACAGATGTCCGTCCAGATCTGCGTAATCCACAAGCGGTGTGAGATGTGCTGCTGCAGTGATGCCTAGGGAGCTTTCTATCATACAACCAATCATCACTTGCAGCCCATGTGCTCGCGCAATGTGGATGATTCGCATTGCTTCAAGCAAGCCACCGCATTTGACCAACTTAATGTTGACACCATCAACACACCCGACCAGCGAAGGTATATCGGCGGCACGTTTCACGCTTTCATCGGCGAAAATCGGGAGATCCGAGTGCTCGCGGACAAACTTTAATCCCTCCAGATCGTCCGGCTTTGTGGGTTGCTCGATCAGTTCAACGCCGTAAGAGGCAAACTCACGAATCTTACGCACCGCTTCTTTGGGTGTCCATGCCGTGTTGGCATCCACATAGATCGGCTTATCCGTGACTTCGCGGAGTGCGCGGATGAGCTCCAAGTCACGGTCGGTGCCAAGTTTCACCTTGAGGAGGGGATACGCCTCCGCTTCACGCACCTTTTGCTGCATTATCTCCGGCTCATCAATCCCAATTGTGAAGGTTGTAAGCGGTGTCGCCTTTGGATCGAGCCCCCAGAGTTGATAAAGCGGCACACCTAACTTTTTCCCAAGCCGGTCGTGCAGCGCCATGTCAATAGCGGACTTTGCAGCGTAATTACGTCCGAGAACCGATTCAAGCTCCGACATCACGCTCTCAATAGCATCAAGGTTTCCATCAAGACCTGCATCGAGGATGTCAAAAGCGGCTTGAACGGTTTCGACGGTTTCGCCGTAGAAGCGCGCGGGAGCCGTCTCACCAAGTCCGCCATCAATTTCAACAGAAATCACTTGACGGAATTCATCAACGGCTCGCCGGGCGATCCTGAAGGGGTGAACAAGTTTGAGGTCAGTGATTTTATGTTTGATCTTCATTCTAATCACCCAGAACCGTTGCCGGACGCCTGCTTCTCCTTCCATGCCTTGACAACCTTCTCCGGAGTCAGCGGCTGATCCCAGATACGCACACCAATCGCGTCATAAATCGCGTTACCGATTGCGGGCGACGTGGGCACCACGACGATTTCACCGGCACCTTTGGCACCATAGGGTCCGTGCTGGTGCGGGACTTCGACGATGATCGACTCCATGTATTCTTTCAACGGCATCTCAGCAATGGAGGGGATTTTATAATCCATAAAGCTGGCGTTGGTCATCTGTCCACTTGCATCGAAGCACATGTCCTCGTGCAGTGCGATACCGATACCCATGCACCCGCCGCCGTAGTTCTGCATTTCGACGCCTTGCGGGTTCATCGCCTTGCCGACATCAATCGCCGAAACAAACTTCCGAACCCGTACCTGCCCTGTTTCAACGTTGATTTCGACTTCGGCTGCTTGGGCACCGTGCCCCATGTAAGCCATTGGCTGCTCGCCCTGCCCGGTGTTTGGATCGTGCGGACTGGCAGTGACTTCCCATGTCGCCTTGCCCATGATCTCGAGATCTGCCGGACGTTTGCCCGCCAGCATCTCCACCACGAACAGATCTTCAATTTCAATGGACTTGGAAGACCCCTTGACGGAGATGTGTCCACCGGAAACCTCTAAGTCGTCCGGGTGCGCCTCTAACTTGGGTGCGGCGAGCTCCCGTATCTGGCGTTTCGCATCGTCACACGACATACGGGTAGCGTTGCCGGTGTGGAAGGTCTGCCGACTGGAGCCGGCAACATGGTCGAAGGGTGTAATCGCGGTGTCCGGGGTGACCAGTTTGACCTTATCGATTCCGATTCCAAATTCATCGGCGACGATTTGCGTGAGGATGGTATAAGCACCCTGCCCCAAATCGACCGCGCTGGTTCGCAGCTCGCAGGAGGCATCCTCATGGACCTTTAACTCCGTGCTAGAAGCGGTCGGTGCAAAAGAATACTTGTTACCTAAAGCGATACCCTTACCACGATACCACGGGTGTTCCAACGGTTCAGAGGGGGTTTCCCACTCAATTGCATCAGCACATTTTGTCAGGCATTCGTGGGCACTAAACGCATGAGCGGGCATAGTGATAGCGGTACGCTCGCCTTCGGTCAGCAGGTTATTTATACGCAGTTGAACGGCGTCAATGTTGTACATTCTCGCAATGATGTCCATCTGGGTTTCGACCGCCCAAGCGGACTCCGCGCAGCCATAGCCTCGTAACGCACCACCGGAGACACGGTTGGTGTAAACGCCGTAGGAATCTACCCAGAGGGCAGCCAAGCGGTAGGAGCCGGGATAGAGATGTGTAGAGAAAATTGGCTTGAGAATCCCTTCGCCGCTATAGCCACCGCCCCAGAAAATCGAAGTGACTTTGCGGCCGATCAGTATGCCATCCTTAGTCACAGCGTCCTTTATATCAAAGATGAACGGTGTGCGTGCCGAAGTGGCAGAGAGATCTTCGGCGCGGGTCAAGATAATTTTGACGGGCCGCCGTGCTTTACGGGCGAGTGCGGCAGCGATAGCCCCTTCTTTGACAGTTAATTTACCACCGAAGGCACCACCGACAAATGGAATGATGACGCGCACTTTGGAGGGCGACAGATCAAGTGCTTTCGCTAAACCGTCGCGTGCGATGTAGGGCGATTGGCTTCCTGCCCAGAGGGTAAGTGAGCCGCCGGAGCTCCATTGTGCCACTGCACCGTGCGGTTCCATACACGCGGTATGGACATAACCGGTTGAATAACGGTTTTCAATGACATGTCCACCTTCGTCCCCCACTTTTTTGAACGCAGCATCAATATCGCCGTGACGGATGCGGTAGGCTTGCCACAGGTTGGGCGGACGCTCGTCCATTTCAGCGAGATCAAGGAGTTTTTCGTATTCTTCGTATTCCTCGTGCAGCACCACCGGCGGGTCTAACTTCATCGCTTCTTCTGGATCAAAGAGGGGAGGGAGTTCCTCGTATTCGACCTCGATCTGTTCACAGGCTGCCCGTGCAATCTCTGGAGTATCCGCAGCGACCGCAGCGACAGGCTCACCGACAAAGCGCGTTTTGTCGTGGGCGAGCAGATGCTCATCCAACGTAAGGATACCCAGCCGCACGTCAGGCAGATCCGCAGCGGTAATGACAGCACGGACACCGGGCATCTGTTCAGCTTTGTTGGTATCAATTCGCAGAATCTTTGCATGTGCAAACGGGCTGCGTTTCAGCTTGGCATGGATCATACGCGGCAGCACGATGTCAGTTGTAAATTCTGCACTCCCAGTGACTTTCTCTATGCCATCAACACGTTTAGTAGAAGTTCCAACAACGTTCATGTTATTTATTCCTCCTTCTCCTCTGCGACGCTCAAAATTGCTTCCGTCGCGTGTGTATACACTCCACAGCGGCAAAGATTCCCCACAAACGCAGAGCGGATGTCTTCTTCAGTTGGATTCGGGTTCTCGTCTAGCAACTGCTTTGCCGTCAGCAGCATCCCCGGCGTGCAATAACCGCACTGCACAGCACCGTGTTCAAGAAACGCAGCCTGCAACGGATGGAGTGCATCGGGTGAGCCCAGACCCTCTATGGTCAAGACCGGTTTCCCTTTCGCCTGTAGCCCAAGCATCAGACACGATTTCACCAGACGTCCGTCAATAAGCACAGTGCAAGTCCCACACCGTCCATCTTCACAAGCGCACTTCGTCCCCGTTAGCCCTATCTCATCACGAATAGCCTCCATCAAGGTGTGGTAGGGTTCAACGCGGATGTCATAGTTTTCGTCGTTGACAGTCAACGATAATGGGTATTTCATTAAAAATCCTCCAATAATTAGTTATTAATCCAATCCCGATCGAAGATGAGGGTTCTGCGCTACCCCTTTTAGTTGTCTCAACCGGTGGCAAGCGTGACGGCTTCCGTCAATGCTTCTGTGGTCAGCACACTGACAAGGTCGATTTTGTATTCGTTTGATGCCATCGGATCACTCGATGGAGTGACGTGGGCTGCGGCGAGTTCGCCCGCTGCGGCGAGTAATCCATTGTCTCCGACGATGTTGTTACCCTTCAAGCGTGCTTCCGCCTCTTGTGCGTGAGCTGGGGCGCCCGAACAGTTACCGATTACGATACGGGCATCCTGACACTGCCCCGCTCTATCGAGGCTGACAAACGCACCGACCCCGACAACGGGATAATCTCCTGCGCGCAGCACAAACCGGCGATGAATCGCTGCGGCGGCTGTGAGATCGAACGATGGAACAACCACCTCTGTCAGCAATTCGCCCGGTTGGACCGCGGTAGCAAAGGCATCAGTGACAAAATCGCGTATAGGCACAACCCGTTCACCGTCTGCGCTCGCCAATTTTACCGTGGCGTTCAGCGTACTCAGAACAACGGTGATATCGCTCGCCGGATGCGCTTCGCAGATTGCCCCGCCGAGTGTTGCGAAGTTACGAATCTGTTGGTCCGCGACCTCTTCGATGACATTACTTAGGGCACGCAGCGTCGGATGTGCGTCGTCTAGCCCGCTCAAACGATTCAGTGTAACCTTGGCACCAATGCTTACACCGTCCTCTGATGCGGTTATATCCTCCAATCCGGGGACATGCTGAATACTGATTAGATGGGATGGTTGAATCAATCCATTCCGCAACAGCAGCGACATCTGCTGTCCGCCGGCAACGACCTTCGCACCATCCCCGTGTTCGGCTAGTAGTGCACAGACCTCTGAAACGGTGGTCGGCTCAAGATAGTAACAATCAATCATGTAGTTTCTCCCTTGTTTAGATGAGCTACGGGACTTTTAGAGGAAACCCTCAATAGTATTAGAAGATTTCCTATTACAAATAAATTATATTTTTTGGAATTTCTCAAGATTATAACACAGTTACCCCGAAAATAGAAACCCAAAAATCATCCATGCGTTTCAGTCGTGCAAGCGCGTATCCAATTCTGTTGACCCAACCCCTCGGATCTGCTATAATGGCGGAGATTTGGTTACCATAGATAAGGGCATTTTCGCATCGACTACCGACATAAAGAAGGTCAAACTGTGATCCGAACACACCATTTGCTATGTCTTTATATTGTCTCGATCTTTTGTGCAATCGGTCTGATTGTTCCCCCGGCAGATGCCGGTGAGGCCGGAGAATGGCGGGCTTACGGCTCGGACAAAGCCAGCACCAAATACGTTCCACTCGATCAGATTAACAAAGACAATGTCAAAGATCTTCGGATTGCATGGCGTTGGAACTCCCCCGATAATGCGCTCGTCGAATCCAATCCTGACCTGTGGACGATGGTGAATGAATCCACGCCGCTCATGATTGGTGGCGTGATATACACCAGCACGTCGCTCAATCTGGTTGCTGCTATCAACGCCGTCACAGGAGAGACAATCTGGGTTTATGACCCGAAAACCTATGAGGATGGCACCCCCGCTAACACAGGTTACGTGCATCGCGGTGTCTCCTATTGGGAGGCGGGCGATGATAAGCGCGTCCTCCTTGGCACGGGCGATGGGTATCTCATCGCGCTTAACGCCGAAACAGGGAAACCGATACAAGGGTTTGGCGAGGATGGTCGTATCGATTTGACAAAAGGTTTGCGACACCCGGTGAATCGGCGACTGTATGCGGTCTTCTCACCACCGGTTATCTGTCGAGACGTGGTTGTGGTTGGTTCCACAGTTCTCGATTCCTTCGCCATTGGAAAGCCACCGCAAAAGCTGATGCCACCGGGCGATGTCAGAGGGTTTGATGTTCGTACCGGCGAGCAACGCTGGATCTTCCATACCATCCCACAAGAAGGGGTATTCGGGAACGAGACATGGAAGAACGATTCTTGGAAGACGACGGGCAATGCGAATGTGTGGACAATGATGAGCGCGGATGAAGCATTGGGTTACGTCTACCTACCCGTCAGCACCCCCACCAACGATTATTACGGTGGACATCGCCTCGGCGACAACCTCTTTGCCGATAGCCTCGTATGCCTGAACGCAGAAACCGGGGAACGGGTCTGGCATTTTCAAATTTTGCACCACGGACTCTGGGATTATGATCCGCCCGCTGCACCGAATCTGATTGACATTACCGTCGATGGCAAGGAAATCAAGGCGGTTGCCCAAGTAACCAAACAGGCGTTCTGTTTTGTATTCGACCGCGTTACTGGAGAACCGGTTTGGCCCATTGAAGAACGCCCTGTGCCCCCGTCAGCTGTGCAGGGAGAATTCTCATCGCCTACACAACCCTTCCCAACCAAGCCCGCGCCCTTCGATCGCCAAGGTTTGACCCATGACGATTTAATTGATTTCACGCCGGCGTTGCGCAAGCAAGCACTTAGTATTATCGAAGATTACGACTACGGGGAGCTCTATACACCCCCGTCCGAAAAGGGGACAATTGCCATGCCCGGCATCATCGGCGGTGCCAGCTGGGCGGGGGCAGCTGTTGACCCGCACAAAGGAGTTATCTATATTCCGTCCTACACCTACCCTGCCGTTATCACAATAAACAAAGCAAAAGATCCAAAGGCAGATTACACCTATACCGGTGCCCTTGCGTTTGGACCCAACGGACCGCGACGCCTCCCCTTAATCAAACCGCCTTATGGACGCATCACCGCCATCGATCTGAATACGGGCGAACACAAGTGGATGCAACCGGTCGGGGATGGACCGAGGGACCACCCGACCTTGCGGCATCTTGATCTACCGCCATTGGGCTGGGCGCAACGCAATTTCCCGATACTGACGGAATCGCTGCTTTTCGCGGCGACGCAGGCACAGTGGGACGGGACCGGCAACTCACCCCGCGGCAATGCGATTGAAGTGACCTTCGAGGAAAAGAACCCGTTTCTGTGGGCGTTTGACCCTGATAACGGGCAGCTGATTTCGAGCACAGAACTTCCAAGCAACGCACAAGGTGCCCCGATAAGCTACATGGCTGATGGCAAGCAGTTTATTGTGATCCCGATAGGCGGGGCGAACCGTCCTGCCGAACTGATCGCACTGAGTTTGCCGTGATGCTACGGATTTACAGGTCAATCCACTGCACACCCACATGGATGGCGTTGCCCCTTCATTTGACATGTCGACACAGTTGAATGCGTAGGGGTTGGGTCTCCCAACCCGTTAGGCGAGGAAACCTCGCCCCTACGATTGGGTACTGATCGGCCTCCAACGATGCCGTGCCTTGAATTCCGGACACGCCTTACATACAATATCAAGAGAACCGAGCAACTTGCGTTATTAAAATTTTGATAAAGGAGATAGAATTATGGGAAGTCTAACAGATCAGGTCGCAATTGTCACAGGTGGTGCTCAAGGTATCGGTGGTGCAACTTCGAGACGGCTTGCTGAATCGGGTGCGAAAATCCTCATCGCCGATATGGACGTTGAGACGGCGCAAGCCAACGCGGACAGAATTCGTAACGCAGGCGGTGTCGCGGAAGTTATTGAGACCGATGTCTCTCGCCGGGACGACATCGAGGCGATGGTCAGCAGAGCGGTTGAACTGTGGGGTCGCCTCGACATCCTAGTTAACAACGCTTTCAACACCAAAGAGCCGGACGGCAGCGCGGTAGACTTATCCGAGGAGGCTTGGGACTATGCGATGAATGTTCTGGTCAAGTCCATGTTTCTGGGTGCGAAGTACGCCGTACCGGAGATCCAAAAATCTGGTAAAGGCAGTATCATTAATATCTCGTCCGTCCACGGTCTGTTAATGGCACCGAAGAAACTAGTATATGAAGCGGGCAAGTCCTCAGTCATCGGTGTCACCCGTCAGATGGCGATTGATTTCGGACCGATGGGCATCCGGGTCAACGCAATCTGTCCCGGTCATATCGTGACCGAACGGATTGAAGCACATTGGAAGCAGAACCCGTCGCTGCTGCGTTTCTTTGAGGCGCAATATCCGGTTCGCCGTGTTGGACGCCCAATCGACATCGCTAACGCCATCAACTTCCTCTGCTCGGACGAGGCATCTTTTATCACAGGGCACGCACTGGCGGTAGACGGTGGGCTGACAATCCAGCTTCAGGAGGACTTTGGCGTGGGTCAGGCGCGCTTTTATCAAGATCACCCGGATACCGATCTATCCACTTATTGAGGTCATCTTTCCCCGCGTAATTTCTGCCCTTGTATCGATTGGAAATTCGTTATATAATACGCTTGTTAATCGGCATTCTATCATTTTGGCGTGAGGAGGCTGCCCTATCCGAATAGAACCTGTCACCGATTTTGATCTGAAGCATACGTTGGAGTGCGGACAATCATTCCGTTGGCAGCCAATCAACGGTTGGTATTACGGCGTTGTTGAGGGCAGGCAGCTGAAGATACGTCAGGAAAAGCAGGCGCTTATTGTCGAAAGTTCCGATGATGAACAGCCGGATCGACTAGAAGTTTCCCTTCGTCACTACCTCGACCTGAACCGGGATCTGCCGGCGATCCTAAAAGCTGTAGACATTGATCCGTTCATCCACCGCTCGATTGAAACGTTCCGGGGGATGCGAATTTTGAACCAAGCGGTGTGGGAATGTCTCGCGTCGTTCATCCTATCCCAGAATAACAATGTGCCCCGGATTAAGGGGATAATCCGCACAATCTCGGCACAGTTTGGGGAAAAAATTACGCTCGATGACTCGGTCGATTACGCTTTCCCCACACCACAAGCCCTCGCCGCAGCCGGTGTTGAGGCGTTGTACGATTGTCGGTTGGGGTATCGCGCCCCTTATCTGTGGACGGTTTCATCGGCAGTCGCAGCGGGGGAATTCGATCCTGAGGCTCTGAAAAGCATGCCTTACGCCGAGGCGAAACGAGAATTGATGAGGTTCAAAGGGATTGGTGAGAAGGTCGCAGACTGTATCTGCCTGTTTTCGTTAGGGCATGTTCAAGCACTTCCCATTGATGTGTGGGTAAAACGGATTATAGAGCAGCTCTACCTCAAACGCCAAGCCTCGATTCGTGAGATTCGCCAGTTTGCCGAAGACTATTTCGGTGAATATCTCGGTTACGCCCAGCAGTACCTTTTTCACTACGCTCGGACAGTTGGACTTGACAGTTTACTAAAAGGCGAAAGATAGAAACGCACCGTGGAAACAGAAAATTTTTAACTCCTTTGGCAGTAAGCCGTAGGCAACTCACCCCAAAATTTTAATCACGCAAAAAACAAATAGGAGGTTCACATGCTTGAAGATTTACGAGAAAATGTACTGACATTGTTGGAAGAGCGCGTTGAACGCGCAATTGAGACCATCCACCGCCTCAGAGATGAAAAACTCGCACTGGAATCTGCAAACAATCAACTCCGTGACGAGTTGGACCATCGGGAGGTGCAGATTCAAAACCTTCAACAACAGAACGATGAACTCAACCATTTTGAAGCAGAGCTGCAGGTGCTTCAGAACGAGCGCGAGCAGGAACGCCTCGATGTAGACAAAGAGAAGGCAGAAGTCCGTGAACGCCTCGAAGGGCTCATGACAATACTCAACAATGTTGAGAACAGGGACAGGGCAGAAGCGCAAGAGGCAGAACAGCTGAGTACCTTTGATAACACAGATGAGCCAACTGATATCTCTGAGACACCTGATATCCCTGAACCAGCTGATGATGAAGAAGAACAACAGGAAACAGAGCAACCAGACACTCCTAGCGACATGCTGTTTATACCTACGACACTGGTACAGCAACAGGAAGCAGAACAATCAAGCGATTCCGATGACACATCTGATGACACGGATGAAGAAACGGTATTCGCGTAACACTCGCCTGCCAACAAACTGTCCGAAAAAGATGCGATCAACAACGTGCCGGGATCAATCCGTCAGGAATACTGGGCATGACCTCTTCGACGCTTTTGCGCGGTAGTCGGGTCCGACTCACAGCGTTAACGCAAAGCGACCTGCCAACCGTTGCCCAATGGCATCAGAATCCCGAATTCTTACGACTATTTGACGCGTTCCCCGCTTATCCCAGAACTGAAGCGGCCTTGGCTCAGTGGCTGGATGACAGGCATAAAGCGACTGACGCTTTTCTTTTCGCCATTCGCACCCTTGACAACGATGCGTTAATTGGCTACGTTGAACTGGACGGGATACTGTGGACACATCGGGTGAGCGGTGTGAGCATCGCTATTGGGGAGGCAAAACACTGGGGGAAAGGCTACGGATACGAAGCCATGCAACTTGTGCTCCGATTTGCCTTTGATGAGCTCAATTTGCATCGCGTACAGCTCACGGTGTTTTGCTACAACGAACGCGCCATCGCGTTGTATGAAAAGTTGGGTTTCCAGCGTGAGGGTATACATCGGGAACACCTACAGCGGGATGGGAAACGACATAATATGTATCTGTACGGTCTCCTCCGCTCGGAGTGGGAGAATAGGACCTCTACCCCTTTAGGCTGAATTGCCGTCCTCACTCACAGTTAGGCGTAGGCTAGCTTGAACGACACCCATAAGAAATACCAAGCCTTACACTAAGATTTCGGTGTTCGATGCCGCCTGCAATCGCTCCAATCCAGTGACACCCAACACTAAAACTAACGGTTTTTACGTTTCACGCACTGCCTCTGACGGAGGCAACAGTTGCAAACTCGCACCATCAGTTATTAATAACCTGAAGAGGAGAAAGATATGTCACTACAAACTGTTGGACTTCTAAGCCCCGGCGATATGGGACATACTGTGGGCAATGTCCTTGTTACACACGGCCTGCGCGTGATTACCTGTCTTCAAGGGAGAAGTGAACGCACCCGGACCCTCGCAGAAAAAGCGAAGATTGAAGATGTACCGACGTATCAAGACCTTGTGAATGAAGCAGAGATTATCCTGTCGATTATGGTGCCGGCAGAAGCCAAGGGGGCCTCTCAAGCGGTTGCCGATGCGCTTGTCGAAACGAAAACGGATCTCACCTACGTCGATTGTAACGCAATCGCCCCACAAACCACACGTCAACTGGACGAAATCATTACCGAAGCCGGTGGACGTTTTGTCGATGCGTCGATTATCGGTCCGCCGCCGAGAAAGCCGGGGGCGACCCGCTTCTACGCCTCAGGGGCCCACGTCGGTGATTTTGAAGCGTTGACGCAATTTGGGCTCGATGTCCGTCCACTCGGTGATCAGATCGGGTTGGCTTCGGCGATTAAGATGTGCTACGCCTCTTTGACAAAGGGATTAACCGCACTTTGCACGGAACTGTTGACCGCTGCAGAACTGCTAGGGGTGTCCGAACCCCTCAAAGCGGAATTTCAGATGAGTCAATCGGCGTTGTATCAACGGATGGAAGGGGGACTGCCGGGGATGCCGCCGAAGGCTAGACGTTGGATCGGTGAGATGGAGGAGATTTCAGCAACGTTTGGCTACGTCGGTTTGACGCCAAAGATTCTCGCGGGTGTGGCGGATATGTACCGATTGGTCGGGAAGACGCACCTCGCAGACCTCGCGCCCGAAGATTCGGAGGCGTTCCCAGATCTGGCGGAAATGATCTCGATCTTGGCGGATAGCGTGAAACAGGGCGAGTAATAACGAGATAATAGCGTATAGCCAAATTGACAGTGGATTTCAAAAGTGAAAGGACGCGCATCACCGAAGTATGGAAAAAACTATGCATATCAACCCGAATTCTCCGCTAGAGTTTTCACCGGGTCAGATTGTCTTCTTGAAATCGGATCCATCTGTTCGGGGTGCAGTTGTTGACGTATTACCGGGCAGTCCTGAAGACCGGTTCAATGTTTTTATTGATGGTAAGGTTCAGCACTTTTATGCATCTCAGTTACAGTTGGAACAGCAATCTGGAGAAGACTTTCAGCGTCTTTCTCGCGATGAGTTTCACGCCTACCTAACCGCGATTCAAATTCTCCGTCCAGGACTATCAACACTCTACTCGCTCAACACCGCGGGAATTGATTTTATTCCGTATCAGTACCGCCCTGTACTGAAATTCATCAGATCCGACCGGCCGAGATTGCTTATTGCTGATGGTGTTGGTGTCGGCAAAACTATTGAGGCAGGGCTGATTCTCCGAGAATTGCAGGCGCGTCACGATATCAAATCTGTCCTCATTATATGCCCCCGCCCCTTGGTCGCTGAGGAAAAATGGAAGCGAGAACTGAAACGGTTTGATGAAGACTTCCAGCATCTAGATGGGAAACTCTTGCAGTACTGCATCAATGAGATGCATCTAGATGGCGAGTGGCCCGAGCAATACCAGAAGGTAATCCTCCCCTATTCGTTGTTAGACAAGGTGCTCCTCTACGGGCCAGAAGGTAAGCAGAGGCGAAGGCGTGGACAGGGACTTTTGGATTTGGATCCACCCCCACGCTTTGATCTGGTGATTGTGGATGAAGCACACCACATCCGAAATCAAGATACTGCCAATCACGAGGCGGTACGATTTTTCTGTGAACATGCGGAAGCGGCAGTCTTCCTGACTGCAACTCCTATTCAGCTTAGCAGCCGAGACCTGTTTGTTCTGCTTAACGTTCTTCGTCCAGACCTGATTCTGGATGAAGATAGTTTCGAGCACATGGCAGAGCCGAATCCATTTATTAACCAAGCGGTTGATGCGGCGCGCTCCCAAGAGCAAGGTTGGACACAGAACACACGGGAAGCCCTTGACCGGGCAGCCGCCACTGGCTGGGGAAAATCCATACTCAAAGAGAATCCGGAATTCAAGCGGATCCAAAATCAAATCACAGAGGAATCCGTTACCAAAGAAGAACGGGTCCAACTCATCACAGATATTGAAGGACTATATACCTTTTCAGGAATACTTAATAGAACTCGCCGACGGGATATCGGGGAATTTACAATTCGCAAACCGCAAACCGTAGAGGTTGAATTGACAGCGGACCAAGCAGAACTCCATGACGCGCTGCTTGAAACACAAGCGGAGATATTCCGCACGCTTCACGGAGATCAGAATGTCAAGTTCATGATGACGACGCTCCGCCGGCAGCTGGCAAGTTGCCTCTATGGACTTGAACCAATGCTTGAGGACATCTTGAGTCGCCACCTTGACGAACTCGCATGGACGGAAGCGGATGTTACGGGATCAATACCCCTTGAAGGCACCATAACGCAAATTCAGGACCAGATCCAAGTAATTCTCGAAAAAGCGAAATCTATCAATTCTCGCGATCAAAAACTGGAGGCTCTCCGCGGGGTTATCCAAGAACGGCAGCACTTGCCTAACAACAAAATTATGCTGTTTAGCAGCTTTCGCCATACGCTTGCCTATCTTTACACGCACCTGAAGGCGGACGGCATTCGCGTTGGAATGATTCACGGCGGTGTTGCGGACGAAGAACGCCTTGAACTCCGCAGTCGGTTTGAGAAGCCGAGAATAGAGTACGATAGCCTCGATCTGATGTTATTTTCCGAGGTGGGGTGCGAAGGGCTGGATTACCAATTCTGTGACTGCATGGTCAATTATGATCTGCCGTGGAATCCGATGCGAATTGAGCAGCGGATAGGCCGTATCGACCGGAATGGTCAACAGAGCGGGAGTGTCACCATTATCAACTTAATTACACCGGGCACCGTTGATGCCGAAATCTATGATCGGTGTTTACTGCGCATCGGTGTTTTTGAAAGTGCCCTAGGTGGTAGCGAGAAAATTCTCGGCGAAATCACACAGGAAATTTACAGTATTGCTGAAAACTTCACTTTGACTGATGCCGAACGCCGTGAAAAATTTCAGCAGTTGGAAGACAATCAGATCCGGTCGGTCCAAGAACAAGAGCGATTGGAAGAAAGAGAACTAGAACTTTTTGGACTACGCCTACCTAAAGATCAGATGCAGCAGGATATTGATGATGCCTCCAGCTTCTGGTTGACTCCGGCATCGATACAACGGCTTGTTACACTCTATCTGCGTCAGCAACTCCAGACAGATCAGGAGTTTGTCCTTGGGGAAAGGCATCTCAAAACGCTCCGACTTTCAGGCGAGGCACGAAACATCTTACTAAGCGATTTCCAACAACTCTCTAGAGAACGGAACCCGATTTATCGGGAATGGGAAAAATGGTTGAAGGGCACAGATCCGCTTTTGTCTATAACCTTTGAGGCGGATTGCAGGAGGGACCACCATGAAGTGACCTTAATCAATATAGTGCACCCTTTGGTCAAACAAGCAGCAAAGATGCTGAATATAAAATCAGATGTCGTCACAACACTGAAGGTACAAACCCAAGAAGTGCCTGCGGGACGTTACAAATTCGCGATTTACCAGTGGCATTTTCACGGTATCAAGGAAGATTTGGCACTCAAGTCAATTACTTTGGATGAGAAGTTGACACCGCATCTTGACCGACTTCTTGAGAGAGCAGTTGGCCACGAGAATCAGGGAACTAGCGAACCTTTCGCTTGGGACGAGTTGGATAAGCGGCAATATCAACTGTGGGCCGAAACTCTTGAAAAACATCGGCAAAATACTCGTGAATTGGCAGAGTACCGTAGAGAAAGCTTATCAACGAGTCATGAAGCACGGATAAATCTTCTTGAGTACCAACGTGCACAGGTGGACGATCCAAACATCCAGCGGATGAGGGGATACCAGATTGCCAACGCTGAAGCAGATTATAATCGGCGTATTCAAGAGTTGGACGCAGCAATGGCGAAAGCAGATATTACGACAAAACTAGTGGCTTATGGGATTCTGGAAGTATCAGCAGTATGAGGTATTTGTTGACTGACATGGTTGAGGGGATTCGCAATGAATTCTAAATGGGACGCAGATCGATTACGGACTCGATACTCTAACACGTGGCGTTTTTATTTGTCAAATGAGGATACTGATACTCTCGACCTGAGAGATTTCGAGATTAATTCTGGTACGGTGCGTGGCAATGACGGCAGAGGCCGGCGCCGCATCAAACCTATACGGAATATTCTGTTCGCTTTCCCGGTTGAGAAAATATTAGATGTGAGACCGCACATTGAAAAAGCGCAACCATCTAAGAGTGTCACGAAAATGCAACTAAAGAAAGGAGAATTAAGACAAGCTCTCAAGAAACATATAGTTCTCACTATGCGTGGAGGTTATGTAATTCGCGGTAAGTTGCAAAAGTTTGATGATGACCATCTGTTTATGCGGGTCGGTAACACAGACGTGCAAGTATACCAGCATGGGTTACTCAATTTAGAAAAGAAGAAAGTTTCAAGCCAAATAAAGACCAATGACTTACGTAAATCAGAAAAAAACGAGAAGGTTCAAAAAACCACTTTAAAAAAGAGAAAGTTCCGGCAAGGAGATGAACACATACCAAGTGATTACAAAGCAATAAAGGTCAAAAAATCCCTTGAAACTATTGGGGTTCGCGAAGTTGATGAAACCGAACGAATCAAGATGATTTTGAAGCAACGATATACGCCTAGATCAATTAAACCTCGCGAGGCAGATTTGGAAAGATTCATTAAACTCGTAGAGGTAGATTCAAGTCAGGCAGAGTTGTTCAAATCTTACCCTATTTTTCAAATTGATAAGGATTTGGACAACAAGGAAGGGTGGGCATCTCCAGAAAAAATCTTTCTAGACTCTCCTTACCTTGATACGGGTTTGACAGCATACTATGAAGCTATGGAGACAAATTCAAGCCACTTCAGAAGGCCTCTCTCTCCGAAATATGCAAAATCCGATATAGATCTAAAACGGCTTGGTAAGTTCGCCAAAGCCGTAGGTGTACAGACAAAACTTCAGGTATTCAAGCACGAGATTTCTGAGGATCATCCTCAATACTATTGGCTTATGTTGGCTCCAGGTGGTCGGCTTACCGAGAAAATGATTAATGAAGATTATAGCATCCATGAATTTGAAGATCTGTTTTATAAACCATCAATTGATAAGGCAAAGTTGATTTGGCGAACGATGAGTTGTGCGCCTGAATCTTACTTAAAAGCCCAGTTTCGTCGGAACCAATCGAATGAGCCTCGCGAAGCACATTCTAGTCTTGTACATAATTTAAAAGAAACAGAGTGGGTGCCACAGAAAGATAGCGACTCAATTTCCTTTGTAATCCCTCGTGAGGCATCAATTGAACGTCTTCCCGAAGGCTTTCCATACGAGACAGGACAAAAATGGTTTGAATCAATTAAATTTGGTGAGATTGCAGAAAAGCAGAAGTTAGAACAGATTTTCAAAGAAAGAGAGAAAAGCAATCAGAATCAACGTGCTCAGGAAATAGGATTTAGTTCAGGTGATGAAGCTGAGACGATGGTCGAACCTGCTAAGGTTCTGAGGGCACAGGGTAAATCACCTGAGGAAATGATTGATAGGCTTAACACCGAAAAACGGCGTGCGGAACGACTTACCATACAACTCAGCGATGCTGAAGAAAAACAATACGAAATTCGGGCAAGAAGTATTAGATCTACTCGTAATACGATTGACTCTCACATTCTCCTTCGGGCGCAATATACGAAATTTAACAATATGGAATGCCAAATGTGTAGACAGGAAATGCCATTCAAGAAGCGCAATAGCGATGATGATTATTTTGAGGCAGTAGAGGCTCTCGGAAAAGATTACTTTCCCAAAGAACACGAGGCTCAACATCTAGCATTATGTCCAGAGTGCGCAGCAAAATATCAGGAATATGTGAAGAACGACAAAGCAGCGCAAAAAGTCTTGTATGATATTCTGAAAGATTCAGATGAACCTGAGGTACGCTTGGAATTGAGTGACTTTGCAATACACATTTGGTTTGATGAGAAGCACTGGCGTGATCTGAAAACGATTTTACACTATTACGAAAACGTATATGAGTCCGAAAATTCGACCGATTAAATAGACCCACTTTATGAATCGATTTTCTACAGGTTTTCTCATCATGGCTACTATTCTAGTGGAAGTGTACAGGATAGCAGTAAACGCACATATCTACAATAACAATTAACCAAAAATAGTAACTGGAAAAACATAAAAAGTCTATGGCACAAGATTGGAAAACGATTATTCCCCGCGTAGAGAAACTGCTCGACAAAGTGGAAGGGCTCGTGACAGCCAGCACCGCTGCCATCGAAAATCCCGTCGAACCACTCGATGGACATATCGCCTTTCGGTGGCGGAGTCAACGTCTAATTCCCGTCAAACACCCCGACCTCGTGGACCTCGCCGACCTGATCGGGGTTGATCGGCAGATTCAGGAATTAGATCGGAATACGCGCCAGTTTCTGCGCGGCTTCCCAGCGAACCATGCGCTGTTGTGGGGTGATCGGGGAACGGGTAAATCGTCGCTCATCAAGGGGATACTCCATCGGTATGCGCCGGAAGGGTTGCGGCTGATCGAGGTGAACAAAGAGGGGCTGCTCCATCTGCAAGAGATTGCCGATCTCCTGTGGGAACGCCAGGAACAGTATATTCTCTTTTGCGACGACCTCTCTTTCAGCGAAGGGGAAGCGGAATACAGAGAGTTGAAAGCGATGCTGGAGGGCGGGATTGCCGCCCGTCCTGAGAACGTCCTCATCTACGCGACATCTAACCGTCGTCACCTGATGCCACGCCAAGTTGGGGAAAACCAGTATCCCCAGAACGACGAAGACGAGTTATACCCGCGAGAGACGACCGAAGAGAAGGTTTCACTCAGCGACCGATTTGGACTGCGACTCGCTTTCTATCGGTTCTCTCAAAACACCTACCTACAGATCGTCTCCCACTACGCCCAAAAGCGTGGATTATCTCTCTCAACGGACGAGCTTCATCGGAAAGCGTTGGAGTGGGAAGCGTCATCGAGCGGCAGATCGGGACGGGTCGCACGCCAATTTGTTGATGACCTTGCAGGGCAGCTGGGATTGGAGGGGGCAGCGTGATCTGTAGAGACTGAGACAGGCGGGGTGACCTATCAATGGGTTCACACTAAGAAAAAAGTTCCCATTCTCAAAACATCAAACGATCGAAGAGGTTTTGATTGAGCACAGCTCCCACTCGTGAAGCCAATGGTCATTGCAATCATCACAAACGCTAAGGTTTTCATGATAATCCTCCTTGATATTATTGTCTGTTAAAATGTGGAAGATTCAACTCCGTTTCAATATTCGCCACCTTGTTCATCACAATTTGGAGGCGAGCCTCTCGTGTTAGATGTTTAAGTCCATTCATACTACGTTCCAATGTTCGCATCTGCTCTGGTTGTTTCAGAGTCGTCCTTACAATACGAGTCATTTGCAACACAGTAGTATCGAGGCCTTGCCATCCCCGACTAATGAGATGTTGGTCAAGTTCATCACCTTCTTCTTGGACAGAATACATAGTGCCATATTCTGAAGTACCACTATTGACTGTCTGCCCATTATGCTCAAACGGCGCATTAGTAGAACGTAACCTGAGAAAAACACGCTCGCCCTGTTTAAGGACACGAACACCCACTGCTCACACCATACCTCCATCGGAGTATGGGCCACCCGTCTGCACGAAGGTCACTGTTTGTGGAGCTGTTTCACGCTCTTCTTCGGATGTTTGTCTCCCTTGAGGACTCGTATCCTGATTTTCAGCACGCTCAATCTTATGTTTTATATCCCAATCAACACGGACTGTTACAAAACTGAGTGGGCCAAATTCCCCATAATTAAACACAAAAGAGACGTGAGTCACTTCACCAATGATGAGATGTTTTGCTTCAAGCGTCGTTTTCGTCCCGATCGTGATGAAGTCAAAATTTTTTCGTGGTACAGATGTGAATTGAGTGGAGAAAGGTAAATTCGATTACATTTGAGAAGTGTGTGACACTGTTTCAATCAGATGTGCGTCCGGCAAGCTTGCCCGAACCTCCGGGTCATTGCTCGTCACGATGACCTGATGTTTTTCGGCAAGCCGCTGAATGAAGTCAATCATCGTGCCTCGCCGATCTGGATCGAGGTGGAGGGTGGGATCGTCGAAGACGAAGAAACCGAGTGCCCCTAACACTTCCGATAGCGCGGCTTTGAAGCAGAGGTAGAGCATCATCTTCTCGCTACCGCTGAGGAGCAATAGGTTGCGCTCGAAGCCTTCAACATTGAGGGAGGGGAGCAGGTGTTGGCTTTTGAGATCGATCTGAGAGAACCGAGTCAGGTCCATACGCTCTAGCCAACGCTGGATTTCCTTTTCGGCGGGTTGGAGGATTGTCTGTTGGAGGGACGCAATCGTCTTATCAACACCGTCGCAGGCGAGTTCAAAGCTGAGGCGTGTACGCAGAATTTGATTCGCTTGGTGTTGGGTCCGCTGTAGCTCTTGGAGTTTATGGGCGAGAACCGCTTCTTCCTTATTAAGTCCGACAAGTCGTCGGCGCAAGCTGTCAATGCGGTATTTGAGTTGGCGGCGTTGTTCAGCGATCTGTGCGGGATCGGTAACACCATCAACTCCCGTGCCCGTTTGTGGAGGCGGTGTCGGCTGCAGCGTACCCAACCGACTGGCAATCCCATCGAACTCACGCTGAAGATTTGCAAGTCGCGCCTCGATCCGCTCAAGCTGCTCGACTTTGCTTTGCATCAGCTGATGCCGCTGTCTCAGTCCACGCAGGGCATTGATGTTAGCAGTCTGTTCGTCGAGGGTTTTCTGCTGTGCTTCAAGTTCCCCTTGATTTGCAGCCCTCGCTGACTCTTTCTCTTCAAGGATCCCCGCAATAATCTTTTGTTGGACCGGCTGATGGCAAGTTGGACAGTGCCCGTGATCGTTGTCGATTAATTGGCGCAAGGTTTCGCATTCTGCGGAAAGCGTTTGGATCTGACTGTTTAGGCTGCCAATCCGTTGAATGGCTTCCTCTCGCTGCTTTTCTACCCCGCCTGTGCTAGCGGTCGCTGACTCAATTTCTTTAATGGACGCCCGCAGGTGATCCACATCGGTGAATCCGCTGAGAACCGATGCCCGTTCTTGGATTAGCCCGTCAATCTCCTTTTGGAATCGTTCGTGCGCCTGCGTCAATTCAGCGACGAGTGCTGTATCGCTGCTTTCAGCCCCTTTACCCGACAGTAATTCGTATTGACCTTCCAAGTTCTTCAGCTCTGCGTCAACCCGCTCAATCTCTTCACGATGGTTCTTGACCGTCGTCACCCGCATACTGCGCTGATGGTCTTGTATCCGCCTCTCCTCTCGCTTGGCAATCCGCCGCCCGTCAATGAAACGTTGTCGCACCTCCATCAACCGATCGATACCGAGCAATGCGTAAAGGATATCGCGCCGATCCGCGGGCTGTCGTGCAAGGAACTCAAAAATCTCTCCTTCTCTTAGAAATGTTGCTGCTGCAAGGTGGTGATAGCTGAAATGGAACTTCTGTCTCAGATCTTCGTCCGCCGAACGTTTGTCCATGCTGAGGATACGCCACTTCTCACCATTTTCCTCTTTAAGACGGAGTTGCACCTCTCCCTGCGTCGATCGGAACAGCTGGTAGCTCTGCTCTCCGTTGTGGAAAATGAGTCCGGCGGTGCCACTGGGCGCGCCAGACTGAGCCATTGCAGGCAAACTCACCTTTGGAATAATCGGCTTGCCTGTCAGCGTAAAAAAAATGGCATTAACAAGCGTGCTTTTGCCGCTGAAATTGGGACCGAAGATAAGATTCACCCCGTCGCTCAGATCAAAATCCCTACGGTCAAAACAGCCGAAAGATTTGAGGATGATACGTTCGAGTCGCATACGTTAATCTCCGGAACTGTCGTCGATCATATCGTAGAGCATCTGAACGGTCACCTTATCTGCACCGTTTTCGAGCGCGAAACGAAATGCGTGGACAACAGCGGAAACCTCGGCGGCTCCGAGGGCTGATTGATATTTGCTCTCAGATTCGATTAGTTTTTCGACTTCCCGCTCATAGATTTCAACCAGTTCGTTCTCAAGTGTGGAGGGCATCTGTTCGGTTTGGCTCCTTGAAGCTTACCGTTAGCACTAACGTGTCGGCTTGGTCCGGCGGGAGCACAGATATGTGTATTTATCACACATTAATCCGATCCAAGACCTCTGCGATCTGAATAGCGTTTAACGCGGCTCCTTTGCGGAGGTTGTCTGCGACGACCCATAAGTTCAATCCGTTTTCGATGGAATCGTCCTCACGGATACGTCCGACGTATACATCATCTTGCCCGGCGGCATTGATAGCAAGCGGATATTTCCGACTTTTCGGGTCATCGACAACAGTAACGCCGCGAGCTTGGGAAAGAATCTGGCGGGCTTCATCAGCGGTGAGCTTGCTGTCTGTTTGAAGGTTAATCGATTCAGAATGGGCGAAGAACACCGGCACCCGAACGGTTGTCGCCGAGATACCGATGGTGTCATCTTCAAGGATCTTTTGTGTTTCATGAACTATCTTCATCTCTTCTTCGCTGTAACCGTTATCAGCAAAGGGCCAATCGAAAGCGACGTTAAACGCCATCTGATGCGGAAACAGATCGCATGTAATTGGACGCCCTTCCAATGCAGCTGTCGTCTGATCAACCAGTTCAAGAACAGCAGAGCCGCTTTTTCCTGAAACACTCTGGTAGGTCGAAACGACAATACGCTTAATCCCTGCGACATCGTAGAGTGGCTTGAGCGCCACAAGCATCTGAATGGTCGAACAATTGGGGTTGGAAATCAAGCCCTGATGCCGCATTGCTGCGTGCATGTTTACTTCGGGAATTACCAGCGGTGTGTCTGCGTCCATCCGGAACGCACTGGTGTTATCAATGACGAGACATCCCTTTTCCACCGCAGTCGGTATAAATTCACGACTGACAGGTGCGCCCGCTGACGAAAACACGACATCAACGTCATCGAATGAATCGTGCGTTAGCTCTTCGACCACGATGGGTTGATCTTTGAATGTCAAAATCTCACCGGCAGAACGATGGGAAGCGAGCAACTTCAGCGAAGCAACGGGGTATGCGCGTTCTTCCAAAATCTGCCGCATTGTCGTGCCAACCGCTCCTGTTGCCCCAACGATGGCGACACGGTAACTACTGTCCATCTTATAATCCTCTTGAAGAATTAGATTGTGCAAGTCTGATTGTAGCTAAGCTCTTAAGGGGATATTCTACCACACTTGGAGATGGATTCGCAAGCGATTCGCAAAGGGAATCAATACCGCTGCAATAGGACAACCTACATCTGGCAGGCACAAGGGTTGCTAAATGTAGGAGCAGATCTTGTGCCTGCCCAAAATACTTGCGTTATTTCTAATTTTCAAATTGCGGATCGACGATTCCGGCAAGATGTAGTAAACTAAGGACAAGAACTGTATTGGTTGGCTCGAAAATTGACCCGACTGACAAGGAGACCTTTGCAGGCTATGGAAAACATCGAAAGCACATTGGATAGATTAGAGCAGGACGGTTTCATACTGATAGAGGGAGCACTGTCCCCGGAGGAAACGGAACATATTCGGCAGCGCATCAACTATGCCCGTGAGATGGGCTGGGAGGAAGGGCTGAACGCGGTGGGCAATATGTGGTTTGACTCCCTGCTAGACCGGGAACCAGAAACGTTTGCTCCGTTGGTGGGTCATCCAAGTATCCGCCCTTACCTCGAAGGCATGATGGGGAAGCAGTGCCAACTACGGAGTCTGCGTGCGCACATCAACCCGGGACCATACCTGCAAGAGTGGCACCTAGACTTCTACGGCTATTGGCAGGAAAAACGGGAAGCGGAGAAGTTTCGCTTTACAGTGTCCCCCATTGGGTTCAACGCAACCTACTATTTTCAGGATAATGCCCCCGGTTCAGGACACCTGAAGTATGTCAAAGGCGGTCATCTTGTCGAACCGCCTCATCTATATCCGTTGGACCGTCCCAAGTTTGAAGCGTGGTGTGAGGCGCAGGAGCACGTTATCCTCTACCCAAAGGCTGGCGATTGCGTGGTGTTCATCAACCATATCCCCCACCAAGGCGCGAAAGAGCGGGACGACATGGAACGGAGCAACGTGGTCTGCCATTATCAGGTAACACCAATGTATGAAGGGATTTGGCATGTCTCACGTCCACGCGGATACGATGGAACGTTCCCATTCGCAAACTAAGCCCACGATTCTCTTTTCGATTACCGCAATCTGTGCGTAAGAACTTAAAACGCGGAAGGCAAGAAGATTGGAAGTTCCAACAGCTTCTGTCAGCCTTCCTTTCCCTCCACCCCGCCATTCGCCTCTGATATCAACGATGCTTACCAAGGAAATGGTTGTCAATCTCCCGTCGCTGCCGGGTGTATACTTTTTTCTCAGCAGGTCTGGAGAAATTCTCTACATCGGCAAGGCAAAATCGCTAAACAAACGGGTGCGATCATACCTATATAACTCTAAGCAGAATCGCTGGGGCAAGATCAAGCGGTTAGTGCAACACGCAACACAAATTGACTACCAAGTCTGCGCTTCCGAGTTAGAGGCATTACTGCTGGAGTCCCGCCTTATCAAACGCCATCAACCGCCGTATAACACCAGCCTGAAATTTGTCCGCAGGTCCCCGTTCATTAAGGTGACGCTCAACGAGGATTTCCCCAAGGTAACAATCGTTTTCAAGGAAGAAGCGGATGAGGCACGCTATTTTGGACCCTATTCAAGTCTGAGATGGACAAGGGAGGTTATTGAGGTATTACACCGGATTTTTCCGATTCGGACATGTGAGGGAACCATCACCCCACTGCCGGATTTTCGCCCCTGCTTCAGCTACCACCTGAAGCGTTGTCAGGCTCCCTGCGCGGCGAAAGTCAGCCGTGAGATCTACCGTGCAATGATTGACGATGTGGTTCATATATTAGAGGGGAGATATCGCGCCGTCATCAAGAAGCTGACCGCGGAGCGGGATCGGGAGGCAATTGCCCTGCGTTTTGAACGTGCGGCAGCTTTGCAGAAGCGTATTGAGCAAATCAAGCGGGTGTTCGTTTACCTCGACGTGCATCGTCGATAGTGTATAAGCTCTGGTAATTTTCGGGGAGATAGGGACTGTAAGGTAAGCGTGTTTTAGAAGATTTGGGAGGCGTAGAATTTTTCGCAATAGATGAAGTGGGCACAGCCTTGTGAAGGTTTAGCACCTCCACAAGGTTTGTTTGCCCATGAAGCCAAATTTTGCCAATTCAGAAATCGTTTTATAACTCTCCGGTCCGCAGTTTCTGAATATAGTTTTCGTTGATATTGTTCGATGGGTGGCGGAGTGTGCGGTGAGGTTCTGGGAAGTCTTTGAGCAGTTGCTGGTATTCCCCTATTGCCTCCTCCGTTCTATCCGCTTTTTCATAGATGTAGCCAACCCAATATTGCGCCTGCCTTCGTGTATCGTAATTATAGGTCGGATTATCGGCGACTTTGCGATACGCGTTGATTGCCCCATCGGTATCTTCCTTTGCATAGTAAATCTGTCCAACATAAAACTGCATATTGGCTATATTCTCATTGTGCGGATATTTCTCTATCGCTCCCTCCACCTGGATAATCGCTTCGTCATACTTTTTCAACTTCTCATACGCCCAACCGATGTTAAAGTGTGACTCCTGCGCCATGTTGGTGTCAGGGTATGTGTCAATTACCTTTTGGTAACTCTCAATCGCTTCATCATATTTCGCTTCCGCAAAGTAGGTTTGACCGATGCCAAACTGTGCAAGTGGGGCAAGTTCTTCATGGCCCGAACTGACGACGTTCTGAAACTCGACTCGCGCTTCGTCATACGCTTGCCTCTCGGTAAAAATCATCCCAGTATAATACACAATACTATACAGGAGATCGCTACCCATGAAGGCTTCCCTCAACCCATCTAACGCCTCAAGCGCGTCGGTCCACATCTCTTTTCCATAGAGACACATCGCCCTGTTGAAATGGGATTCGTCCGAGAGTGCACTGCCGGGATAGTCTTGGATGAGCTGATCAAACATCGCCGATGCCCGATCGTAGTAGGCATCCGCGCTCTCAACGCTATCTGTTTTTTTAATATCTTCCGCCAGTCGGTAGTAAGCGATGGCAATGGTATAGAGCGAATCATCTACCCATTCGCTGTCGGGGTAGTTGTTAATGAGCCGTCGAAACAGCGCGAAGGCTTCCTCGTCCGTCCGTCCAAGCCGCGATGACAACTGATAGACAGCGTCATCCGCCCAACGATTATCGGGGTATCTCTCGAACACATGCCGGTATAAAGCCCTGACCTCGCTGACACGCTTCTGATCTTCATCCTCAAGAGTTACGGGAGGGGTATCCGCCTGCTGGGCCTTTTCCCACGCAGCATCCCCGCTTGTGTAGTAAGCAACTAGGCTGTCTCCTGCCTTTGACGCTCTGCCAACAAAAAAGCCAATCGCTAAGGCTGCGATAACAATAATCTCTACAATAATGAATCTTTTCATCTTTCAAACTCCTGTTGGTGTATTTTGTTACAAAAGCGTGAAACGAATTTTATCTTCCTCGCGCATTCTATCATCTTTGCCCAAAGGTGTCAAGCACCGATTAAGATCGGGGGATCAAATTACGGAACTGAACGGAACACACTGTCCTAAGCAGTTTATCGTCCTACTCAGGTCGCCGAAGACCAGAAAATTAAATTGATGGATTGTTTAGAATTGTGATAGGATGCTTGCGAGTTTATACACCGGAGAAAGCGATTTGTTCCAATTTTACTGCATTCATTGTTAGGGTGGTTGAATCCGTTGTGCAAGCAACGTGGACAAGTTTGTACTTGATTTTTTGGAGCCAATGATGCTAAAGTTGTGACTGATGGTAGCAGCGCAATCCCTCAAGGGTTCAAAGATTACAACTTCGGAGGACAAAACATGCAATCACCACATGGGATTAAATTTTCGGGATTTCGACCCTCTGCGATGGGCAGAAACAGCATGGTTACATCGGGGCATATGCTCGCATCACAGGCTGGGATGCAGGCGATTTTGGCAGGTGGGAATGCCGTTGATGCCGCAGTCGCAACGGCAGCAGCGTTGGGTGTGGTTGAACCGGCAGGATCTGGCGTTGGCGGGGATGGATTTATCCTGATTTACTGGGCGGAAACCGGCACGGTGACGGGTGTGAACGCAACAGGGCCCGCGCCTTACGCAGCAACCCGCGAACTGTACTTGCGGGATGGCGGGATTCCGATGAAGGGCATCCGCAGCGTCTCGGTGCCGGGCATCGTCGATGGCTGGCTTAAAGCGCACGAGCGTTACGGTGCGCTTAAATTGGAGCAGGCATTTGAGCCAGCGATTTCGCTATGCGAAAACGGCTTTCCTATCAGCCACAATCTTGCCGGGGGGCTCAAAGGCGAAAATTCGCGCTTCGCCCAAGATCCATACACACGCCCAATATTTACCAATGACGGCGACCCACCCAAACCGGGAGAAATTATCTACAACAAAGCACTCGGAAGTACCCTACAGAAAATCGCCGCAGAGGGACGCGGCACCCTCTATGAAGGTGAAATTGCTAGAGCGATTGTGGAGTTTAGCGAAAAATATGACGGCTTGTTGACTGAGAAAGACCTCGCAGATTACCATGCCCGTTGGAGTGAGCCTATCCACACCAACTATCGGGGGTATGAGGTTTATGAGATGCCGCCCAATTCGAGCGGGCATATCTTATTGCAGGAGTTGAACATCGTCGAGCAGTTCGATCTAAAATCGATGGGCTGCAACACGGCTGAAAGCGTGCACCTGATGGTCGAGGCGAAAAAACTCTCGTTTGCAGATCGGGAGAAATATATGGCAGACCCGGATTGGGTCGATGTCCCCATCAAAGGCATGCTGTCCAAAGATTATGCCAAAAAGCAGGCTGAACGCATCGATCTCAGCCGGGCGGCGACAGATGTTCCCTCCGGTGGGCCCGAACAGTTTGAGGACACCACCTGCTTCTGCACGGCGGATGGCGCGGGAAATGCTGTCTGCGTCTTGCAGAGCATACAATCGGGATTTGGTTCAAGTCTCATCGCTGGAGACACCGGTATCTTGCTCAACAACCGGATGACGTATTGGCATCTTGAGGCGGACCATCCGAATTGCCTCATGCCCGGCAAGCGTGTGCGTCACACCATGAACCCTGTGATTGTAACAAAGGATGGTAAAGCCTTCTTGGTTTGCGGAACACCCGGAGCGGACACACAGGTACAAACCAACCTTCAGTTGGTTACCCACGTCGTCGATTTCGGAATGACGTCGCAGGAAGCTGTCGAGGCACCGCGTTGGCGCAACTTACAGAACCCGATGGAATCCACCATACCGCACACCTGTGAGGACGCGCTTCAGCTCGAAGGACGATTCCCGGAAGATGTTCGCAGTGAACTCGCTCGACGGGGACATGAACTCCAAATCTTGGGAGATTGGGGCGGACCCGGCAGCGCACAGGCGATTCGGATTGACTCAGATTCGGGCGCGCTTATCGGCGGATCAGACCCACGACGAGATGGTTATGCGGTAGGTTGGTAGGAGGAACAAATGTAGGGGCAGGTCTTGTGCCTGCCCAGTTGGGTTCAATTTGTCAAACGCCAACAGAAGCTAGATAGCCCGTAGGTCGAGTTTCCATACTCGACACCCAAATGTCAACAGCACCTAATCATATCACACCGTAATTGTACCTTGGGAGATTATAAAAACCGGAGTCCGAAGATGAAGATTTTTGTGCCAGGCCGTATCTGCCTCTTTGGTGAACACACCGATTGGGCGGGCGGCTATCGTCGCATCAACGCCGATTTAGAAAAGGGGTATGCGATTATCTCTAGCACCAATCAGGGACTGTATGCTGAGGTGCACCCTCACCCAACCAAACTGATTCTACGAACGACGCTAAGCGACGGCACACGCATGGAACCGTTTGAAGTGCCCATGGAAAGCGAGGCACTTCTCACCGAAGCACAAAAGGGCAGCTTCTTCAGCTATGCAGCTGGGGTCGCCTACCAGATTCTGACGCACTATCAGGTGCATGGGCTTGAGATCGACAATTATCTGACCGATCTGCCTGCCGAGAAGGGACTTTCCTCCAGCGCGGCAACCTGTGTCCTTGTCGCTCGCGCATTCAATCGCATTTATGACCTGAAGATGACCGTCCGCGGCGAAATGGAATACGCTTACATCGGTGAGATTACCACGCCTTCCCGCTGCGGTCGGATGGATCAGGGCTGCGCTTACGGCAATCGCCCCATCATGATGACGTTTGATGGCGATCGAATTGATGTCGAAGAGATTAACGTGTCGAAAGATCTATACTTCGTCATCGTCGATCTGGGGGCGGGCAAGGATACGAGGCAGATACTCAACCAGCTCAACCACTGTTACCCCTTTGCCGAAAACGAAATGCAAAGGAATGTCCAAAAATATCTCGGCCCAATCAGCACAGGGATAACCCACGAAGCATACAAGGCATTACACCAAGGCGATGCAGCCAGCATCGGGGAGCTGATGAGAAAAGCACAGGCGGAATTCGACAAGCACATTCAACCCGCCTGTCCGTCGCAACTGACGGCACCTGTGCTGCACAAAGTTCTCAACTACGACCCTATCCAACCATACATACTGGGCGGGAAAGGCGTCGGCTCACAAGGAGACGGCACCGCACAATTTATCGTCAAGGATCAGGAGAGCCAGCAGAAGGTCATCGAAATTATCGAGCGAGACCTGAAGATGTCCTGTTTGAAATTGGTGATTCAGGCGGGACAGCGTGTACGAAAAGCGGTGATTCCCGCTGCCGGTTTCGGGACCCGCCTATTTCCAGCGTCAAAGGCGATAAAGAAGGAACTTTTCCCTATCATTGACAAATCCGGCAAACCGAAGCCGGTCATCATGGCAATCGTCGAAGAGGCAATTAACGCCGGCATCGAGGAGGTCTGCCTTGTTGTGCAAAGCAGGGACCGGGAACTCTTTGAGCGGTTTTTCAAGACTCCTCCGTTTATTGAGAACTTCAACAAGCTATCCAAGGAAGATCAGGAGTATTCCCAGTATCTGATGGACTTGGGGCAGCGGATCTCGTTTGTGACCCAAGATGTTCAGGAGGGATTTGGACACGCTGTCTTTTGCACACGGGAGTGGGTCAACGGCGAACCATTCTTGCTGATGCTGGGAGACCATCTCTACGCCTCCGATAATGAGGTGTCCTGTGCGCGGCAGATCCTGGATGTCTATAATCGGGTGGAGCATAGCGTAGTTGGGTTGAGCCCTACACCCGCAGACCAGATTCACAACTTTGGCTGTGCGACTGGCACCTGGCAAGAATCGGACACTATTCTTTCAATAACAGAGTTCTACGAAAAACCCACTGTCGAATACGCCCGACAGCATCTTCATGTGGAGGGGATGGAGGAAGATGAATTTCTGACCGTGTTCGGCATGTATGTGTTGGTGCCAGAGATTTTCGACTACCTTGAAGAAAACATCATCCATAGCCTTCGCGAACGGGGTGAGTTTCAGTTGACCTCTTGCCTAGACAAATTGCGGAAAGAGGATAACTTTTCGGGTTACGTTGTCAAAGGCAGATGTTTCGATATCGGCGTGCCGGAGGCATATCGGCAGGCAATAATTGATTATCGAAATGCTTGATTCGGAAATAGAAAAGGACACTAGAATAATCCAAGTTGCCACTTATAGGAACGTTGCAAACTCGGAAAATGGGAATCAATCACCGCTCGCAGGGGATTGACAAATCCACTACACAAGATACCCAGCACATTACGCCACAGAATACCAGATACTGTAGCGCAACAATCTAGGCTCAATCAGACCGGAACATTGCGCTATAGTCCGGGGGTTTCCAATCAGTCCAAAACGTTACATTATAGCCCGGGTATTTACGGCTTGGATATGTCTATCCAAGCCGAGCGAGTTTGGCAACTAGCAACTTGAGTTAGAATTATAGAAGGAAGGCTTGGGAGTAAAATATAATGCGTTCCAAACCTTGTATCTTTTCCCAGAAAGGAACAACTGATGTTGACACTCGAATCAATCGATGATGGATTGGGCTTAACTTGGAAAGGGCAGACGCTGCTCAACTATCACTTCCAAACGGGTGGGCAGCGAACCTACTGGCAGCCGCTTCGACTGCCCGATTCGCCACCACTGACCATGAACCAGCCTGAAGACCATGTCCATCATCAGGGAATGTGGGTTGCGTGGAAAAAGGTCGACGGTGTGAATTTCTGGGAACAACCGAAGCCGGGCGAAGATCCTACAGGGTTCGGGAGGATCGTCCATCAACGCTGCGTGGCGCAATCCGCCGATGTAGAAAAAGCCCAATTCACAGTCGAGAATGCGTGGATTGACTGGCAGGATGTGACCCATCTCACGGAGATTCGTCAGACAACCGTGTTTCCGCCGGAAGCGGATCATCTGGTTATTGACCTGCGACTCCAGTTTCAGCCGCATGGACGCGCGGTGACGTTAGATCTCAACCGCGGAGAGCCGGGACGGGGTGGATTGTTCTACAGCGGCTTGACTATCCGATTTGACAACGCGCTCACGCCGGGGCAGTTGTTAGATGGGGACGGACGCACGGAACCGATGGACATCTTCGGGAAACAGAGCCGGTGGTGCGGTTTCGCTGGGACACATGCGGAAGATGGTGCCGTCTACGGTGCAACGATAATTGATCACGCGTCCAATCCGCGCCATCCAACGACATGGTGGGTGCGGAATAGGGAGAATTACGGCATCCTCCACCCGTCGCCGGCTTATTATGAACCGTTCCAGCTCCCGCAAGATGAGCAACTTGAGTTTCAGTATCGTGTCGTTCTGCACAAAGGCTATGTTGATCCAGATCTAATTGAGCAAAAAGCCCATGAGCTTAGCAGTTAAGCCACCTATCGCACCGATGAACTTACGCATAGCGTCCTAGGAGGTAGTATGAAAATTGGTGTTTTTTCAGACAGCCATGACAACGTTCCAATGGTCAAGAAAGCTGTCGAACTGTTCAACAACGAAGGGGTCGAATTGGTGATACATGCCGGCGATTTCATCGC
>JAKZSX010000001.1:0-3940 GCA_047517405.1 Candidatus Poribacteria bacterium | reverse complement strand
GCCGTTATATGGGGTGACAGTTACGTAGGTCTTGAGGTTTGATTTTGATACCGTTTGCATTCCTTCGAGAGAAGTTTCGACCTTGAGCGTAAGCGTCTCTTCATCCTCTTCGAGGAGGGTCCCACGGATTGGCTCCGAATTGGTAGGCGTCATCTGAATCCAAAAATATCCTTTCTCCGCCAAATCCGTCAAGGTTTCAATGGGTTCGGGGTCAATCTCGCTCAAGAGGAGCGTTATCTCCGTTGGCTCCGTTGATTCTTCGATACGCAGGACGATTTTTTCACTATCTTGTAAGGTGAGTGTTCCCTGAAGAACCACACCGCCGGCTGCAACGGATGCCACACCGTATCCGCGCACAATCTCGGCATTAGGTTTCAGAATTGATTCTTCAATATAACCGATGCTGTTTAACGCAGCAATATCCGTTAAGTCAGGACCTGGAAAGACCTCAACCCCATCGTCAAGGGTCTGATCCTCCGGTTTCTTAATCCCGTCGACATCGTGACATGCGATACATTTTGCGACATTGACGAATACTTCCGCCCCTCGCTCGGCGTCCGCGGCATGGACAAGTGGCCGTGCTTCCATTTCCCTTGCAACGGTTTGTATATCAACCGGTGGTTCAAACGGCGTCAAATTCACATCTCCTCCCTGACTCTGAAGGAATGCGATGACCGCTTCAATCTCTAAATTCGACAGACTGGGCGGGGGTCTCCACGCCGGCGTCATAATCCTACCGTACCCGTGGACGAGGAATGTGGATGGGTCATAGAGGGACTCGATAAGATACGCCCTTGCCCCCATACCCGGCTTTCGGGTTGCAGCGTGCGCCCCAATATCGGTGAGATCTGGTCCTCTGCCCGGCGGTGCCGAGGGATTGAGGGTGTGGCATGAGTAGCAGGAACCCTTCCCGTTGAAGATTACTTTTCCTGCCTCCACAAACTGCCCCGGTTCGCGCGCTAAGGTTGAGAGATCATCGGTGGCATCAGGGGCACCCACGACGTGAGATGTCTCCCACGGAACCCGCCTCTCAATTCCGTAGGGCTTCACATCTATCGAGTTTTCGTCCGTTGATGCTGTTCCACAAAGAACTAATATCAGAATAATGCTAACTCCAAAGAGAAAAAAAGAGCTAACAAGCGTGCAAAAACCGACAAGTGCTTTCATCCCGATCCATCGGGGGCGAAACAGATAACTGTTAATACGCACTGATAGGAGCCTCCAAATTGCTTGGTAAATTTCTACACCCAATTAACTCTTTTGACATTCTCTCGAATATGAGGTACACTTCTGTTCGTTACTGGAGAATAGAATCAAAATTTATCTTGGAATAAAGGTTGAGTGAACAATGCGACGAAAGAGATATTTCACTGTAGAAGAAGCGAACCGGTTGATCCCTATGCTGGAACAGCAACTATCAGAACTGAGGGAATTTCGGGTGGAGTTAGAACAACTTGGGGCAGAATTAACTCCGCTCTTTGAGGTCATTCGGCATAACGGTGGGCATCGAAAAACACCGCAGTTTCTCGAATTGACAGGAAAATTCCGGGACGCCATTGAGGAGATTCAGGCCTATGGGTGCACAATAAAAGATATAAATCCGGGATTAATTGACTTCCCTCACCTTCGGGAAGGTAAGGAAGTCTACCTCTGCTGGCGGGCTGGGGAAGAAGCAATCTTGTACTGGCACGAGATTGATGCCGGGTTTGCCGGAAGACAGTTGATTGAAGAGTAAAGCGGTGCCTACAGGGTTTAAGAGATTGAGGGATGGGTTGCCCCAATCCCTCGGTTGCATAAGGTATTGTTAAGCAAAAGCACATTCTCTTCGCGCACACCCCTCAAATTTCCCCTTGATACTCCCGCTCAAGGGCATTTGTGAAATCGATCACCCGATCTAACGCCTCACTCCCCCGGTCACGAGCCGTCCCCGTAGTTTCTTCCTCGGCAAGCCGTTTCTGCCGCTCCGGGATCCAATGCTCCTTGAGATACGTCAGTTGGTTCATAAAGTGTGGGTCTTCGGTATCGCCGACGAAGTATTCAATGACGCCGAGCAGCCCGTATTTTCGGTTCGTCTGCATATCTTCCGCTTCTGACGCGATCTGATCCGCCAACTCCCGGTTTCGATCCTGCCGCGCCTGCCCGACCTCCTTTGCCGATTCTGTCAATAAATGTTCCACGAAAGCCTGTTTAGAGTTGACCCAGCGAGGCAGACTCTGGACATACTCCTCAAGATCGAACCTGCCGTTACGCCGGATAGCAGAATAGCTGTGGATGTGGACATTGCGGAAAAATGCGGTATAACCGACATTTGGGTCCATTGTGTCAGCATCGTAAAGAATCTGATTTTCGACGTTCCCGTAGAGAAAATCGAATCGTTCCTCGGTGAGGTTCATCGGCTTCAGGTGTGCCAGCACAATGGCACGAACGGCATCGACAAAATCCTGATCAAAATCGTACATCGACAGTATTTTCTCGGTGATAACTGCTCCTGATTCATGGTGAACCGTGCCGCCAAGGTTGTTTTCGTCATAGAGCTGGGTGACGAGGTTCTCTCGACTCGGCGTGAGTTGTTCATTCAGCCAGAGTCCGTCATGATTAACGACCCGTTTGCCGTTCTCATCCGACAAAATTTCACCGTCATACCGCTTGGTGATGTCGTGCAGTGTTCCCGCGACTTCGAGCTTGGCGACGTCGCCTCCCTCGCGCCTGCCGAGCTCCATGCTCATGGCGCGAACCCGCATGGTATGGTTCCATGTGTAGTGTCGCCATTGGAATCCAACGCGGTTGTGATCCCATAGCCTGTAGGTCTCGGTGACCAAATCTTCAAGTTCCTTTAATACTTGAGGGTAGTTCATAAAGCCTCCTTTTGCCTCATATTGAGCGCAGCGAAGTCCCGATCTCTCGGGGCGCAAAGCCTCGTTTCAACCTGATGTTTTGGCAAATTGAACGCTGACCTGTACGAGTGCTGCGGTTGAATTGAATTCAAATTCATAGATCTGTCTGTTCCAACGAAAATGATATTCGGCACCGTAACATGCAGTTGCGGCAGGGGCATAACCTTCAGGCACATGAATGAATAATGTTCCTTTGCCTTGCGTGGAGGGTTTGCAGACCGCTAAGAAACTCCGGCTTTGCTTATCCCAACCGGCGGACAGCACATCCACTCCGCCCTGCGTGAGGTGAATATCTGTGGCAAGTAGTTGGGGGGCCTCCTGTTCTGCGCGTAAACACAGCAATTTGACAGAGCGGGATGGAATATCGAACAGTGCTACCCGCTCTCGGACGTTTCCGAGAAATTCACGGTTCCAAAAATCGTGCACGAGATAGTATTGAGAGCGACTCAAGCCGAGCGACTCCAAAGTAAAATCGACATCTGCCTTTCTATCTGTCCAGTTAAAGACTCCAACGACATTGTAGGATTCGTAGGAGGAGGTCACCGGTAGATTCCAGATCTGCGGGAATTTATTTTCGTAGAGATCCACGGGTATTGCAGCATCGCTGATTAGTGGAAAAATCTTGGCGAGCAACTCTGCCCGTTCCGACTTGAGTGTCGTGAAGTCATCGCCGCAAGTAACAACCCCGCCACTCAAGCCTGCCATTGTCATTGCAATAAGTGCTTCGTTCAGAGGAAGTGGTTCATTGATGGTTAGGGTGCCAAACTCATTTGTCCATGCGTTGCCATACATCGAAAGATACGCTGCATGCGCATTGGCAATCGGCTTTAACCCTTGTGGACTTTCCCAAGACCTTTCGCCGATGTAGTCTCCATAACCTGAAGATGTCTCATTCAGCGCGAAGCCTCCAATACTTGGTCCCCGGCATGTATTACACGCTGCAAGCACAACTTCCTTCTCATTTTCTTCAATAATCTGATTCAGTAGCTGAACCCCAAGTCGATAAAGTTCAACAGCGGTGAGCGATGCGTCGTGCGCGACGAAGT